>SICM01000159.1 GCA_009694805.1 Candidatus Latescibacterota bacterium
TCCCAGCCAGGAGGCAGGAAAAGAGGCCCGCGTCCTTCCTGGAGACGGCTGGGAGCAAGATTCAAATAGAGTTTCTGGGGGGGATATTCTCAGATTCTCGAACCTCTGTCCCGCAATAAGTTATCCCTAAACCGATCACGAATGCACAGGGATGTTCACCCCATCCTGGTCAGCGGAATCGCTCAGTTTCAGCTTGTCCACATTCACCCGTTTCTGGACGGGAATGGCCGTACCTCGCGCCTGCTCTCCACGCTCTGCCTCTACCGGGCCGGTTACGACTTCAAGCGACTGTTCACCATCAGCGAATATTACGACCGGGACCGTGCGGCTTTCTATCGGGCCATCCAGGATGTCCGGGAACAGGGCCTGGACATGACCGGCTGGCTGGAATACTTCGTAGAGGGCCTATCCACGCAGATGGATGAGCTACGCGCACGGGGGACGCAGGTGATCCGGAGGGACGTGATCGTACGAGAATACCGCCTCAACCCCAGGCAGGCCCTGGCGGTAGAGCACTTGCTGGAGAAACCCGAATTGCGGATCGAGGACCTGGAGGCGCTCTGTCCCGGGGTGAACCGCAGGACGTTGCAGCGGGACCTGAGGGGCCTTGTAGAACGGGGCGTAGTGAAATCCCTTGGCGCTGCTCGGGCAGTTCGTTATAAACTGAAAACAAAGGATTTATGAAGAATCGCGACAGTATCGCGACACGTATTGCGACAAAGCGCACACGGGGGAGCGCCGGGTGGAACGGCAGTGCGACGTGGTCCAGTGGATCGCAAGGGCGGGGCTAGAGTAGGGGGATGCCACGCGCAGGGGAGCAGCTCATGGACATTGTCTACAAGGTTGAAGACGCGGTCGTGCGGGCCTTCGAAGGTGGGGCGCAGGTGGGAAAGATCTCCGTCCCGGACATCGATTTCCACTGGGGGGAAGGGGTCTTCGTGCGGATGGCCGGGATCGCGGGCGTGGGGACGGACGAGGCGCTGAGGGGGCGGGGGATCGCGTCGCGGATGATGGAGGAGGCCGGGCGATTCGCGGTCGCGCAGGGTTACGCCTGTTCCGGCATCTCCACGAACATCGGGAACGTGGCCCGGAGGCTGTATGCCAGGGCCGGGTACACGACGGTGTGCAGACCCGGCGAATTCGTGAAAAAGCCCCTGGCGCATCGGTCCTTCGAGCAGCCGGCAGGCGTGACGATCCGACCTTACCGGAGAGGGGATGAGGAGAAGCTCCTGCCTCTCCTGGAGGACCTCTATGCCCCCTTCTTCGGCTGGCGGAGAAAGGCCCTGGCGCGATGGGAGGGGTTGCGCAGGGAGGTCCGGGAGAAGGACCCGGCGTTTCTCTTTGTGGCGGAGGACGGAGCGGGCATTCAGGGCTGGGCGGGCTATCTCCGGCAGTGGATCGGGCTGGTGTCGGAATTTCATGTCAGGCCCTCCGAGAAGCGGGGGGCCATTGCCCGGTCGCTCCTGATCCATCTGGAGAACCATCTGCTGGCTCAGGGGATCGACGCGCGGATCTGGGCACCTCCCATGGACACGTTCTCAGCGGGCCTTCTCACGGCGGAGGGCTATGCGTTCCGGGAGAGCCGGGTGTTCATGGTCTCCATCCTGGACCTCCCCAGGCTGCTGGACGCTCTGACGCCTCTCTTCGACCGAAGATTGAAAGGAGATCCTCCCTGGCGGGGCGTGATCCGGGTCCAGACGCCGCTTCAGGAGGGCTTTCTCAGGGTTGATGAGGGGGTACGCGTGGAGGAGAAAGGGACGCCGGATGCGGAGGTCCTGGCGCCACAAGAGGTCCTGGTGAGGGTGCTGGCCGGCGTTCTGACGCCCTGGGAGGCGTACCTGGAGGGGCTGCTCTCGGTCCGGCCGGGGATGACGCCGGAGATGCGGGCGCTGCTAACGGCGCTCTTCCCGGAGACGCCCTGGTATCATCCTGCGGACGATCTGTGGTGAGTTCTATTCAAACAGAAGGAGGCTCTATGAACCTTGCTGCGCATCCCCGGCTCTACATCGGCGCCGAACACTACCGGCGCGTTCAGCAACCCTCAGACATTCCGATCCTGGACGCTGCGGCCAGGCGGGTCACCGCGCTGGCGAAACAGTTCCTGGCCGACCCGACCATCGTGGTGGACGAGACCGGCCACAACTACCACCTCATCCGCGCGCGGCGGATGCAGACGCGGGTCGTCACCCTGCTGGCCGAGTTCCGGCGGACCGGGGACCGGCGCTATCGAGATGCGATCGTGGCGGACATCCGCCGGGTTTCGGAATGGGAGTACTGGTCCTGGATCACCTGGCGGCAGAACGATGCCCGGCCCGAGGCCATCTTCGACCTGTCCTACGGGGAGAACTCGGCCACGCTGGCCCTGGCCTTCGACGGGCTTCGGGAGGACCTGACGGACGCGGAGGTGGAGCTGTTCGTGGAGACGGCGAGTCGACGCTCCCTGGGCCCCTACCTCCACGTGAATGGCGGGGAGAAGAAGCAGGGGTACTACCGGAAGCCCGACACGAACTGGAACACGGTCTGCAACGGGGGGCGGGCATGCTCGCGCTGGCGATGGGGGACCTGTGTGCGGAGTCGGAGCGGGTGGTCTCACTCGTGGAGGAGGGGGTCGCGCCGTTCTTCGAGTTCCTCCAGGGGGACGGGGCCTGGCCGGAGGGGATCGGGTACTGGAACTACGGCATGCGCTACGGGTTCATGTATCTCCTGAGCCACGAGCGGGCGACGGGGCGGAGGCACCCCCTGCTCCTGTGGCCCGGCACGCAGGCCACGCTGCTGT
This sequence comes from Candidatus Latescibacterota bacterium, assembly GCA_009694805.1. GTDB lineage: Bacteria > Latescibacterota > UBA2968 > SICM01 > SICM01 > SICM01. The sequence continues at coordinate 2,777 of SICM01000159.1, forward strand.
TCCCGCTCGTGTTCTCCCCGAACGGGACGCCGTGCAACTTCGGGGATGTGAACCACTTCTCCCCGCTTCCGTTCCACATCGCGGCCGCGGAGCGGTTCGGGCGGGATGACATCCTGGCCGAGCTGGACCGTCGGCTGGAGGCGAGGGCAAAGGGGGGGATGTCCGAGACCTGGCCCGATGATGCGGAGCTTCTTCTGCTCCATCCGAGACGGAAGCTCAGGGCGAAGGCGCCGGGCTGGAAGCGGGTCTCCCTGCAGGACGGGCTGGAGTGGGGGTACCTGGCCGACCGCTGGCCGACCCCTTCCCTCTACGTCTCGGTGCGTGGCGGGACCACGGACGCCCCGCACGTCCACCGGGACCTGCTGAGCTACTTCTGCCTGGTGGGGGACGAGCCGCTGATCGATAACATCCCGGTGGACGACTACCTGGACACGACCTTCAGCTCCCGGCGCTACGAACTCTACGAGACCTCCGCCGCGTCCAAGAATGCGGTCTTCATCAATGGCGTAGGCATCACGGACAAGGTGACGGCCCGGACGACGCTCCTGAGCGGCGCCGGTTACGACGGGTTCCGGCTGGACGTCACGGAGGCGATGGGGACCATGCGGGACGGGCCTGTGGCGCGGTTCTGCGGAAGGGCGATCCTCATGGTCAGGCGCAAGGGGGTCCTGGTGATCGACCGGGTGGAGTTGCCGCACGCCGGGCTGGTGGAGTCCCGACTCCATACCTTCTATAAGGTGACCTTCGGGAAGGCCGACGCGATGGTGCGGGGAAAGAAGGGACGCCTGCACGTCTCGTTTGCGGCGTCGGCGCCCGCCCGCGTCAAGCCGGGCATGGGGATGCCCACCAACCCTGCGCGGGCGCCGGACACGACGCTTCGCCACATCAGCACGGGGAAGGTGTTCGGCATGACCCTGTGTCACTTCCTGATGCCGAACGGAAAGGCGAAGGTGGCCCTGGCCGAGAATGGGGATCGGACGACGGTCACGGTCACAGGCGACCTGAAGTTCAAGATCAGCTTTGCAACGGCGGGGCTGGGGCTTTGAGCAACTTGTGCCGCCGGGAAAATCGCATTGACATGGGCGATATGTGAAAGTACATTGTGAAAGACTATGCTTTTATACCTGGACCTGAACTGCTTCAACCGCCCGTTTGATGACCAAAGTCAGACGCGCATTGCACGCGAAACTGCCGCTGTCTTCACCGTCCTTCAACGCGTTGTCGATGGTGTGGACCAACTTGTCTGGTCTGCCATTCTAGATTTTGAGAATGCTCAACATCCGCTGGCAGACCGGCGTACGGAGATCGCACGTTGGGCACAACGGGCGGTGGACAACGTCGCCGTCACTCCTCAGGTGTCTGCGCGGGCGCACGAGTTGACGGCGGCCGGATTTAAGGCGCTGGATGCGGCTCATCTGGCCTGTGCCGAAGCGGCAGTCAGTGATCGCATTTTGACCTGTGACGACCAAGTGATACGGAAAGCGCGGCGTGTGCGGTTGAAAGTGCGGGTGCAAAATCCCGTGGCGTATATGAAGGAGTTCTCCGATGACTGAGCCACTTACGGATGACGTGTTGTGTACTATGGGGCTAACGGTGCTGGAAGACTCTCTTGGTCCGGTGCAGGCCCTGCGTTTTTTGGCTCTGATTAGTCGCCAGCCCTTCGATTACCAGCGCTGGCGACAGCAGAACTTCGGGGCGATGCGTCTGACCGAGATTTTGACTCAGGCGCAGATGCTCTCTGACCAGAAACAGAAGAAAAACTGACAGTCCGTGTTGCAAGTTCCTTCTATCCACAGAAAATTCCCGCCGGATGACCCATTTGGCGGGGATTTCTGTATTGAAATCGCTGACCTATGACCTGGAGTAAAGTCGATACCGTTCTGCTGGAAGCGATCGCCGATGGGGCGTTCCCCGGCGCGGTCTATCTCGTGACGGACCGGGAGCGGGTCCTGGCCGAGCGGGCCCTGGGGCGGCAGACCTATGCGCCGGATGCGCCCGTTGTGACGCCTGACGCGATGTATGACCTGGCCTCGCTGACAAAGGTGGTGGTCTCGACGACGCTGGCGATGATCGCGTACGACCGGGGGCTGCTGGACCTGGACGCGCCGGTGACACGCTACCTCCCGGAGTTCGCGGGGGGCGGGCGGGAGCGGGTGATGGTGCGCCACCTGTTGACGCACAGCAGCGGCCTGCGGGCGTGGGGAGCGCTCTACGAGACCTGCCGTTCGAAGGAGGAGATCCTCCGGGCGATCTGCCGGATCGAGCCGGAGGCGATGCCGGGGACGCAGGCGGTGTACAGCGACCTCGGGATCCTCCTGCTGGGCGAGATCCTGGAACGCCTCTGGAACCTGGAGATCGACGTCGTGGCCCGACGGGAGGCGCTGGACCCGCTCGGCATGCGGGACACGATGTACCGGCCCCCGGCGTCCCTGCTGGCGCGCATCCCGCCCACGGAGGTCCGGGCGATCTGGAGGGAGGGGCTGATCCACGGAGAGGTCCACGACGAGAACACGGCGGCGATGGGGGGCGTGGCCCCGCACGCCGGGCTGTTCGGCACGGCCCGCGACCTGGGCGTCTTCGGACGCATGATGTTGAACCGGGGCCTGCACGAGGGCCGGCGGCTGATCGCGGCGGAGACGGTGGACCTGTTCACGCGGCGGGCAGAGGGGGTCCCCGGCAGCAGCCGGGCCCTGGGCTGGGACACCCGCTCCGAGTCCGGGTCCTCCGCCGGGCGCCGGTTCTCCCTCCGGTCCTACGGCCATACGGGGTTCACGGGGACGACGATCTGGATCGACCCGGAGCGGGGCATCGGGGCCGTGCTCCTGACGAACCGCGTCCATCCCACCCGGGAGAACCTGAAGATCAAGGAGGTCCGGCCGACGTTTCATGATGCGGTAGTCGAGGCCATTGAAACAAAACAGAAATTTACCACAGAGGGCGCAGAGGACGCAGAGAAAGAATAGAAGGGGAGAAACGGAGATGTGTTTTTTTCGCTCTTCTCCGCGATCTCCGCGTGCTCTGCGGTTAACGCTTGTTGCAAAGGAGTCTTTCTCAATGATCAAATCCCGTCTGCTCACCCCCGGCCCCACGCCCATCCCGGAGCGCGTGCAACAGGCCATGGCGCGGCCCATCGTGTACCACCGGGGGGCGGAGATCGCCGCGCTTGTGAAGGAGGTCAACGAGGGGCTTCGACGTGTGTTTCCGACGGAGGGGGACATCCTGCTGTTCGCCGCATCGGGAACGGGTGTGATGGAGGCCGCGGTGGTCAATCTGATGCGCCGGGGGGACCGGGCGCTGGTGATCCGCGCCGGGAAGTTCGGGGAGCGGTGGGGGGATGTGTGCGCGGCGTTCGGTGTGGAGGTGGCGGGGCTGGACCTGCCGTGGGGGGCCTCCGTGGACCCGGGGCAGGTGGCCGGGCGGCTGAGGGCCGATCCGACGATCCGGGCCGTGTTCGCCACGCAGAGCGAGACGTCCACGGGCGGGCTGCACGACATCGAGGGGATCGGGCGGGCGATGCGGGGCTCGGAGGCCCTGCTGGTCGTGGACGCGGTGTCGAGCACCGGGGCGCATCCCCTCCCGCCGGAGGCGTGGGGGGTGGACTGTGTGATCACGGCGTCGCAGAAGGGGCTGATGACGCCGCCCGGCATCGGCGTCGTGACGCTGGGACGGAGGGCGTGGGAGGCCACGGAGCGGTCGGACCTCCCGAAACACTACTGGAGTTTCCGGATGACGAAGGCCGCCCTGGAAAAAGGGGGGAGCACGCCGGCCACGCCGGCCACCACGCTGCTGATGGGGTTGAGGGAGGCCCTGGCCATGATCCACGAGGAGGGGATCGAGGAGGTCTGGCGGCGGCACGCGCGGCACGCCGAGGCGTTCCGGGCGGCGACGGGGGCCATCGGGCTGGAGGTCTTCCCGGAGTGCCCCTCCAATGCCCTGACCGGGGTGCTGCTTCCGGACAGCCTGGACGCCAGGGACCTGGCCGGGAGGATGAAGTCCCGGTACGGCATTGTGGTCGGGGAGGGGCTGGACCGCCTGGCCGGGAGGCTCATCCGCCTGTCCAACCTGGGGTATATGGACGACCTGGATGTCATCGCCACCCTTTCCGCGTTTGAGATGGTCCTGAGGGAGATGGGCTGGGCGTCGGCGCTGGGCGCAGGGGTTTCGACGGCGGAGCGGGTTTTGACGGAGATGAAACAGGGATAGACACGGGAGGCAGGACAGAAAAAATTAACTTGCGTTTGGACGGGGAGATGATTTACATTAGGCAACGGCAGGGCGAGCAGCTATGCGCCCTGCCGAATTTTGTGTTCATAAGCCCGGTTTGATCTTGAAAGGGGTGATCTTCATGGCGGTGCGCATCGTTATAGGGGCGCAGTGGGGAGATGAGGCGAAGGCCAAGGTCGTGGACTACCTGGCCAAAGAGGCCGACATCGTCGTCCGGTTCGGAGGCGGGGCCAACGCCGGCCACACCGTGGTCGTGAACGGGGAGAAGTTCGTGTTCCACCTCGTGCCGGCGGGCATCGTCCACCCCGACAAGGTCTGCGTCATCGGCAACGGGACCGTGATCGACCCTGCGGCCCTCCTCTCGGAGATGGAGGAACTGAAGTCGCGGGGCATCTCCTTTGAGGGCCGGCTGTTCATCAGCCAGAACGCCCACCTGGTCATGCCCTACCACAAGCTCCTGGACCGAGTGGAGGAGGCCGTCCGTTCGGAGGACGCCGAGGGGGGCGGGCGCATCGGCACGACGGGACGGGGGATCGGGCCGTGCTACCGGGACAAGATCAACCGGACGACGGGCATCCGGATCGTGGACCTGCTGGACCGGGAGATCCTGCGGGAGAAACTCCTGCAGAACATCCGGGAGAAGAACCAACTTCTGACGAAGCTGTACGATCACGACAAGATGGACGAGGAGAAGATCATCGAGGAGTATCTGGCCTTTGACAAGCAGATCGACCCGTTCGTCAAAGACGCCTCCGTGTACCTCAATGACGCCATTGACGCCGGGAAGTCGGTGCTGTTCGAGGGGGCGCAGGGGACGCTGCTGGATGTGGACCACGGGACCTATCCCTACGTGACCTCCTCCAACACCACGGCGGGCGGGGCATGCACGGGCACAGGGGTGGGACCCACGAAGATCGACGAGGTGATCGGGGTGGCCAAGGCCTACACGACGCGGGTGGGCTACGGGCCCTTTCCCACGGAGTTGACCGATGATCTGGGAGAGCGCATCCGGAAGATCGCCCAGGAGTTTGGGGCCACAACCGGGCGCTCCCGCCGGTGCGGGTGGTTTGACGCGCTCGTGGTCCGGTTTTCGGCGCGTGTGAACGGACTGAGCAGCCTGGCCGTCACGCGGTTGGACGTGCTCGACACGCTGGACCATCTTCAGATCTGTACGGCCTACCGATACCAGGGCAAGGTGCTCCAGCACTTCCCGAGCGACGTGCGCATCCTGGAGCAGTGCGAGCCGATCTACGAGACGCTCGAAGGCTGGAAGGCCCCCACGACGCGTATCCGGAGGCTCCAGGACCTCCCTGACAACGCCAGACGGTATCTCGACCGGATCAGCGCGCTGGCCAAGACCCCCATCTCGTTGATTTCGGTGGGGCCGGACCGGGAGGAGACGATTCTGGTCGACGGGTGATCCGAGGCATAAAGGAAGCCGGGCCGGTTGGGAAGGGCGATCTTTTCCGTCGATCTGGGGATTTTTTGTAACCTAACCTGTTGTGAGATACTATGTTTTCCTTGACAAGAGGAGACGGAATAATTATTTTAAATAAAAAGATATTATTATCTTTTTATGATTTAAAATTCCAAAAAAACATTGACGTTTACGTTAGGGTTAGTTATATTAGGAGTATCGCGTTTTGCGAAAGCTGCAGGTCTTCAAAGATTCCTTTTGACCTTCGACGAACTTCAGATCAGGAGAATTGCCATGAGCACCGAAGCCCCCACCCTCGAAGAACTCGCAAACCAGGAATACAAATACGGGTTTGTGACGGAGATCGAGTCCGAATCGTTTCCTCCCGGCCTGAGCGAGGACGTCGTTCGCGCGATCTCGGCCAAGAAGGACGAGCCCGATTTCCTGCTGGAGTGGCGTCTGAAGGCCTACCGGAGCTGGCTGAAGATGGAAGACCCGGCGCACCGGAGGCCGAGCGAGCGGTGGGCGAAGGTGGACTACCCCCCGATCGATTACCAGAGCATCATCTACTACTCCGCGCCGAAGAAAAAAGGGGAGGGCCCGAAGAGCCTGGCGGAGGTGGACCCGAAGCTCCTGGAGACCTACAAAAAGTTGGGCATCCCCCTGAAGGAGCAGGAGTTGCTCGCCGGGGTGGCGGTGGATGCGGTGTTCGACAGCGTCTCGGTGGCCACCACCTTCAAGGGGAAGCTGGCCGAACTGGGCATTGTCTTCTGTTCCTTCTCGGAGGCGGTGCACAATCATCCCGAACTGGTCCGGAAGTACCTCGGCACCGTGGTCCCCTACAACGACAACTTCGACGCGGCCCTCAACTCCGCGGTGTTCAGCGACGGTTCCTTCGTCTACATCCCGCCCGGCGTCCGCTGCCCGATGGAGCTGTCCACCTATTTCCGCATCAACGCGGCCAATACGGGCCAGTTCGAGCGGACGCTCATCATCGCCGATGAGGGCGCCTACGTCAGCTATCTGGAGGGATGCACGGCTCCGATGCGGGACGAGAACCAGTTGCACGCGGCGGTGGTGGAGCTGATCGCTCTGGAGGACGCGCAGATCAAGTACTCGACCGTCCAGAACTGGTATCCCGGCGACAAGGATGGGAAGGGGGGAATCTACAACTTCGTGACCAAGCGCGGGGCGTGCCGGGGGAAGAACTCCAAGATCTCCTGGACGCAGGTGGAGACCGGGTCGGCGATCACCTGGAAGTACCCCAGCGTCCTCCTGCAGGGGGACAACTCGGTCGGGGAATTTTACTCGGTGGCCGTCACGGCCAACCGCCAGCAGGCGGACACGGGGACCAAGATGATCCACATCGGAAAGAACACCCGGAGCAACGTCGTCTCGAAGGGGATCTCGGCGGGCCACGGACAGAACACCTACCGGGGCGCGGTCACGGTCCTGAAGGGGGCCACCGACGCCCGAAACTACACGCAGTGCGACTCGCTCCTGATCGGCAACGAATGCGGGGCTCATACGTTCCCCTACATCGAGGTGCGGAACACCTCCTCCCAGGTGGAGCACGAGGCCTCGACCTCCAAGATCGGGGAGGATCAGATCTTCTACTGCAACCAGCGGGGAATCTCGAAGGAAGACGCGGTCTCGATGATCGTCAATGGCTTCTGCAGGCAGGTCCTCCAGAACCTGCCGATGGAGTTCGCCGTGGAGGCCCAGAAGCTGCTGGGCATCAGCCTAGAGGGGAGCGTGGGGTAAGGCGGAAGGCGTGATCCGCAGATGGACGCAGATGAAGGCAGAAGGCAGGGAATGCAAAATGCAAATTGTAAAATGCAAATTGAAAACAGAATCCGAGCCGGGAGTATGGCGACCGGTAGAAAAAATTGAGTGGGGAAATAATGCTTGAAATCAAGAACCTGCACGCAAAGGTCGAGGGTAAGGAGATCCTGCGCGGGATCAACCTCAAGGTGAATGCCGGGGAGATTCACGCGATCATGGGGCCGAACGGGTCGGGCAAGAGCACCCTGGCCCAGGTCCTGGCCGGGCACGGGGCCTACGAGGTGACGGCTGGCGAGATGATCTATGAAGGGAAGGATCTGCTGGACATGGCCCCGGAGGAGCGCGCCCGCGAGGGCATCTTCATGGCCTTCCAGTATCCCGTGGAGATCCCGGGGGTCAACAGCGCCTATTTCCTGCGGGCCGGGCTGAACGAGGTCCGGAAGCATCGCGGCCTGGAAGAACTGGACGCCATGGACTTCCTGTCCCTGGCCAGGGAGAAGATGAAGCTGGTGGAGATGGACGAGGGCTTTCTGAGGCGTCCGGTGAACGAGGGCTTCTCCGGCGGTGAGAAGAAACGGAACGAGGTCTTTCAGATGGCGGTCCTGGCGCCGAAGCTGGCCATCCTGGACGAGACCGATTCGGGGCTGGACATCGACGCGCTGAAGATCGTGGCGGAGGGGGTGAACAAACTCCACACGCCGGACAACGCGGTGATCGCGGTGACCCACTACCAGCGGCTGCTCAACTATATCGTTCCGGATTATGTCCACGTCCTCGTCAAAGGACGCATCGTCCGGTCGGGCGGGAAAGAGCTGGCGCTGACGCTTGAAGAGAAGGGCTACGAAGAGTTTGAGACCGAATCGGCGAAGGCGTAGGAACAGGGGACAGAAAAAGGCAAAGACAGGTATCAGGTATCAGGTATCAGGTGTCGGGAAAGGCAAAGATTATTAGGACACTGTTCACTTACCATTCCCAACTTATGCCCCCCGAAAACCTCGGCAGAAAGCTTTCGGGCCTGAAATATAGGCGTCAGCTTCACCAACGAATACGGCTCTCTAAGAGGCGGTTCCTGCGATAATCCAAAACTGCTATTTATAT
>SICM01000160.1 GCA_009694805.1 Candidatus Latescibacterota bacterium
TGGGGGAAGGCCGGGAGACATCTCAAACTCCTGTTTCAAACAAATCGCAGATGTTGACTGCTTGATCCTCTTTTTCAATAATCGGCCCAAGTCATCCACAAATGCAGTCAAACAGCAAAAATCCTACTCAACCCAACTGTACGGTTACCATCGCCCTTGTGGATGACAATGATTTCGGCATCGAATCCCCCAACGCGGACGGGGTGCTCAGAAAGACCACCAAGGGGACCGTGCTCCACAAATACACGCTGCCCCAGAGCATGGCCCTGAACTTCGTCCCGGCCACGGTCGTCTCCTCGCTCCAGCCGGAGACACACGGCCTGGAGAATCTTCTGGGCGGGACGAGTCGGGTGATCTTTTCGACGTATGGGAACAAGCTGGACAATGGGGGGACGCCGCCGGGAATCTTCGACGGCCTGGTCTGGATTCCAGAGGGGAACAGCGCCACGCGGGGCTGGCTGTTCCTGAACAACGAATACACGATCACGGGAAACCCCTCCGGTTCGGTCACCAGACTGCGCTACGAGGCGGGCGGGATCACGGGTTCCGAGGTCTGGGTGAGCGGTCTGGCGCGCCCCTGTTCGTCGTATCCGACGCCCTGGGGAACGGTCCTGACCAATGAAAGATACGTATTTAGAGTCCGTACGAAAATTCGCTCCGAGGCCCTTTCTGCGAGTCCTCAGGCATCTATGACACATCCTCAGGGAAGCCATCCCTATCCCGGCAGACTCATCGCGGTGGAGGGGCTGGACGGGTCGGGCAAATCCACGCAGATCTACCTGGTCAAACGCTGGCTGGAACTCCAGAACCTGAAGGTCTTCTTCACGGAATGGAACTCCTCCGGCATCGTGAAGAACGCCACCCGGCGCGGTAAAAAGCAGCAACTCCTGCCCCCCACCACCTTCTCGCTCATCCACTGCACGGACTTCGGAGACCGCTACGAGCATCAGATCCTCCCGCTCCTGGAAGCAGGCTACATCGTCCTGGCCGACCGTTACATCTACACGGCCTTTGCGCGGGACATCGTCCGGGGGTGCAACCGGGAGTGGGTCTACAACCTCTACAGCTTTGCTGTCAAACCAGATATCACCTTCTTCTTCAAGGTCCCCCTCAACATCGCGCTCGGCCGCATCCTGGGCAGCCGGCCTTCCCTCAAATACTTCGAGGCCGGGATGGACCTGGGCCTGTCCCAGGACCCCTACGAGAGCTTCCGGCTGTTCCAGGGACGGATCAACGATGTCTATCTCAAGATGGTGCAGGAGTTCGGTTTCGTGGCCGTGGACGCCACGCAGGCCAGCGAGATCCAGCAGGAGCAGGTGCGCGCCATCATCGGGGAGCGGGTGGACCTGCCCGGTTTCCGGTGGCATACGAGGAGATAGGGAGGATGAAGCGATTTTACGGGAAGGGGCTGCCGCTGCCCCACGTGGTCTCGAAGGGCCTGATGGGCAAGCTCATCGTCCTGGAGGGGGCAGACGGGTCGGGACGCTCCACGCAGGCCGACCTCTTGACGGCCTGGCTGGAGCGCAAGGGCTATGCCACGGCCAACGTGGGTTTGAACCGCTCCACCCTGGTGAGCAGGGAACTCAGCGAGGCCAAGCAGGGCAACGTCCTGACGCGCAGGACGCTGACGCTGTTCTACGCCACGGACTTCGCGGATCAGCTCGAGAACCGGATCATCCCCGCGCTCAAGGCCGGGTTCGTGGTCCTGGCCGACCGCTACATCTACACCCTCATCGCCCGCGACATGGTGCGGGGAGGGGACCCCGCCTGGCTGGAGTCTCTCTACGGGATCGCCATCGTGCCCGACATCGTCTTCTACCTCCAGGTGAGCCCGCGTCAGCTCATCGATCGCAACTTTCAGAAGCACGCCACACTGGACTACTGGGAATCTGGCATGGACCTGGGGCTGTCGCGCGACATGTTCCAGAGCTTCCTGAAGTATCAGGAACTCATGCAGGCCGAGTTCAGGCGCATGCAGAAGACCTACGGATTCGACATCATCAACGGCAACCGATCCATCCGGGCCATTGCGAGTGACCTGCAGGTCCACGTGGAGTCCATCCTGGGAAGGAGCGCCGCATGAACGCACCTGTCCGGCGGGCATCGGGCAGAACGCCCTCCACACCGAGGCCTGCCCTGCGCGTTCGACGCGCCGCAACAGGGCGGGGCAAACGGGATGTCCAGAAAAGGATAGAAGAAGAACTCAGCCAGCTCAGGTCGCTCTTCAGGGAGACCGTCAAGAACTACGCCGCGCGGGTCGAAGGGGAGATCGCCCAGATCCGGGAGGCGGTGAAGGGGGAGGGGCAGGACGGGGAGGAGGTCATTCAGGCGATGCTGACCTCCATCCGGCAGCTCAAGGTGAAGCTGGAGAAGTGCCGCCGGAAAGACCTCAAGCGGATCCACGATCTGGTCCAGGAGGTGCGCCAGTGGACCGGGGCGGGGTGAAGATCACCTTTCGTCCGCAGGGGCGATAAAACAAGAATCGCCTTGACAGACCTGGAGAGCAGGTTTATATTGGGCCGTATCGTGGGAGATACTCTCCTGGACGAGGCCGACAGGGCACCCTGCGCTCAGGGGTGATCTGGATCTTTTTCTAACCCCAGCATCGGCGTTGCCGAGGTGGGGATTTTTTATGCGCTAAGAATCTATCTAAAAAGGTTCTGTATATGGCTCGCTCCCTCATGCTCCTGGGCACCCACTCCAGCGCCGGCAAGAGCCTTCTGGCCACGGCCTTCTGCCGGATCTTGGCCCGCAAGGGCTACCGGGTGGCGCCCTTCAAGGCTCAGAACATGAGCAACAACGCCGGCGTCACCCCCGAAGGGGGCGAGATGGGTCGCGCCCAGATCGTCCAGGCCGAGGCGGCCCGTGTGACGCCCCACACGGACATGAACCCTGTGCTCCTGAAGCCGGAGAGGGGCCGGAGCCAGATCGTGCTCAACGGGAAAGTCTACGGATATATGGACATCCACAACTGGATGGACATCAAACGGCTGCTCTGGGACGAGGTGCGGGCTGCCTATGACCGGCTGGCCGGCCGGTTCGATGTGATCGTGCTGGAAGGAGCGGGAAGCCCGGCCGAGATCAACCTGAAGGCCGGGGACATCGTCAACCTGTCCATGGCCCGTCACGCCAGCGCCCCGGCCCTGCTGGTGGGCGACATCGACCGGGGCGGCGTGTTCGCGGCCCTGGCGGGCACCATGCTGCTTCTGGAGCCGGAAGAGCGACAGCAGATCCGGGGGTTCCTGATCAACAAGTTCCGGGGCGATCCGTCCCTGCTGGGGGACGGCCTTCGGATGCTTCAGGAAAAGGCGTTTGGCGTCCCCACCCTGGGCGTGATTCCCTTTATACACGACCTGCGCATCGCCGAGGAGGACGCCGTGGCCCTCGACCGACCGACGGGGAGGGCTGAGTCGGGCGCCACCTCTGGCCCCCCTTCCGACGGCATCGACCTGGCCATCATCCACCTTCCCCATATCTCCAATTTTGATGATTTCGATCCCCTGTCGGCCGAGCCGGGCGTCCGGGTGCGCTACGTTCAGCGGCCCGAGGAGATGGGTCGGCCCTGCGCAGTGATCCTGCCCGGCACAAAGGCGACCCTGTCTGATCTGAACTGGATGCGAGCGCGAGGCCTGGACCGGGCGATCCTGCATGCGCGGTCAGAGGGGGCGGAAGTGATCGGGATCTGCGGGGGATATCAGATGTTGGGCGAGCGGCTGTGCGATCCCCTGGGGGTGGAGAGCGCCTCTGGAAGTCAGGCCGACGGCCTGGGATTGCTGCCGGTCGAGACCGCTTTCTGCGCCCGCAAGCAGACCCACAAGGTCCGGTTCCGGATGTTCGACGGAGAGGTCCTGTCCGGCTATGAGATCCACGCCGGGGAGACCCGATTGCTGGCCGGCGCCCTCCCGCTGGGGGACATCATCGAGCGGAGCGGCCAGCCGGCCCGGGAAGTGGGAGGCGCCCGTGACAGCGAGGACCGCGTCTGGGGGACCTATCTGCACGATATCTTTTCCAACGATGGCTTCCGGCGCCGCTGGCTGCGCCATCTGAACTGGAAAGGGGAGGGAAGGGATGCCGGGGCGTTGCAACAGGCGGAATTCGACCGGCTGGCGGATGAGGTGGAGAAGGCGGTGGACTGGCCCCTGATCGCTCGCACGGCAGGATGGGAATAGGGCCACGCTTCCCGAAGACTTCAGATGATGATTTCTACATCTGCGCAGCCCTGATCTCTTTCACGTCAGATGGCGACGCGCTCCGCCACCGCACACGAGGCGGGCGTCCCGTCCGCCTCCACGAACACGCGGCTGTACTCCTCCCGCGTCAGCGCCCGCGTGTCCGCCCCCCGGTACCAGAACTGGAGGGCCCGCCGCCGCAGGGGGCTCCGGTTGGGCGGCGACTGGTGGGGGAGCAGGCCGGAGAAAAACATGGCCCCGCCGGCCCGCAGTTCCACGGGCACGGCCCGGCTCACATCCAGCCGATCCTGGACGATCTGGCAATCAACTTTATGCACATGCTTGAGCGCGCCCATCCGATGCCCGCGCGGGATGACGTGCATGCATCCGTTCTCGACCGTGGCGTCGTCGAGGGCGATCCAGACCGTGACGATGGAGGCCATGGGCACGTAGACGAAATAGGCGTTGTCCTGGTGCCAGGGCTTCTCCGTCCCGATGAAGGGCGGCTTGGACAGGGCCGTATCGCTGAACATGATCGCCTCGTTGCCCAGCAGGGTCTCCACAACGCCTTTGATCCTCGGATGTCCAATCATGGCCTGAAACACCGGGTGCTCCTGGTGGTAGTCCTGTAGCTTGCGGAGCTTCAGTTCGGCCTCGGCCGGGTCGAGCGACAGCGGATCCAGGGCATCCGGCTCAAACAGGATGAAGAACGGACTGTTGGCCTTCCGGATGTGCGCCCCGGCATAGTTGTGGGTGGCCTTCTTCGGGTCCGCCTGAACGACCTTCGCCTCCCCCTGCCGGGCGGACTTTAACAGACCGCCGATCAGCTCGGTCAGCGCGGCCCTCGCAGCCGCCACCTCGCCGAGGGCGAGCACGTTTTCAAAGACCAGGTAGCCCTCCTCTCGGAACTGCGTGAGGTGGGATTCGCCCAGCCTTTCGGGACAGGTGGAGACGTTACTTTCCAGAGCCTGCATAGGACCTCCTGAAATCCGTGAGGCGATCCCTCCGCCGCAAAACTAATTTTCAGCCCATCATAGAATCGCAGCAACGACTTCCGTCGTTATGACACCCTTCAAATTTAACAAGGTCGCCGCAAAAATCCAACGGAAAGAATTTTTTGTTTGACACGGCCGGTTTTGCACGCTATATCTCTGCCCGGGTCGTGGTTTTTCAGGACGCAGACCGTCCCTGCAATCGCTGGAGACAGGAAAAAGGAGTCCGTGTCATGAACGCCGAGAGTGAGATCGAACTGGGCCTGGGGGGGTGCGGGGGCGTGTACTTTCTGGCCTCGCCGGGAGAGCTGGTCGTCGAGATCGAGAAGCGGGATCGGCGCCTCCGGGGCCGCCGCACGGACCTGCGCGCCATCCTGGCCGGGCCGGACCGGCAGGTCATTCAGGAAGTGACCCTCCTCGACGACGGCCATCCCGTCGGAAGCGGCGTCGGACCGGCGCAACGGGCGCGGCTTTCAACGGAGGTGACGCGGAAAGGGGTCTATGCCCTGAACATCACGGTCTCCAACGACCGCTACGGGGAAGAGATCATCTGGGGGTTCCGGACCAACTGTCCGTTGTACCTCATCGAAACCTCGCGCGGGCACAAGGACGCGGCGCATCAGGAGCCCATCGTGCTGCTGAACCCGGACCGGCCGGGGGACGTCTGTTTCCTGCCGCACCCGGAGGCGTTCGGGATGGAGATCTCGGACCTGCCCGCCGGGGTGGATGCCCTGACGGTCTACGATGCGAAGGATGCCCTCGTTCATACCCTGCGCGTGGCGGACGGCAGGGCCTCCCACACCTTCCCGGCGAAGGTCCACCGGGACGCAATTCCCTGGCGTCTGCACCTGCCCGCGCAGCAGGCGACCCTCCAGATCGACGGAGTGACCCGTCAGAGAGAGGGGGACTCCTCCGCGCATCACGCCTCCTGGGCGCCGGACCTCTACGCCCTCTGGTCGCCGCGGGTGGAATCTTTCTTTCCTTTGCGCGACTATCGCTGGCTCCTGACGCCCTACAACCGGACCCTGTACGGAAAACCTGGCGAGGAGGGGGAGATCGCCTTCCGCGTCCACAACAATACCAGTCGGGCGGAGACAATCCACCTGAGCCTGGAGTTCCCGGACGGGGCGTGGTCAGTCCGGTTGTCCGCCGAACGGGTGGAGGTCGGCCCGAAGGAGGCCGTCACCATCACGGCCCATTACACAGTCCCCGCCGAAGGACGGGCCTGTCACCTGCGGGCGACCCCGGCCTCGCATCCCGAGTTCACCACCTATTCGACGCTGACCGTGAGGCCGGGTGTCGCGCCGGCCACGCAAAAGCTCTCCCTGCCCCTGATCCTCAAACCCTACCGGCACGAGAACGAGCAGTTCGGCTACCTGCCGGACTATCCCGTGGACGGCCAGTACTATTTCGACCTCGAAAACCGTCCGTTCATCCGGACGCCGAGGGGCGTGGAGACGTGGCGGGACGGGGGGTGGGCCGTGTCTGACCTGAGTTCAACGGTCCGGTCATTCGAAGGGGCGAAGTTCGGGGCCTCGTCCACCAAGATCGCCTTCGACCGGGACAACGACCTCTACCTGATCGCCTCCGCAAACCGGCAGGCCGCCCTGCTCCACTCCGCCGATGGGGGGCGGACCTTCTCGGCCTGTTCGTTGGAGGGAGACGGCCGCCGGTCCTACGACATCGAGCAGTTCTCCGGACACAATGTCCCCGCCGGCCCGCCGCCCATCCTGCGCTGCACCGAGACCAAGGCGGACCCGAAGCTCATCTGGCGTCGGATCAATACGCTGGAACTGTTCCTGCCCGAAAAGAAAAACGGCCGCCTGACGCTGGGGAACCCGATCCGCATCTCGGACCAGTGCATCGGCCTGTCGGCCCATTCCGGCATCCCCTCCATGGTCGTCTCCTGGGGAGATCGAGTACACGTGGTCTGGGGGGAGGCCACCGAGGTCAGCGCGAACGCCCCCGGCGTACCCACCTACGCAGTCACCTATGACCGGACCACGGGCAAGTTGGGCGACCCGGTGCTGATCGGCTACGGCCCCCCGGCCAACGACGTCCACAACACCCCCAGCGTCACCGTGGACAGCCGGGGGGTCCTCCACGCCCTGGGAGGCACGCACAGCAGGCCCTTCCCTTACGCCCGTTCCCTCAAATCGAACGACGCGCACGGAGGCTGGACCCCGGCGGAGGTGACGGGAGAGGGGCTTCGGCAAACCTACATCGGGCTGGTCTGCGGCCCCGACGACACCCTGCACCTGGCCTTCCGGCTCTGGTGGGAGGGGACCGAACTCTTTCCAGCAGGCAACTACCCCACACTCGCCCACCAGCGCAAACCGTCAGGCCAGCCCTGGGGGGAAGCCCGGTCCCTGGTCGCGCCCCCCTTCTCCGAATACAACATCTTCTACCACCGGCTCACCATCGACCGGAGGGGCTGGCTGTTCCTGTCCTACGACCACTGGACCACCTACTGGTTCTACCGGGCCGACCATCCGGGCAACCGTCGGGCGTTGATGACCTCCTCGGACGGCGGGGAGACCTGGAAACTGGCAGAGACGGAAGATCTCGTCTCCTGACCCGGAACCGCCGGGCGGGCAAAAAAGAAGGCCGGTCGGGGATATCCCGACCGGCCTTCTTATCTGGGTCTGGGATCGTATCGACCTTATGACGCGAGATCCTGGGCCCGGTCGCTACTCATCGTCGAATGCGCGCCCGAGACGCTGCCGGAGGTCTTGTTCTCCCAGAAGCGTTTCGCGACCCCCGACGCGGTCCCGTACCTGATCCCTCCGCCCCCTTCCTCGGCCCGGAGCGCCACGTGCGTCAAAAACCGGTCCACAATCTGAGCGACTTTCCCATCGGGCCAGCCTTCGCGCCCCACCACATCGGCGTGGACCCCGATCGCCACAGCCGTCTCTTTTCCGTTCTCCCCCGCCCAGGTGTGGTGGCAGTCGAACATGTCCTCCCGCGACACCACGGCATCCCCGTAGTATAGATCATTCCCGTCGACGCCCAGGTTGAGAGGCGCCTCGACCAGATCGAGGTACTTGTCACCTTTGTGCGGAGGGGGAAGGATGGAATTCTGAGACACCCTGTACGGGAGGGTCAGGGGGGTGATGTGACCGTACCATTTGAGCATGCGATACCAGCACCTCCCGTAGTCCTTCCGACCGACTGCCTGAGCCGAGAAACTCGTGGTGAAGCCCCTCCGAGCCAGCAGCGCCTGGAGCGCGGGGTCCGCCGCGGAGTACCCTGCGCAGAAGGCGGTGGGGCGGCGGAACCCCCGGCTCAGGAAGGCGTCGACGCTGGCGTCCAGAATCGTGGCACGTTCCTCCGGGGAATACCCGGTCATCAGCACATCGTACCCCCCGTTTCGTCCCTGAGGATCTTCGGAGACCGGTCGCGGATGGTCGCAGGAGGGCGTTTCGTCGTTGACAAAGGGACAGGCCCTCTCGTCGATGCCCATCTGTTGAATGAGATCGTAAAACATGTGGATGTGAAGGCCGATCTCCGCAGCGCCGTTCGCCTGAACATCCAGCAGGTAGGGACTGAACCCTGCCTCAGCGCGCACCACCTCTGGCCGCTTCACCAGCAGATACCAGGGATTGTACATGTGCGTCCACTTAACGGAGGGATGGGCCTTCGAGCACGCGTCAAACCAGCGGATGATGGGGGCAGGGTCTTTGGAGAACCCTTCGAAATTGGAGAAGACGATGACGTGGACAACGCCGGACATTCTATACCTCTCATGCGATCGCACGCAAGTCCGTATACATCCACCTGGCCCCCTCAAAGCCCGGCCATACGTGTTCTCCCTGGATCATTTCAGGGGCGTTAAATTGGCCTAAGGGTATGAACATGTCCGATATGAGTCAAGCCCTTTCTCAAGATGAAAAAGGTTGAACTTCGCCATTCGGCTCCATCTTCTTTTTACCTTGACATCCTGCGCGTTTCACGTTATGTATGGTTAAACTATGTGTATTAGAATTCCAGCTTTTTGGACAGAAGCGAGGTACACGATGAAAGTTGCGGCCTTTGAAGGAATCGTGGAAAACGGTCAAATACGTTTGAACGCCGATGTTCGCTTGCCCGACAAAACCAGAGTCTATGTAGTAGTCCCTGATTTTGAAAGCAAGACCGTCGCTCACGTATTTACCCCTCGCCTGGTACACAGGGAGCAAGCAGTGGATTTCAAGAAGGAAATTGTTGAGGCGCGCCCCGATGCCGGCCTATGACGCCATCCTGTTTGATCCGCCTGCGCCGCTGGCAAGCGTGGCGCTGAGAAATCCAGAGAATCGCGCCCTCTTGACGGATGTTCCAATGTTGTTGGATACCGGCGCGGATGTCACGCTGATTCCACAGGCCCTCATAGACCAATTGGGGATAGCCGTTGAACCTGATACGCGTTATGAGTTGATGGGCTTTGATGGAACTGTGAGCCTCGCGCCTGTTGTTCAGCTTGAGTTGATCTTCTTGAATCGAACTTTCAGAGGGCGGTTCTTGTTGATCGGTCAGGAGTGGGGGATTCTGGGACGGGATATCCTGAACCACGTATTCCTGTTACTGGACGGACCGGGCCTGGTCTGGAATGAACCGCGCCCTCCAGGCGAAAGAGGGTGATGTCTGTTTATCGCCGGAGCCAGAACGTGAAAAGGCCGTTGGAGGTGACTCCGACGGCCTTTTTTGTTCCTGTATGCACGTCCCCCGCCTACCCGAAATAGTGCGCCCACACCTTTTGCACTGCCGAAATCGTCTGGTCGATGTCCTCATCCGTGTACCGCTGATCCACCGGCAGGCGCATGACCGTCTGCTGGAGCCGGTCCACGTTCGGGCAGGAGTCCGGGTCATAGACCGTGTCCCGCCAGAAGCCCGGCACCGCATCGGTCAGGGGATAGTACTTTTTTCTGGAGATCAATTCTGTCCTCAGAGTGTTGCTCACCGCCGACATGCCCGTGTTGACCGGGACCCCCTCCGCCTGCAGGGCCGCCGCCAGCTCGTCCCGCGTCGGCGTCTCCCCCGTGTAGGCCGCGGCCAGCGGCCACCAGGACGGCTGGCCGCCCTCCACGATCTTCGGAAGCGTCAGATGCCTGAGGCCGGACAGCTCCCTGTAATACCGCTTCACGATCTCGTCCCGCCGGGCCACGACCCCGTCTAACTTCCCCAGTTGCGCGATGGCCACCGCCGCCTGGAGGCACGTGGGCCGGTAGTTCACCGCGAAAAACGGGATGGGCTGGCTCCCGCGCCCGATGGACCCGTCCCGGAGGTAGGTCTTGTCCCGGAACAGCCCCGCGATCCGCCCCGTCTCGTCGTCGTTCGTGAACACGAACCCCCCGTCCCCGGTGCTCATCTGCTTCGACTCGTTCATGCTGAAGCCCGCCGCGTGCCCGATCGTGCCCAGGAACCGCCCCCGATATTTTCCCCCGTGCGCCTGGGCGCAGTCCTCTAAGAGCCTGACCCCGGTCTCCTCGCTGATCTTCAAAAAAGCGCCCATATCGCACGGCATCCCGGCCATGTGGACCGTGATGAGGGCCTTCGTCCGGCCCGTGATCCGTTCCCGCGCGCCCTGCGGAGAGATCAGCCGCGTCTCCAGGTCGATGTCCGCGAAGATCGGGATCGCGTGCAGCGCCAGGATCGCCGCCACCGTGCCGATGTCGGTCATCGGCGTGGTGATCACCTCGTCCCCCTCCGACACCCCCAGCGCCGCCAGGGCCGTGTGCAGCGCCGCCGTGCCGGAGGTGACCATCACCACGTGCTTCACCCCGAACACCTTCTTCATCAGCCCCTCGAACTCCGCCACCTTGCCGCCGGGCCCCATCAGGTTCCCGGACTCGATCACCGCCTTCAACTGCGATAGCTCCTCCTTGCCGTAGCGGTTCGGGCGGTGATAGGGCGTCGGTTTGGCCCTGGGGCCTCCGTGGATGGCCAGCTTGCTCATCAGATCGTTCTCCCCTTCAGAAGTAAACGTATCTCATCTCACCTTACGCAGCGCGGGGAGAATTGATTAAATTTGGGGTATGACCAACAAAGACCTTCTTGACCTGTATAGCGATTACCTCATCAGTTCGTTTGGGCAAACGACTGCGACTGGTTTGGCATCGCTGCTGGGCGGGACAGTTAG
>SICM01000161.1 GCA_009694805.1 Candidatus Latescibacterota bacterium
GGAGCGATTTCATGGGCTAATCTGGCCTTGGTATGGGCTTCGGCACGGATGTAATAGACTCTATTCGGCGTCTTTCCGTAACAACCACGGGAATCCGGCTATTATGCCGATGAGCCAAGACTTGGGCTCCATTCTGTTGCTACAGTCTCAATAATTCTCTTGATTTTGCTATGGCTTGAGGTTGCTATATCAGACGATAGGCGCTGGCGGACAAATACCTTAACAGCCTGACCTTATCGAGGCATCATCCGGGGTTTTTATGACAACGATCATCCTTCCCCCTGACCTTGAGAAGCCGCTTGCGGAAGAGGCCCGAAGACAAGGAACCACTCTGGAACTGCTTGCCGTCGATTGCCTGCGCAAACAGTTTGTCTCAGCAGCGACAGACAAGCCGGCTGGGAGCGAAACGCTCTTTGACTTCCTTTCCGGCTACATGGGCGCCGTGAGTGGTACAACGGAAGCGCTGTCGGAAAACTGCGGTCAGCGTTTTGCCGAAGGTCTGGCTGAGAAACAGCGGCGAGGGCGCTTGTGACCCTCACCGATACCGGTCCTCTGGTCGCTCTCGTCAATAAGAATGACCCGAACCATACGAGATGCGTTGCTGCGACGAAACATTTGTCCGCCGAACCTCTTGTGACTACCTGGCCTTGTTTCACCGAGGCGATGTACCTCCTGTTCCAGGCTGGCGGTTATCCAGCGCAGGCGGAACTGTGGCGATGGTGGACAGCAGGGCGGCTGGTCTTGCACGATCTGACCGGAGGTGAGATGGATCGGATGGCCGCCCTGATGGACAAGTACCGGGATAGGCCGATGGACCTTGCGGACGCTTCGCTTGTTGCCGCGGTCGAACTTCTCGGCTTACGCAGCGTGTTCACCCTGGACAGCGACTTTCACATTTACCGCATGGCGGATGGTTCGGCGCTGGATTGTGTTCCGTAGAGCATTCAGGGTGTGGGGTTGGTGTTGTTGACTCAGCTTATGATCTTCGGAAAGCAATTCTTCAATTGGGGAGGGTAGGGTCATGTCACAGAGGTTCGCACAGATTGGTACTGCGGGAGTACGCCTGGTATGCTCTGTTGTTTTCTTGTTTTTCATGAATGGCTTTATCCAGGTGTCATATGCTCATCAGGACAGCCTGCTCGAGGATGAAAGCTACCAGTTAGAAAGGGTATCAAAGCCTGCTTTGCAGAGCAAGCCCTTGGTAGAAAACGATGATCAACTCATGAATGAACTCCGCCGGGTGAAAAGGGCGTCAAAAATTGCTACCCGAGGCAAGTCCGAAGTGAAAAAGAGCGTTTCTCAGGCTGCAAAGACGACGTCTATCGGTCTGGGCCTTCAGGTAAGCGGTCCGGACCTTCAGATCGTCGGGAAGATTGTGTTTAACTCAACTCGAAGTGGTAACGACGAGATTTATGTGGTGAATTCGGATGGGACCGGTCAGACCCGTCTCACCAACAACTCAGCGGGTGACTATCCGAGTTGGTCGCCGGATGGTGGCAAGATCGCGTTTGTATCGGAGCGTGATGGGAACGAAGAAATCTATGTCATAAATTCAGACGGGAGTGGTCAAACCCGTCTCACCAATAACTCAGCGAGTGATGCCATTCCGAGTTGGTCGCCAGACGGTAGTAAGATTACGTTTACGTCGAGTCGAAATGGCAACATGGAAATTTATGTGATGAATTCGGATGGGACGGGGCAAATACGTCTCACCAATAACCCAGCAATTGATTGGATTCCGAGTTGGTCGCCAGATGGCGGCAAGATCGCGTTTGTATCGGATCGTGAAGGGGACATGGATATTTACGTGATGAATTCGGATGGGACGGGACAAAAAAGCCTCACTACCGATCCAGCACACGACCTATTCCCGAGTTGGTCGCCAGATGGCGGCAAGATCGCGTTTGTATCGGATCGTGAAGGGGACGGGGATATTTATGTGATGAATTCGGATGGGACGGGACAAAAAAGTCTCACCAGCGAGACGTCAACTGAATGGGCTCCTAACTGGGCTTCGTTCCGGCGCATCGGCTCCGCCTCTGTGGGGGCGTCGGCTTCACGGACGATGACCGTCCAGAACAGGGGGAGTTCCACGCTGACGGTGAGCAACATCACCTCCAGTGACGGGCAGTTCACGGTCAGTCCGACGAGTTTGAGCGTGGCGGCGGGCGCGAGCCAGAACGTGGCGGTGACGTTCAGGCCGACCTCGTCGGGGACGAAGTATGCCACGTTGGCGATCCTCAGCAACGATTCGGACGCCGGGACGATAAAATTAATCGTTAATGGAACCGGCACAGGTACGCAGCCCTCAAGCGGGACGGTCTCCGCAGGAAAGGTTACGGGCAGCCCCGGCGGGACTGTGGTGGTTCCGATCTCGGTGGACAACGCGAAGGGAATTGCGGGGGGGAGTCTGACGTTGAGCTATGATGCCAATGTCCTGACCCCAAAGAAAATTGAGGGGTCAAAATTGGTGACGGATGCCGGCATCACCGTGACGTCCAATCTGAACTTTGCGCCGGGTCAGGTGCGGGCGTCGCTGGCAGGGACGACGGGGATTGCGTCGGGGAGTGGGGCGCTGGTGAATGTCAGCTTCGACATCAAGTCGAATGCGGCGGCGGGGGCCTATCCCCTGACGCTCCAGGCGACCTTGAGGGACGAGAGCGCCAATACCCTTTCGTCCACGACCGTCGCCGGGGCGGTGACGGTCAGCGTGGGTATCCTGGGAGATGTGAACGGGGACAAGGTTTGTGATTCAGGCGATGCGATCCTGGTGCTCCGGCACGACGCAGGGTTGATCACGCTGAACGCCTCACAGAAGGACCTTGGAGACGTGAATGGGGATGGGGTCACGGATGCCGGGGACGCCATCTTGATCCTTCGGAAAGATGCGGGCCTGATCAGCAAGTTTCCACGAGAGGGATCGGCCAAGTCCGTGACAGGGAGGCCGGGCGCAACGGATCGTGCATCTGTCAGGCTGGGTGAGATGAGAGTGACAGGCTCTCCCGGCTCATCTCTTGAGGTTCCTCTTATTCTGGAGTCGGGAGTTTCTGGAGGAACCCTGATGCTGACCTATGACGCATCGGCCTATGGATTGACGGGCGTGAAAGGGCCGGAGGAGGTCCTGGTTGTGACGAACCCAGGTCGCCCCGGAGAAGTTCGCGTATCTCTCGCCCGCACTGATGCAACGGGATCGGTGGTGGTGTGGATAGCCCTCACCCAGGCTCGTAGCCCTCACCCCGCCTCGCTACCGCTTGGCACCCCTCTCCCGTATAACGGGAGAGGGGATGGGGGAGAGGGCCTGTCTCCCATCCTGCGTATGACCGGACAAGTCTTTGGTATTGACGGTTGGTCTTTGGGGACTGTGGAGAGCGTGCTGGACCGCCCTCAATCTACGTTCCTGAACGCCGCCTATCCCAATCCCTTCAATCCTGCCACAACGCTCCGCTACTCGCTTTCGGAAGCCGGGGAGGTCCGACTGACGGTATACAACCTGTCGGGTCAGGTGGTGCGCCATCTGGTGTCGGGCTGGCAGGCCGCCGGGCCGTACGCGGTGGTATGGGATGGAAAGGATGATATGGGCCGGGGAGTTGCATCGGGAGTCTATATCGGCCGACTAGAAACCGGGGCGTTTGCACAGGCTCAGAGGATGGTTCTGGTGAAGTAGGCGTTGCATTGGTCCGCAGGGGCGGCCGTCCGGTCGCCCCTGCGTTGGTTTCGGGCAAGGATTGAGGATGATAACGATGCGACGAAGAGATGTTTTTGTTGCCCTTCTCACCGCAGGTATTCTCCTGTGGCCGGGCGTCTCACGGGCGGTGACAGTCTCGGTCCTGGACGTGAGCGCCGAGCCGGGGCAGGCCGGGATAGTGGTGTCCATCCAGACAGACGACGCCAAGGGGGTCGCCGGAGGAACCCTGACGTTGAGTTTCGACGCCAATGTTTTGGCCCCCAAGAAGATAGATGCTTCAACATTGTTGAAGGGGGCAGGCATCACTGTAACGTCAAACCTGAATTTCGGGCCGGGTCAGGTGCGGGCGTCTTTGGCGGGGACGACAGGGATTGCCTCCGGGGGCGGGGAACTGGTGAATGTGACGTTTGATGTGAAGGCGGGAGCGGCGCCTGGCACCTACGATCTGGGGCTTCAGGCCACGTTGCGGGATGAAAATGCAAATACCATTCCGGTCACGATCAGGAAAGGTACGCTAACGATCAAGGCTGTCGGTGGCACCGGTGCTACAGGAGGTACCGGTGGCGGTGGGCGTATCATCTCGGTTTCAGACGCGAGCGCAGAACCGGGGCAGACTGGCCTGATAGTACCCGTTGCAGTAGACGACGCAAAGGGGATCGCGGGAGGAACTCTGACGCTGAGTTTCAACGCGAATGTCCTGACACCAAAAAAGATTGAGGGGGCAAGGCTGGTGACGGACGCCGGCATCACCGTGACTTCCAACCTGAACTTCGCACCGGGTCAGGTGCGGGCGTCGCTGGCAGGGACGACGGGAATTACGTCGGGGAGCGGCGCTCTGGTGACGATTATATTTGACGTGAAGGCCGGGGCGTCGGCGGGCACATATGACCTTGGGCTCCAGGCGACCCTGAGGGACGAGAACGCCAGTACCCTTCCTGCGACAGTGAAGAACGGCACACTCACGATCAAGGCCGCGCCCTCCGGCCCACTGACCCCCAAGTCCGGGGATGGGTCCGCCGTCCTCGACCTGAACACGTCGGCGGGAGATCAAAACGCTCGGACGCTGGGGGGCGTGAAGCCCGGCCAGAAGGTGGACGTGCAAGTCCTTCTGAACCAGGAGTTCGCCAACGCAGCCGGATTCCGGGTGATCCTGAAGTTTGACCTGAAGAAGGTTGAGGTGGTGGGATGGAAGAAGGACGGGACGTCGTTCGGCAGCGCCATCGACCTGCCCGCTCGGGCTAAAGGGGACTCGGTTGACTACGGGGCGTCAATCCTGGGAGGGACGACCACGGCGACGAAGGGGGCGGTGGCGGTTTTGACGTTCCAGACATTGAGCGACTATTCGGGGGATACGGAGATCACGCTCAAGTCGCTGGCGATCCGGGTCTCCGGGGTCTTCAACACGTTGGCGCCCGGCGCGTCGGTGGTGCTCAGTAGCGGCGGTTCCAAGACACCGACGGCGGACTTCGACGGGGACGGGGAGGTCGGATTCAACGACTTCTTCGCGTTTGCCTCGGCGTTCGGGCTGAAGGCCACAGGGGCGAACGTCAAGTTCGACCTGGACGGGGACGGGGATATCGGGTTCGGGGACTTCTTTGCGTTCGCGGGTGAGTTCGGGAAAAAACTGAGTTGAAAAGGCGTGAGTCCGCTTCAGCGGACTTCGTAATCGTAGCGCGGGGATTGATCCCCGCGCTGAAAGGGCCGGCCGAAAGGTCGGCCCTTGTGTTTTTTTTGATCAGGTGTTATCTTACGGCAGGCAAAAGTGAGGTGCGGGTGGCAGAGGAGATGATCGGGTGTTTTAAGTTTTCGCGGTGAGGGTATTATGCGCACCATTTTTTCAGCTGTAGTATTTATCGTCCTGATTCTCATCAGCTTTGCGCTCGTCGTCGGCATTTTCCTCGGCATTGGGTGGGCGCTGACACGCATCCTTCCCTTCTCCCTGTTTGAGGGCACCGCGGTGGGGATGGTCGCGGCCCTCGCCACGTGGATGATCTGGCGTCGCATCTTTGAGGGCCTCTCTAACAGTATGCAGGCACAGGAGGTCGAGGAGGATGATGAGGAGGATGAGAGCGAGATACCCGAGTCGCAGTTCTGGAAGACCAGGGCTGAAAGGACGTGGGAGAACTGGTTCCGATACGTGTTTGCAAACGCGATCTATGACGAATTGGACGACTCGTGGGATGGGGCTGAGGATATGGATGAAAGGACCTTGCGGGAACAGGCGATCCGGCTGGCAGATGCGGCTGTGGAAGGGCTGAAGGGCAAGCCCGTTTACACGCGACGAGTGCGGATTAGCCCCGATGTGTTGAAACATGAACTGGTCAAGGTGGGGCAACTCCCCTACCCGCATAAGGTATTGAAGATGGCGGCGGATGCGGTAAGCGCGGCGTTGATAGACTGGGAGGATGACGTGCGGGAGGTCATCCGAGAGCGGTCGTGGGGCGAACTGGCGGAGATAGACTGATGGGGGAGCACAGAGGTAAGATGAATCGACCTTACAGGCCGTCCCGGGAGGAGCTGCTCGCGGCGGCAGGGAAGACCGTGCCGGACGTGATCGCGCCCGGCCTGCGCGTCCTGTTCTGCGGGATCAATCCGGGGCTCTACACGGCGGCGGTGGGGCATCACTTCGCCCGACCGGGGAACCGGTTCTGGCCGACGCTGCACGGGGCGGGGTTCACGGACCGGCTGCTGTCGCCGTTCGAGGAGCGGGAGCTGCTGAAGGGCGGGTACGGGATCACCAACCTGGTCGCGCGGGCGACGGCGGCGGCGGATGAACTGGCCGGGGAGGAGTATGTGGAGGGGCGGAAAGGGCTGGAGGCGAAGATACGGCGGTATCGCCCGAAGTGCCTGACCGTACTGGGCATGGGGGCCTACCGGACGGGGTTCGGGCGTCCCAGAGCGACTCTGGGGCGACAGGCCGAGACGATAGACGACGCGATGATCTGGGTGCTCCCTAACCCCAGCGGCCTGAATGCGAACTACCAGATGGCGGATTTCGTGTGGCTTTTCCGGGAGCTGCGGGAGATGGTGAAGCAGGAGGAGGGGAAGAAGTAGGCTCCGGGACTGTCGGAACAGGCTGCGCCCCAGCAGAAGGGGCGCGGGCAAGGCGGAGCCGGAGGTCGTCGAACAGGTCTGTGCGGTGGAGGCGTCCTGTTTCATCCTCGACCTGGGTAAATCCTACGGGTTTCAGACGCGTGAGGCCTACACGGCTATGCTGGAGCGCATCCGGTCCTCCCACAGGGACATCCCCCTGGTCTGCGTCACGCCGGTGTTCGCCACGCGCGAATGGTACGACGCGGAGTATGTCGCGATCTCCCGGCATACGCGGGAGGTCGTGCGAGGGGCGGTGGCGGACCGCATCGGTGATGGGGACCGAGGTGTATTTCTCGTGGAGGGCCTGGAGTTGCTCGGGTCACAGGATTCGGACGGGTTTTCCCCGGACGGGGTGCATCCGAGCGACCTGGGGCACGCCCGCATTGCCGAACGCCTTCAAGAAAGGATGGCCTCTCTGGGGGTGCTCTGAGCGGTTCCGCTCCGTCGTCCTCCGTCGGAAAAACCATGTTGACAAGCCTCGTTGATGCGGGTACATTTTATCCACAATTGGGTGGCGAAGAGGACATTGAGCGGAATTTCCACGAAAGGAAACAGAAACTGTGGATGAGGTCATACAGGAGACGAGGAGAATCAAGGCGTCTTTAGCTGAATCTATGAATTTCGACATTGATCTCATTCTAAAAGATGCGAGACGGAAACAGAAACAGAGCGGTAGAAGGGTTCTTTCTCCCCCGATCAGAAAAAATACCTGACCATGGGATCAGCCGGGGCATTGGACGATGCTTTTTCTCAAGGGTCTTCAAAAAGAGAATTCCCGCCAGACAGGTGGTTTGGCGGGAATCTCTTTAGGATTCCAGAGAGGGTTTCGCGGCCCTGCTATTTTCGCGAGGTATAGAGTACCCCATGACTTCTTCGCCAGACATGATCACGGACAAACGGGGCGGGGTCTGTTTCCGGGTGGACGACAACCAGCCGATTCCGAAATGGACCGCGTTTGCGGAGGTCTTCAACCGGCACGGCCTCAAATTCTGCGCGGCGCTGAATTTCGGACGGATGGTCGGCAACGAGGAATACATCAGGCTGGTCAAGGATCTGGAGGCGAAGGGCCACGAGATCATGGACCACACGCCCATCCACAGCGTGGACAAGTTCCCCCTGCCGCAGGGGGATGACCCGGACCCCTGGCGCGCGAGGCCGGGGGTGGACCACGTGGATGAGAAAATGATCTACCTGACCTACCCGAAGATCGACCCGAAGTCGCTGGCCGGAGGTCGGGGGGATATTTCGGGGAATCAGATGACCAGCCGGACGCCCGGGGATCTGAGCGATCCCAACCGGAACCGGTTCACGGCCGTGTACCTGCCGGACCTGGACAGGGTCTACATGTTCGATCAGGTCGGAGAGGGGGACCGGACCGCGTTGAAGCTGCGCAGCTTCTGGAACGAGGACAACGTGGACCTGGGCGAGCGCCGGGACGCGTTCTACCACAAGCTGAGCAAGTCTGACGTGGACATCGCGCTGGAGGGGCGCAGGCGGATGGCGGAGGCGTTTCGGAGGCTGGCCGACGAGCTGGGCCTCCGGCGTCCGGTCACCTGGATCCAGCCCGGCTCCGGGGGGTGCTCCGACTTCCACCGGGAGGAGGTCCGGGAGTGTTATGGAGATCTGTACGGATATCTCTCTGCGGCGACCTATCCGAACCGGGCGTTGAAGTGCTATAACGAGGTCGATCCTCAGGGCGACAAGGCCTTCGGCATGCAGTGGGGGAACTTCGACGACGAGGGTAAGGACCTGGCCTGGAACCAGAAGCGGATCGCGGACGGGGTCGCCCGGCACTTCGTCCTGTTCGGGCACAGCCACTTCTCCGAGCGCGTCATGCCGGACGGGTGGGACGGGTACCTGAGACGGATCGATGGCCTTCTGTCCTGGTGCAGGGAGACGGGGATTCCGGTCCGGACCCAGGCGGAGTGGGCGCGGATTCTGTATCATACGAAGCAGGACCCGGGCGTCAACGTCTTCCCCAGGCTGGACGTGGACCGGGATGGAGACAGCATTCCGGACGGGTACGAAATTTCGGCCCGGCTCGACCGGGGCGACGGCCTGTCCCTTGCGGTCGAAAAGATCGGACCTGTCTGCCGGGTGGCGGGGCTGGGCGGCCTGGAGAAGGGCGTCAACGTCTTTACGGTCCAGACCAGAGGCGGCGGTTCCGCAGAGGTGACGTTCACGTTCTCCGAGGTCGGGAAGGTTGAGCGGTTCGCGTTTCGTGGAGGGGGTTCTGCGTGGACCTCTCACCGGGGAACGGTCACGGTTCCGCCTGACGCTTCCTTAGCGGATATCTCTATCGACTGCACAGACTGCAGCGGAGGGGGCTTCAGAATCAACGGGATGGACCTGCGCCAGTCCCCCTGAGGCCTGACGAACAGAAAGGGACCTCTGTGCGACGCCCCAACATCCTGTTCCTGCTGCCGGACCAGCATCGTCCGGACTGGCTCGGGTTTCATCCGGGTCTGCCTCTGAGGACGCCCCACCTGGACCGCCTCGCGGCTGAGGGCGTGCGTTTCACGCGGGCTTTCTGCACCTCCCCGCTCTGCGCCCCGTCCCGCGCGTCGTTGGCCTCCGGCAGGCGGTACGACCGCTGCGGCGTTGTGGGCAACCATCAGGACTATCCGCTTGACCAGCCGACGTACTACCGGGCCCTCCGGGAGGCGGGCTACCGGGTGGCGGGCGTGGGAAAGTTCGACCTGCACAAGGCCACGCTCGATTGGAACCTGGACGGCTCCCGCCTGATCCGGGAGTGGGGGTTCACGGAAGGCATCGACAACGAGGGCAAATTCGACGGCAGCGACAGCTACCAGCGGAACGGCCATCGGCCGAAAGGGCCATATCTCGCGTTCCTGGCGGACCGGGGCCTGGCCGAATCCTACATCCAGGAGCATGCGCCGGAGTTCCTGAATTCCCGGCTCAGCGCCTACACGACCTGTCTGCCCGACGACGCCTACTGTGACAACTGGGTGGCTGAGAACGGTCTGACCTTCCTCCGGGGTTTCCCGAAGGGCCGGCCCTGGCATCTGGTCGTGAATTTTACCGGTCCTCACGACCCCATGGATGTGACGGAGGCCATGCGGGCGCGATGGGCTGGCGTGGACCTGCCGGTTCCTCATCATAACGACCATTCTGACCGGGAGGGCGTGCGCCGGAGGCGGCAGAACTACGCGGCCATGATCGAGAACATCGACCGTCAGGCAGGGAGGTTCATCGATCTGGTGCGCGAACGCGGGGAGATGGACGACACGCTCATCGTGTACGCGAGCGATCACGGGGAGATGCTGGGGGACCACGGCCGGTGGGGGAAGAACACGTGGCATCATCCTTCGGTGGGCGTGCCGCTGATTGCGTCCGGGCCGGGCGTTCAACGCGGGCTTGTGACGGACGCCCTGGTGAGCCTGCACGACCTGGCCGCCACGTTTCTGGACTGCGCCCACGCCGGCCCTCTTCCCGAAATGGATGCCCTGACGCTCCGTCCGCTGCTGGAAGGCCGAACGGATGCGCATCGCTCTCACGTGCTCAGCGGGCTGGACGGGTGGCGGATGGCGTTCGACGGTCGCTGGAAGCTGGTCGTGGGCGCGGAGGACGCCCCCCTTCTGTTCGACCTGGAACGCGATCCCCACGAGGACACGAACGTCGCAGAGGCTCACCCGGATGTGGTGGACAGGCTGGGGCGGGCGCTGGATTCCGAGTAAGGTTATGACTCAGAAAGAGCCGGAGATCCCCGTGACGCCGGCCGTGAGGATGCTTCGCGCGGCGGGCGTGGACTTTCGCCCCCACCTGTACGAGTATCTGGACCGGGGAGGAACCCGGCACGCGGCGGCGTCGCTGAACGTGCCGGAGCATGACGTGGTCAAGACGCTTGTGATGGAGGCCAGGCAGGAGGGGGAACCGAGGCGGGTCCTGCTCGTCCTGATGCACGGCGATTGCGAGGTGTCCACGAAGGCGCTGGCGCGGGTCCTCGGGGCGAAGCGCGTGTCTCCGGCGAGCCGGGACGACGTGGAGAAGCTCACGGGCTATGTTCCGGGGAGTGTCAGTCCGTTCGGCACGCGGACGGCGCTGCCGGTCTACGTGGAGGAGACGGTACTGGACCTGGAACGCTTCTTCATCAACGGGGGCAGGCGGGGGTTTCAGGTAGAGATCCGGCCGTCGGACCTTCAGCGGGTTCTGACAGTGATCCCCGTGAAGGTGGGCATTCCGTCCGAGCGAGGATGACAGGCGCGCCGCTCTCCAATGTACGGTTCTGGGCGTCGAGATCCACGCGGCGGCGGCCAGGCCGTATCTGCCGGAGGGGGACGAGGGCTTCTTCGATTAGGGCCTATGACGGAGTAACTGACTAATTCCATTTTCAAGTATTAGGGTGAATCGTGTAGTTCCAGTCCTCGCGAAACAGATGAGGCTTCAGTTTGATCCGGGCCATTTGCTCATCGGTCACGAAGACACCGGCAGGATACCGACCG
>SICM01000162.1 GCA_009694805.1 Candidatus Latescibacterota bacterium
TGGAGGAAGTCCTGACCTCGGACGAGGTCGCGCGCATGAAGGCCGCCGTCCTCCGGATGAACGCGGACCCGGACCTGGCCGCGAAGCGCGTCACCGTCAAGCGCCCGAAGAGCCACTTCGCGGTGTTTGAGAACATCATCGAATACGACCCCGCGCTCTTCGAATACGCCGTTCACCCGAAGCTCGTGCCGCTCGTGGAGGATGTGGTGGGGGGAGGCGTGCGTCTGGAGGAGTCCGTGGCCATCCTCAGCCGGCGGGACCCGGAGGCGGACCCGGAGGCCCTGCGTTGGCGGCGGTACAACGTCCTGGGGTTCCACTCGGGCACGAAACACGGGTGGGGGACCTACATCGAGCAGAACCGGTTCCACTGCCTGTTCGTCAAGACCCTGGCCTACCTGACGGACGTGGGGCCGGACGACGGGGGCACGACCATGATTCCGGGCAGCCACCGGACCCCCTGGCTGCAGAAGGAGATGGTGGAGGCGGCCCTGTCGGACGACGCCCTGGTCCGCCAGATCGAAGCGAAGGCCGGGTCGGTCCTCCTGTTCGCCGAGGCCCTCATCCACAGCAGCACGGCCATCCAGAGTGACACGGAGCGGATCATCCTGCCCTACGGCTATACCCCCCCTATGATGCGGGAATGGACCGGACACGAGACCAGCCCGGAATTCGCCCAGGCCCTGCCCGATGAACAGCGGCGACTGATCTCCGGGACCGACAACTGGCGGTGGCGGCGGCACTACGAGAAATAGCCCTCATACTGCCCATAAGTATATCTAAAAATATTCGCAACTCATAGAAAACACTTGACCTGGGAGATAAGTTTTCCTAATATTCAGAAGTTTAACGGAATTCAATTAAGCCATTCCATTCTTCGTTTCCCTTTTCATCTCCCGCGTTCTCCCAGATAAAACGACATGCTACACAAGTCCTCGCCCTTCGCACTGACGGCCCCCAACGGCATCCTCACCGGCCGCGCTAAGGGGGAAGAGATCCTGAACCAGGTCATGGATCACCTCCGTTCCGTCGAGTTCGAGACCGTCATCCCCCTCGACTTCGGACAGGTCGAATTCATCGACATCTCCTGTGCGGACGAATTCCTGGCCCGGCTGCTGATGCGCATCGGCAGCGGAGAGCTGGGGACCCGCTTCGTGTTCATCCAGAACGCTAACCCATCGGTCCGGGAGACCATCGAGGCCGTGCTCAGGCTCCGGGGCCTGACGGCCCTGCTCAAGGAGGACCATCAGGTCACCGTGGTGGGAGACCTGAAGCGCCCCATGCGCGAGACCCTCGACGTCCTCATCCAGATGAAACAGGTCACCTCCTCCGACCTGGCCGGCGCCCTGGACAAGAACCTGAACATCGTCTGCAACCGCCTGAATGCCCTCCAGCGCCTGGGCCTGGTCTGCCGCGTCCGGGACGGCAGCGTCCCCGGCGGCGGGCGGCAGTACTACTACGAGTCGATTGTGTAGCTGCACTCGCCGCTTATCATTCATCACTCATCACTTGTCACTCGTCACTCGATTCTGAGGTGTCCTATGCTCGACCTCGGCGCAGTGAAGCGGCAGATCGACCGGATGGCCGCCGACCAGAAGCGCGTCCAGAACGATTTCTTCGAGCGCATCGACCTGAGCGTCCGGGAGGCCCGGCGCTGGTCCGAAGACTGGAAGGCGCTCTCCCACGGCGTGGACGTGAGCCGGACCTCCTGGCTGGTCGCCCGCCTGTCAGGCCCGCCGGACGCCGCCTGCCCGGCCCCGGAGCGCCCGAAGCATCTCACCGTGATCGCGGCGGACGGGTCGCAGATCTTCCCCGACCGGCACGAGATCTCCTCCTGCTACCTGCTGAACGTCGGCTACGTCGTCATCCACTACGGGACCGGCGAGCGCCCCACGCTGAGCAGCCGTCCCTTCCTCTACTACCGGGAGGAGGACCTCTATGAGGAGTGGGAGGGCCGGCGCAGCATGGTCACGCGGGAGTCCGTGGGCATCCGGAGAGGGGCCATGGAGTTCACCTTCCTGGCGGACCTCTCCCTCCAGGCCAGGGAGGAGGGCCGCTCCGTCGTGGGCCTGTCCGACGGCACGCTCATCCTCTGGTCCCTCGAAGGCCGCCCCCCCGACCTCCGCGCGGCCACGCTCAAAACCTACCTGGACGCCTTCGAGCGGATGCGCCAGGCCCGCGTCCCCGTGGCCGGCTACATCAGCAGCCCCGGCAGCGCCGACGTGATCAACGCCCTCCGCGTGGGTCTCTGCCCCGAAGAGCCCACGAACTGCGACCGCTGTCCCTGGAAGGTCGATGCGCGGGAACCCCTGCTGGAGATCGGCCAGGGGCTCCCCCCGGCCCTCCCGTGCGGTCCCATCGAGGGCGTCACGGACGACCTCCTGTTCGCGCGACTGCTCAAACCCGGTGAGCGCAGCGGCGTCTTCCGCAGCCAGTCCAAGATCCTGAACGACTACGGCCCCCACCGGATATGCTTCTTCTACCTCCACACCGGCGCCGAGATCGCCCGCGTGGAGGTCCCGCAGTGGGTGGTGGACGACCCGGAGCTACTCGACCTGACGCACGCCTGCATCGTGGACCAGGCCGAGAAGGGAAAGGGCTATCCGATCGTCCTGTCCGAGGCCCACGAGAAGGCCATCGTGCGCGGCGCGGACCGGGACCTCTTCTACAAGTTCCTGAGGGACACCTTCGTCCAGAACGACATCCGGGCCGAGATCTCCCTCAAGAGCCTGAAGAAGCTCGCGGCGACAGTATAGGAAAGGAGACTGACATGGACAAAGACTACATCGGGGAGGTGATCGAGAGCAGCACCGGCGATTTTCTGGCCGAGTGCCTGGAACTGAACAGCTCCCCCCCCTTCGGGTCGTTCGTGAAGGTGG
The DNA here is from genome assembly GCA_009694805.1 of Candidatus Latescibacterota bacterium. Classification (GTDB taxonomy): domain Bacteria; phylum Latescibacterota; class UBA2968; order SICM01; family SICM01; genus SICM01. The sequence goes on from SICM01000162.1 coordinate 2,877, forward strand.
CGGGCCGGTCCACGATCATCGGCCTCGTGTTCAGCGTCTCCACGCACTCCATCGAGCCCAACCGCCGGCCCACGGCCTACGGCAAGACCGAGGAGGAACTGCGCCTCGAACAGCCCCAGATCTTCGAGCTGCTCAAGACCGAGTTCCGGGCCCTCATCACGGGCTACATCGACACCACCGGCGCGCACCCCTTCCTGCCCCCCCAGCCCCCGCACATCCACAGCTTTGTACACCCTTGCGACGCCGACGAGGTCCGGATGTTCACGGACACGAGCGACTATCTCCGCGCCATCGTCAACGCCTCCCGCCTCCCTACCGATGACCTGCTGATCGCCTCGGTCCGGAGCGCCTGGATGGCCCACAGCAGGGACACGACCTACCTGGTGTCCATCGGCAAAGACCTGTCGCGACTCATCCGGGACGACTACGACCGCCTGAGTTCCATCATCCGGAGGATCGCCCAGTGAAAACGCGTGTTCCCCTCGGCGTCATCACAAGGGGGTCCCTCATCGAGGGCCTGGAGATGAAGCTCGACCCCTCGCAGAGCGTGGAGGACGTCAAGGCCGGCAAGTTCGTGGTGATCGAGGGGGCCAAGAACGAGTTCTTCTCCATGATCACCGACCTCCGCCTCGACGCCACCAACCCGGATGTCCTGATCCACCCGCCCCAGGACGACAACGCCCTGCTCCACGAGGTCCTGAACGGCACCAGCACCTACATCTCCGTCTCCCTCCGGCCCATGCTCATGCTCGAAAAGGGGCAGTCCCTGGCCAACGACGAGACGCGCCCGGTTAAGACCATCCCCTCCCACTTCTCGAAGGTCAGCGAGGCTGAAGAGGGCGATGTGGCCCGCGTGTTCGGGAGCGAGTCGATGGGGGACCGCTACTTCAACATCGGCACGCCCCTGGACATGGAGACGCCGGTCTGCCTGGACCTGGCCCGGTTCGCGGAGCGGAGCAACGGCATCTTCGGCAAGACCGGCACGGGCAAGAGCTTCCTGACCCGCCTGGTCCTGAGCGGCCTGATCAAGAACGAAAAAGCCGTCAACCTGATCTTCGACATGCACAATGAGTACGGCTGGAAGGCCGTGCAGGAGTCCGGGGCCGGCAAGGGCGGGTTCGTCAAGGGTCTCAAGCAGATCTTCAGGGAGAAGGTGGCCATCTTCTCCCTGGACCCCAAGTCCACCCGCGCGCGGGGCGTTCAGCCGGATCACGAGGTCTACATCACCTGTGACCAGGTGGCCGTGGAGGACGTCATCCCGCTCCAGGAGGAGCTGCGGCTCAACCCCACGGCCGCGGAATCCGCCTATCTCGTCTACGCCATCTACAAGGAGAAGTGGCTGCGCACGCTGTTGAACCTGGACGGCCCGGACGTGGAGTCCTTCGCCGAGGAGATCGGGGCCAACGCGGGGTCGCTCGTCGCCCTCCACCGGAAGCTCAAGCGAATCGAGCGCTTCCCGTTCCTGGTGGACCGGCTCTCCGGCCCGGACGCGGTGGACACCATGATGGACTACATCGACCGGGGCATCCACATCGTCCTGGAGTTCGGCCAGGAGACGAGCGTCCTCTGCTATCTCCTGGTGGCCAACATCATCGCCCGCCGGCTTCACGAGAAGTACATCCAGAAGAGCGAAAAATACTACGCCACGCAGGACGTGAAGGACCAGCCCCGGCAGCTTATCATCACCATCGAGGAGGCGCACAAGTTCCTCAACCCCTTCACGGCCAAGCAGACCATCTTCGGCACCATCGCCCGCGAGATGCGGAAGTACTTCGTCTCCCTCCTGATCGTGGACCAGCGCCCCTCCGGCATCGACGAGGAGGTGCTGTCGCAGATCGGCACCAAGATCACGGCCCTCCTCAACGACGAGAAGGACATCCAGGCCGTGCTCACCGGCGTGAGCAACGCCGCCGGCCTGCGGAGCGTCCTGGCCAGCCTGGACTCGAAGCAGCAGGCCCTCATCCTGGGCCACGCCGTGCCCATGCCCGTGGTCATCAAGACGCGGGAGTACGGGGAACAGTTCTACCGGGACATGGGGGATCTCCCGCCGGAGGAGCGGAAGAAGAAGACGAAGAAGGACCTGGAAGACCTGTTCGGAGAGGCCGGAGAGGTCGTGGAGGACGTGGTGGCCGTCGGGGCAGGCCGGCCGGAGAACGTGGTGCCGTTCCGGAAGCGGTAGGGAAGCGCGAGAATGAACTACATCGGTAGCAAGTACTCCCTCCTCCCTTTCCTCGAAAAGAACATCCTGGAATTCGCTGGCCCGAAAACCGCCCCCACCTTCTTCGACATCTTCGCCGGCACAGGCATAGTTGGCCACCGCTTCAAGAGACTCGGATTCCGCATCATCGCCAATGATATTCAGTATTACAGCTATTGTCTCAACCGGGCATGTGTGGGCATCCACCGTGAACCGACGTTCACGGGTATAAAAAAAGATATCTCTTGTCTCACCAGTTCCCTGCCACCTGACGGGACAGACCTGGTTTTAGGATACCTGAACGGCCTCGAAGGGGTTGAGGGATTCGTCTATCACAACTACTGCCCTGGAGGCACATCCGGCACAGAATACCCTCGCCAGTACTTCACGAACGAAAATGGAAAGCGGTGCGACGCCATCCGTCTTCAAATAGAGGAATGGCGCAAAAGCGGAAAAATCTCAGACGACGAATACTTTTACCTCCTTGCCAGCCTCATAGAAGCCATCGACAAAGTGGCGAACACCGCCTCTGTCTACGGCGCTTTCCTCAAGCATATCAAATCCAGCGCGAGCAGACCGCTCAAACTTCAAAGGCTGGAGATCGTCCCCGCCCGAAAACCTCAGAAAGTCTACAACGAAGATGGGGCTTCGCTCGTGGACAGGTTCCCGCACGACATCCTCTACCTGGACCCGCCTTACAATCACCGCCAGTACTGCACGAACTACCACGTCCTCGAAACCATCGCCCGATACGACAACCCGCAACTCTACGGCGTCACCGGCCTGCGCGAATACAGCCGGCAGAAGTCCGCCCTGTGCCGCCGTAAAGAAGCCCTGAACGTCCTGGAGGACCTCGTCCGGCGCACCCCGGCCCGGTACGTCTTTCTGAGCTATAACAACGAAGGCTTGATGTCCGAAGAAGAGATCACCGGGACGATGGAGCGATACGGGAGGGTGGAACTGAGAAAGAAGGAATACGCGCGGTTTCGTGCGGATATAGATCGAGAGAATCGAAAATATAAGACCAATGGGGTGATCGAATACCTGTTCTGTCTCAGAAAGTCACGGGCTGAGAAAAAGGGCATCACGACATAACAGACTAGGCGCTCAAGAGGTGGTGCCTTCTGAAGAGTTCGCTGAGGGAGTCGCCTTGCCGGACCTGCCCGGCGTCGCAGGCGCGACTTCCCCCAGGGGTTCGCCCGCCCGCGAGCCAAAACGGTGCGCATACACCCACGTGAATTCCGCGCCCAGCAGGAAGATCTGCGCGGAGTAGTAGACCCATATGAGCAATACCACCAGGGAGCCGGCCGCGCCGAATGCGGAAGCCGTGCCGACCTTGCCGAGATACTGGCCCATGAGAAGCTTGCCGATTGTGAAGAGCAGGGCCGTCACCGCCGCACCGATCCAGACGTCGTGCCAGCCGATCGTAACGCGCGGCAGAAATTTGTAGATCATCGCGAAGGCCAGCGTGAGAATGACGAAATCCGCGATGAAATTGATCGTCTGCAGCAAAAAATTCCATCCGCCGAAAAACGGACTCCACCAGGCGCCGATCGCCGCGAGCACGGCCGACACCACGAGCGAGACCAGCAGAAGGAACTCGATGCCCAGGATCATACCAAATGACAGAACCCGAGCGCGGAACAAAAGCTGCAGGCCTCCGATTTTGGGGGCCGCCGGGGCGCGCCAGATACGGTTCAGAGCGCCGTGCAGTCCGGCGAACACCGTGGTCGCGCCGATGAGGGATGTGATGACTCCGACGATCGTGGCGAGTCCGCTCTTCGCCGGGTCGCTCACGCTCTTCAGCAGCTCCTGGACAGCAATGGCGCCTCCCTCACCCGTGAGTTCACGCAGTTGATCGAGAATATGCCCTTGCGCAGCCTCCCTGCCGAAGATCAACCCGGAGACGGCGATCACATGACCAGGAGCGGCGCGATGGAAAAGAGCGTGTAATAGGCAAGGGCCGCGCCCATGCTGGGGGCATCGTCTTCAAACCACGCCCACACCGATGTTTTGATCAGCGGCCACAGGTGCGTGACCTTCATACATGCATCTTCTTCAATTCCGCAATGACGGGAACGCGGGAAATCACCTCCACCAGATCTCCCGTCCGGATCTCGCCCATCTCGACGGGGCGCATGTAGATGCCGCGCAACTTCCGATGCCCCAGCTCCGGATTGGATACGAACCGCACCGCGTCCTCCCCGAACCGAACCTGAAATTTTTTGCAGGGCGTGTGGGCTGTCGACGTCACCTCCAGGATGGCGCTGCCGGCCCGCAGTCGGCTGCCGGGGGGGAGGTTGGTGAAGGAGAGGTCGAGCTCCAGAAACAGATTGTCCCCGAACAGGGTCAGGGGCTGGCCGTTGGCGATCAGTTCAGCCACGTCTTTCTGCATGACGGCGAGCTGGGTTTCGGGGTTCGGTTGCGGCTTTCGGATCCATCGGTCCCCAGGAACACCTTCACCCGGCGCCAGGACCATCCGGTCCAGAATCTCCCGCTCCCCCTCCTGAACCCTCCTGACCATCAGGGCGACCCGGCACCTGTCCGTGGGCAGACGCGGCAGCGCCATCAGCATCCGCTCCAGGTCTGCAAGGGTGTGGAACCGGTCCGGGTCTCCGACCAGAGGGGTCACCATGTCGAGGGTCTCTTTCATGGCTTCTCGTCTCCTTTTGAACGACCAGGGTCTGAATTTTTCCGATGTTATGGAGTATAGCACCCTCGCAAGTCTCTGTCAAGAAAAAAGGGCCTCTCCTCACAAGGACCCGATTTGAATACCTCCCCCCGCCAGCCGAAGGTCAGCCTCGCCCGCGCCCTGTCCAAGCTCGGCCACTGCTCCCGCACACAGGCGCAGGTCCTGGTCGCCGCCGGGCGGGTGCGGGTCAACGGCAGGGCGCAGACGGATGCCGCCCTGCGCGTGGACCTGGAACATGACCGAATTGAGGTGGACGGCCGGCGTCTCATCTCCACGGCCAGGGTGTACCTGATGCTGAACAAGCCGCGCGGCCTGGTCACGACCGCCTCCGACGAGGAGGGCCGGGCGACGGTGTATGCCTGCCTTCCGGAAGACCTGCCCTATCTCTCCCCCGTGGGCCGGCTGGACAAGGCCAGCGAGGGACTCCTGCTGTTCACCAACGACACCCGCTGGGCAGACCGCCTCCTGTCGCCCGAGACCCATATCGACAGGGTCTATCACGTCCAGGTGGAGGGCCCGGCAGACGAAGCGCTGATAAAACGGATGGGGGAAGGCATCACGGACGGGAAGGACTTCCTGGCGGCGAAACGCGCGAGCGTGCTGCGCCGGGGGAGCCGCAACACCTGGCTGGAGATTGTGCTGGACGAGGGGAAGAACCGCCATATCCGCCGGCTCCTGACCGCCCTGGGCGTGAATGTCCTCCGGCTGATGCGCGTGGCCATCGGGCCGCTGACGCTGGGGGACCTGGCGAAGGGCGAGAGCCGCCGCCTGACGGACGAGGAGAGAAGGGCGCTGGGAGAGGCTATGGCACCTGCTCGAAAGGCCCGATCACCCCACTGAAAAGGAGACCCCTTTCGACATGGCCCCCACCACGGCCCAGTAGAGGGCGGCCTGAATGATCCCGGAACTAGGCAGAATCCGAACGTCGTAGTTGGGCACCGGCGTCAGCGAATCCCCGTAGGGCCATCGGGGGCGGATCACGTAGTCCGGCGTCGGGCCATCCGGCTCGGTGTCCGTCCCCGCGATGACCTCCACGATCAGCCCCCCCGTGCGCCGGACCGCCTCGTAGACCGTCGCCGGGCGGCGATAATATCCCAGGAAGAAAAACAGGTCCCCCGGCCTCATCCGCTCCTCCAGCTCCGCCACCGGCGGAGTCTCCCCCGACAGCACCTCCAGACAGCGCATGACCTTCGGATCACCCGGAGCCCCGGCCTGGTACACGGGGAAGTGGGGGATCAGAAATGCGTGGATCTGGTTCCCCCGCGCTCGAACCTCCGCGCAGGCCCGCGCCACCCGCTCGATCGCCGGGACCTCCCCTTCGCGCAGCGCGCGGAGGTGCCCCCCGATCCCCTCCAGATACGCCCGGCCCAGCTGCCCCGCAGGGAGGGGCGGCACTTCGTGCGCCTCGTGGAACGGATGTTGCCGGTGCCGTGCGTTCCGTTCCCGCGCCCCCGGCACGAGGACGCTCTGGTACATCGCAGGCATGTAACCCCGGCGCGTGAGCGCCGCAACCATCTCCCCCGTGAAGGCCCACAGCAGCGCGAGGTTCTGCAGCGAGACCAGCGGGTAGGCCTCCCCGCCAAACCGCCCGGTCACCGCCGCCGGGAGCGGCGACGCGCTCTCCAGGAAGACGTCCACCTGTGCCAGGAATGCCCCGGCGATCCCCTCCGGAGGGGCCGGTCCTATGCCGGCCACGAACGCCCCCTGCTCCCGCAACGGTCGCAGCAGCGCGAGGTCCTGGTCCGGCGTGGTGTTAGACCAGCCCGCGACCACCGTATCCCTTTGAGACAGCACGGTGTCCGGCTTATAAGCCTTGAGCATCATCAGGCCCCCGGAACGGACGATGCCCTCGGAGACGAAGTCCGGCCGGACACTGGCGATGAAGAGATCCCCCCCCGCCACCAGCCGCTCCGCCACCGCCTCTCCCGCCCTCGTGATCTTCGGGAGATCTCCCCGCGCCCCCTCTACCCCCGCGATCAGCGCATCGAGATAGCGTGCGCTGAAGGGCTCATCCGATCTTTCCCGATTTTCCGACGCTCCCATGGGGTCCTTTCTCTGCGTCCTCTGCGCCTCTGGGTTAATGGGATTCATCCTGCTCATCCTGTGTATCCCTGTTTATTTCCATCTCTCAGGAACCCCCTCCCGCGGCCACAGCATCCTTCTCCTCCAGTCGGGTCTCGTGCAGGGAATCCACCGCGCGCAGCCTCTTCGAGGACAGGGCCGTGATCAGGACCACGGCGATCGTCCCGATCCCTCCGCTCACCACGGAGAACACCGCCCCGAACCAGTGGGCCGCCAGGCCGGACTCCAGCCCGCCCAGCTGGTTCGACGCCCCGATGAACACCCCGTTCACCGCCGAGACCCGACCCCGCATCGCGTCCGGCGTCAGCAACTGAATGAGCGTCCCCCGGATGACCATGCTGACGTTGTCGAAGACCCCGGTCATGAACAACATGGCCAGCGAGAGCCAGAACGATGTGGACAGACCGAAGACGATCGTGGCCGCGCCGAAACCCGCCACGGCCAGCAGCAGGTTTCGTCCGGCGCGCCGCATGGGGGGGAGGTGGGCCATCAGCACCGCCATGAAAAACGCACCCACGGCCGGCGCTGCGCGGAGCCACCCGAACCCCTGAGGCCCCACATGAAGGATATCCTGGGCATAGATCGGCAGCAGGTAGGTGGCCCCCCCCAGCAGGACCGCGAACATGTCCAGCGCCATGAGGGACAGCAGCAGCCGGGTCCGCCGGAGAAACCGCAACCCCGCCAGCAGCGTCTCGACCGTGGCCCGCTCCGTCTGTCGGGAGACCTCGTGCAGGTCCACCCGGCCCAGCAGGACCACGAAGGTGAGCGCGCAGACGGCGTTGAGCAGGTAAGCCACGGGCACGTTCAGCAGGATGACGAAGCCCCCGATCGCCGGCCCGATCATCGACCCCACCTGCATCAGGCTGCTGTTCCACACCACGGCGCTGGGGAACATCTCGCGGGGCACGATCTGAGGCACCAGAGACATCCTGGCCGGACGGGTCAGCGCTGAGACCGTGGCCTCGATCACCAGCAGCCCGTACATCATGTACACGGGACCCTTGGCGAAGGAGAGCGCGGCCAGGCCCAGCGACGATGCGATCGTCCCCAGCAGGCTCCACATCACCACCTTGCGCCGGTCGAAGGTGTCCGCCAGGTACCCGGCCGGCAGGGCCAGGGCGATCATCGGGAGCGCCTGGGCCAGCCCCACCAGGCCCAGAGCCAGCGCCTTTCCTGTGCGCTGATACACCTCCCAACCCACGGCCACGCCCTGGATCTGGGCGCCCATCACGGAGACGAGCCAGCCGACCACGTACAGCCGGTAGCCACGCACGCGGAACGCCGCATAGGGATCGTGTCTTTGCACGGGTGTGAGCGTGTCCTTTCTGGTATTTTGG
>SICM01000163.1 GCA_009694805.1 Candidatus Latescibacterota bacterium
AACTCTATTTGAATCTTGCTCCCAGCCGTCTCCAGGAAGGACGCGGGCCTCTTTTCCTGCCTCCTGGCTGGGACACAATACCAGATGAAATTTTGAATTTCGATCTTTCAATATTTTCAATATCTTACACCTAAACCGATCACGAATGGGTGGAGCCCCGGCTGCGCCGGTTGCTGAGGGACGGACGCAGGCTGACCTATGTGGGGCGAGAGGAGGCCGCCAGCCCGGCCATCGGCCATTTCGCGGCCCACCAGAAGGAACAGGAGGCGATTGTCAACCAGGCGTTGAGTCTCTGAGAAAAAGGAGTGCGGATGGCGATCGATGTGGAAGTCCCCGACATGGGGGAATCGGTGAACGAGGTGCTGCTGGTGGAGTGGCTGAAGGCCGACGGCGACTATGTGGAGGTCGATGAGCCGATCTGTATCTTCGAGACGGACAAGGCCGACGTGGAGTTCCCCGCCCCGGCCTCCGGCCTGCTCCAGAGGCTGAAACCGGAGGGGGAGACCGTCCCGGTGGGGGAGATGATCGCCCGCATCGACGCTTCGGCGGCCAGACCCCAGCCTGCCGAAGGGCAGGCCCAGGAAGGAGTTCCTCCAAAGGCCGAGGAGAAGAAGGCCGAAAGGAGCGGGGGCCACGGAGGCCAGGCCGGCCGGGGGGGACCTGAGCCCCTCGGTGCGCCGCCTGGTGGAAGAGCGGGGGCTGGACCCCTCGGCGATCCAGGGCACGGGCAAGGAGGGACGCCTCACCAAGCAGGACGTCCTGGCGCATGTCGAGCGGCAGGGGGATGGAAAGCGAGGGGCCGGGCAGGCGGCCAGACCGGCTGAGGAGGCGTCCCCCCCGGCCCCCGCCAGCGGAGGCGAGGCCGGCCCCGCAGCGGCCGGCGGAGGACGTAACGGCCTTCGATGCGGAGGGGACCAAACGGGTCCCCATGAACCGGATTCGCCGGCGCATCGCCGAGCGCCTGGTGGCCGCGCAGCAGACGGCGGCCCTGCTGACCACGTTCAATGAGATCGACATGAGCGGGGTGCTCGACCTGCGCGCCCGCCACAAGGAGCGCTTTGAGGAGACCCACCGGGTCTCACTGGGGTTGATGTCCTTCTTCGCCCGGGCCTGCGTCCTGGCGCTCCGGGAGTTCCCCCGGCTGAACGCCGCCATTGAGGGGGACGACGTGGTCTACCACGAGTACGTCCACATGGGCATCGCGGTCAGCACGGACCGGGGTCTGATCGTGCCCGTGCTCAGGCACGTGGAGCGGATGTCCCTGGCGGAGATCGAGGCCGAGATCAAACGGGTGGCCAATGCGGCCCGTGTGGGCGCCCTGGCCGTCGAGGAGCTGAGCGGGGGGACGTTCACGATCACGAATGGGGGGATTTTCGGGTCCCTGCTCTCCACCCTGATCGTGAACCCTCCCCAGAGCGGCATCCTGGGGATGCACACGATCAAGAAGCGGCCGGTGGCGGTGGACGACCAGGTGGTCATCCGTCCGATGATGTACGTCGCGCTGACCTATGACCACCGGCTGGTGGACGGCAGGGAGTCGGTCTCGTTCCTGGTGCGGGTGAAGGATCTGATCGAAGACCCTGCGCGCATGATGTTGGAAGTCTAAGGGGGCTATGAATGGCGGATGCGAATGCATATGATCTGATCGTGATCGGCGCGGGGCCCGGCGGGTATGCGGCGGCGATCCGGGCGGCCCAGCTCGGCATGCGCGTGGCCTGCGTCGAAAAGGAGGCGCTGGGGGGGACCTGTCTGAACGTGGGGTGCATCCCCAGCAAGGCGCTGCTGGAGTCGAGCGAGCTGTTCGAGCAGGCGAAGCGGTCGTTCGAGCGCCACGGCATCCGCCTGGGGGAGGTGACGCTCGACCTGGCCGGGATGATGGCGCGCAAGGATCGCATCGTGCAGACGATGAACCGGGGGATCGGGGGGCTGTTCCGCAAGAACCGGGTGGCGCACGTCCGGGGGACGGCCCGCCTCGCGGGGGCGGGCGCGGTCGAGGTTCAGGGGTCGGATGGGGCCGAGGTCCTGCACGCCGCGCACGTCCTGATCGCCACCGGCAGTGCGCCGATCCCATTGCCCGGCCTGTCCTTCGACGGGACGTACGTGGTCGGCTCCACGGAGGCGCTCTCGTTCCCCGAGACGCCGGAGCGGCTGGCCGTGATCGGGGCCGGGGCCATCGGCCTGGAGCTGGGGTCGGTCTGGAACCGGCTCGGTTCCCGGGTGCTGGTGGTGGAGCTGCTGGACCGCATCCTGCCGGGGATGGACCTGGAGATGGCCTCCGAGCTGAAGGGGTTGCTGGAGCGGCAGGGGCTGACGTTTCAGATGGAGACCCGCGCCGGGGGGGCGGAGGTGCGCGACCGAAAGGTCCATCTGACCCTGGTCTCCGGCGCGGGGACCCGCGAGGAGGTGTGCGACCGGGTGCTGGTGGCCGTGGGACGCCGGCCCCACACGGAGGGGCTGGGCGTGAAGGAGGCGGGGATCGCGCTGGATGAGCGGGGACGGATCGCCGTGGACGCGCACTACCGGACCAGCCTGCCGGGGGTCTGGGCCATCGGGGACGTGATCGCCGGCCCGATGCTGGCCCACAAGGCGGAGGAGGAGGGGGTGGCGGCCGTGGAGCGCATGGCCGGGCGGGCGGGTCACGTGGACTATGGCGTGATCCCGAACGTGGTCTACACCCACCCGGAGCTGGCGTCGGTGGGGGTGACGGAGGAGGAGGCGCAGGAACGGGGGATGCGGGTGCGGGTGGGCAGGTTCCCGTTCAGGGCCAACGGCCGGGCGCACTGCCTGGATGCCACGGAAGGGCTGGTGAAGATGATCAGCGACGAGAAGACGGACCGTCTGCTGGGGATGCACATCCTGGGCGCACGGGCCTCCGAGATGATCGCGGAGGGGGTGACGGCGATGGCGTTCTCCGCGAGCGCCGAGGACCTCGCCCGGACCGTCCACGCGCACCCCACGCTCGCGGAGACGATCAAGGAGGCGGCGCTGGCGGTGGAGGGGCGGGGCATTCATATTTAAAGCGTGCAGGGAGGTCTCCCGTGGAACTCTCTCTCTCCGTAAGAGTAGTGGAATCCTTCTCTGACAAGACACGGGCCACGATGGGGTTCGAGGAACTGGTGCGGCTCGCCCAGGAGATCGGGTACAGCGCCGTCTGTATGCGGGCGTCTCAGGCCGGCGCCCACACCCCGCCGGAACGCCTGCGGGAGATGCGGGGGACGCTGGACGGCCTGGGGTTGGCGGCCTCCATGGTGACGGGGGATTTCGCCATCCCGCAGAACAACGAACGGGGGCCGGAGGCGCTGCGGAACATCACGCCTCACCTGGACGTGGCGGAGGCGTTCGGGGCCACGCTCATCCGCATCTGCATGAAGCAGGCGGAGGACATCGCCTTCGCACAGCAGGCGGCGGACGAGGCGCGGGAGCGGGGCATCCGGCTGGCGCACCAGTGCCACACGGCCAGCCTGTTCGAGACCGTGGAGGGGGCGCTGGAGACGCTCCGGCGGGTGGGTCGGCCCAATTTCGGGCTGATCTACGAGCCGGCCAACCTGGACCTGTGCGGGCAGGACTACGGGCCGGAGACGCTCCGGCAGTTCGCGCCCTATCTGTTCAATGTCTATGTCCAGAACCACCGGAGGCACGCCGGGGGACAGGCCGCCGTCCAGACCTGGGTCGGCGGAGAGGTGCGGTTCGACCAGATCCGGCTCCAGGACGAGGGGGGGATCGACTTCCCGCGCGCCTTCGAGGGCCTTCGGGCCGTGGGTTATGATGGGTATGTGACGGTACACCAGGCGTTTGCCGGGCTCCTGGGTGCGGAAGCGGCGGCAAGGCAGAGTTATGCGTATTTGAGGTCGTTGACAATGTAGGGGCGACCCGGCGGGTCGCCCCTACGAGAGCTTTATGAAAAAATCCATCCCCTACATCCTGCTTGCGGTCGCCCTCGCGGCCAATCTCAGTGTCTGGGTCTTCGACCCCGGCGTGATCTCCCGGTCCCTGTTCGGGCGGTTCATGGACTGGCGTCCGGCCTTCGAGAGGCCCGTGGCCCCGGCCTCGGAGGCGGATATCCGGGAGGCGATGGCCCGGGTTTCAACAGAGCGAATCGAGCGGCGGGTCAGGGACCTCTCGGCCTGGCCTTCGCGGGCCGTGGGCTATCCGGGCAACCGGGCGGCCTATGAGTACATCCGGGGGGAATTCGAACGGATCGGGCTGAAGGACATCCGCACGGACACGTTCACGGTGGCCGTGCCGGTGGACCGGGGGGCCAGGGTGACGGTGGGGGCGACAGGGGAGGAGGTCCCGCTGGCGTGCCTCTGGCCGAACCACGTCCGGACGCCGACGCTCCCGGCGCAGGGGGTCACGGGCCCGCTGATCTATGGGGGGAAAGGGGCGTTCGCGGACTTCAACGGGAAGCGGGTGGAAGGGTCCATCGTGTTGATGGACTTCGACTGCGATCGGAACTACGTCCACCCGATGATGCTGGGCGCGAAGGCGGTGATCTTCTTCGACAACGGGGGGGTGAACCGGGGTCAGGCGGAGTTGAAGACCCTGCCCGTGCCGGCGAACGTGCCGCGATTCTGGGCGGATGCGGGGGAGGGGGAGCGGCTGAAGGCGCTGGCGGAGGCCGAGGCGTCGGTGACGGTGACAGCGCGGATGCCGTGGGAGGGGGCGCAGACCTGGAACGTGTACGGGTGGATTCCGGGGTCGGACGAGGCCATGCCTTCCCGTCCGGGGGAGAAGCCCCGGCAATGGCGGGACCGGGTCGTGGTGATCGAGGCCTACTATGACGCCACGTCCATCGCGCCGGGGCGCGCGCCGGGGGCGGAGGCGGCGTCGGGCGTTGCCACGCTGCTGGAGGTGGCGGAGGCGCTGGCGGTCCACCGGCCCAAGTTCTCGGTGCTGGTCCTGGCCACGTCCGGGCACTTCAACGGGCTGGCGGGGATCAACGACTTCGTCACCCGGCACGCCCGCAAAAGCGAGCATTTCCGGGCGAAGATGCGGCCGGAGGAGCGGATCGACTTCGACATGTTCGTGGGGCTGGACCTCTCTTCGAAGGACAGCCGGGCCGCGCTGTTCTGCCAGGGGACGTTCTACTCCGGGTGGGAGACGGGCCGGACGGACTTCTACCGGAAGAACACACTGAAGTATTTCGCGCAGCGGTTTGCGGGGTATGCGGAGAAACTGTTCCCGGGGGAGCCGGCGGAGGCGCGGCTGATGGACGCCCTGGCCCCGCCGAGCCGGGAGTGGTGGAACTTCATGTCCGCGCCCCTGGCGTTCGACATGGAGGCGGCGCTGTACCACGGGATGACGGGGGTGACGTTCGCCACGCCGTATGACGGCCGGGAGCGGGTGGACACCCCCGTGGACACGGCGGGCCGGGTGGACTTCGGGAATGTGGCGTCCCAGGCGCGGACGGTGGCGGGGATGCTGCTGGAGGCGTGCCAGGACCCGGAGTTCTTCCCGGAGGCGAAATACGACTTCAAGGACTATGCGACGGACCTGAACGGGACGGTCTATCTGTTCGACCGGAAGGTGAACCCGTTCGTGCCGAAGCGGGCCGTGCCGGGGGCGGTCGTGGCCTATGGCCCGGCGGACAGTCGGACCGGGGTGCGGACGATGACGGCGACGCTGACGGACAGCGCGGGGCGGTTCCGGTTGCGGAGCGTCCGGTCGCCAGCGCACGCCTGGACGCGGACGGTGACGCTGTCGGCCTACCGGATGGACGCGGACGGGGAGGTGGCCATGGCCCCGGACCTGGGGGAGGACGGGGACAGGACGTATCCGCTCCAGGTCCGGATGACGGCGGATGAGATGGAGACGATGGCCGTCCTGTTCGAGTGCCGGACGCTGTCGCTGTTCGAGGTGTTCGACTCCCGGACGCTGTTCTCCCTGGATACCATGACCCTCCTGGGGCCGGACGATGGGCCGCTCCGGTCCTATGGGACGACGCACCCGGGAGGGTCGGGGACGTCCGACTGGTCGGGGGGGGCTGTCCTGGCGGGTTCTCCGGCGCGGGTCTCACCGGCTGCGGTGGCGTTCGTGCCGCCGGGGGGGAGGGCCAAGATCTTCATGAGTTCCGGGCTGTCCGGGATCAAGTACCTGTTGACGAACGCCCCGGACGCACTGCTGCTGCATCCGGTCCCGGTCGACGGGGTGACGGATCGGGTGGTCGCCCGGGCGAAGGGGACGGGCTACGGGGCGGACGCCGGGGTGATCGCGCTGCCGGCCTACCGGGGGGCGCGGGACATGTGGGTCCTGGACGACGTGCGCCTGAAGCAGCTCGCCCGGTACGGGGTGGAGAACCGGCGGGTGGAGCGGCTGCACCAGGAGGCGCGCGCGGCCCTGCTGAGCGCCAGAGGCGCGCTGGAGCGCCTGGAATATGACCGTTTCATCGCGGAGGCCAGGCGGGCCTGGGGGCTGGAGGCGCGGGCCTACCCGGACGTGAAGGCCACGGCCAACGACACGGTACAGGGGATCGTGTTCTACTTCGCCCTGCTGCTGCCGTTCTCGTTCTTCGCGGAACGGCTGCTGTTCGGGTTCGCCGACGTGCGGCGACGCATCCTGGGCGCGGCGGGGGTGTTCGTGGCCGTGTTCCTGGTCCTGAAGTGGGCGCATCCCGCGTTCAAGCTGGCCTCCACCCCCTACATCATCTTCCTGGCGTTCGTCATCCTGGCCCTGGCGTGCGCGGTGCTGGCCCTTCTGACGGGGAAGTTCAACGAGGTGTTGCGTCGCCTGCGCAGCGGGGGCCGGGAGATGCACCGGGCGGACGTGGGCCGGGTGAGCGCGATGGGGGCAGCGGTCTCGCTGGGCATCTCCAACCTTCGGAAACGCCCGGTGCGCACGGGCCTGACGGCCACCACGCTGGTCCTTTTGACGTTCACGGCCCTGTCGTTCACGTCGGTGGTCACCTCGCTCAGGTTCTACAAGATGCCGCGTGACAACCGGCCGGCCTACCCGGGGATGCTGGTGCGCGACCGGGGGTGGCGGGGGCTGCAGACGTCGGCGCTCCAGGTGCTGGAGAGCGCGTTTGGGACAGAAGCGACGGTGATCCCCCGGTCCTGGCGTCTGCCGGGGGTACGGTCGGGCAGGGCGTATTTCGATATCGAGGCGGAAGGCGAGAGGCAACAGGCGGGAGGGGAAGGGGCTCACGCCTCACGGCGGACCTACGCCAACGGTCTTCTGGGCCTGACCTGGCGGGAGCCGGAGATCACAGGGGCGGACCGCTGCCTGAGCGCGGGGCGCTGGTTCCGGCAGGGGGAGCGGGATGTCTGCCTCCTGCCCGACGCGATGGCCAGGCTGATCGGCATCGGGCCGGGGGACGTGGAGCGGGCGGAGGTGAAGCTGTTCGGCAGGATGCTCCGGGTGGTGGGGATTCTGGACTCGGAGCGGATGCGGGGGCTGAAGGACCTGGACGACGAGCGCCTGACGCCGGTGGATACCGTGACGGAGGGGGACCGGATGAACGAGGTGCAGTCCGCGGACCCGGAGGTCCTGGCGCAGGAGCCGATCTCGGCGTTCGTCCACCTGGACCCGGAGAACGTGGCTGTGCTGCCGCACCAGACGGTCATGGACCTGGGCGGGTCGCTCCAGGCCATCGCCGTGGGGAGGTTCCAGGGAGGCGACTTCATCCCGCAGGTCGAGGCGTTCATGGCGCGGGTGGCGCTGACGGCGTTCGTGGGGGTAGGGGAGAATGTGGAGGTCTATTCGTCCATCGGGTCCACCTCGCTCAAAGGGGTGGGCAACCTGATCATCCCGATCGCCATCGCGGCGCTGATCGTGCTGAACACGATGATGGGGTCGGTCTACGAGCGGTTCTCGGAGATCGGCATCTACTCGTCGCTGGGCCTGGCCCCCTCGCACGTGTCCGCCCTGTTCCTGGCCGAGGCCGGGGTGTTCGCCACGGTGGGGGCGGTGATGGGATACCTGGTCGGGCAGGTGGCCGTGATGGTCCTGGCCTCCTTCGGCAAGCTGGGGGGGCTGACGCTCAACTACTCGTCGCTGTCGGCGGTCACCTCCACGCTGGTGGTGATGGGCACGGTGATGCTGTCGGCGCTCTACCCCTCCCGCAAGGCCGCGGCCATGGCCGTGCCGGACGTGACGAGACGATGGGTATTTCCGCCTCCGGACGGGGACCACTGGCGGTTCGATTTTCCGTTCACGGTGGGGGGGACGGAGGTGGCCGGGGCCTATGCCTATCTCACGGAGGTGTTCGACTCCTACGGGGAGGGCTCGGCCGGGGCGTTCCTGACGGATGAGGTGAAATTTGGAGCGGAGGAGGGGGGCGGGGGCCGGGGGCCAGAAAAGGCTTATTCCATCGAGATGATGACCTGGCTGGCCCCCTACGACCTGGGCATCAGCCAGCGGGTGCGGATGGAGGCCGCGCCCACGGGGCAGTTCGGGATCTACGGCGTGGAGGTCCATATCCAGCGCCTGTCCGGGGACGTGGCCTCGTGGCAGCGGATCAACCGGGGCTTTTTGAACACGATCCGAAAGCACTTCCTGATCTGGCGAACCCTGCCGCAAGAGGTGAAGGACGAGTACATCCGAAAAGGACAGGGGACGGAGGCCGTTCAAAGTTAGAACCTTGAACCTTGAACCTGGAACTTTATGGATACCGAAGCGCGGGCGCGAAAGTTGACGACGGCGGTCCTCAACGCCCAGAGGAAGCGGATCGTCGAAGGGCTTTCTGAAAGCCTGAGCGGCTCGACGCACCTCCTCCCGGTCCACAGCGCGCTGCTCGACACCGCGAGAGCGGAGATTCGGGTTCCGGACCCCCGCCGCGCCATCGCAGGGGTCCACAGGGCGCTGGCCACCGGGGAGGACCGGAACGACCTCCCCGCCCTCATCTCCGGGCAGATGGTCCTCTGGTCCGTCCTGCACGGGACACTCCGGGAGGTGGAGGGCTCTCACAAGTCCCCGGACGCGATCCACACTGTCCTGTCCCTGGCCGGAGACGCCGTGGACGGCATCACGGGCGTATTGATCGACGTGGCCCAATCCGGCGAGACCTCTGTGGCGTTTCCGGGGTGGAGGACGCTGGTGGAACTGGGAAGGGTTTACCGGGAGTTCCACGCGCTCAACCGCACGGTCCGGGACCTGCTGGATGCCCGCGATCCGGGGCAGATGTTCGAGGTCCTCCAGCAGGGTATCCTGGGGACATTCCATCTGCGAAGCCTGGTCATCGCCGCGGTCAACCAGACGGAACAGTTCGTGGAGGTCATCAGCAACTATCCGTCGCACCCCGAAATACGCGATCCCATCGGCTGGCGTTTTGACCTGTCCCACCCCGACATCCTGTGCGACGTGGCCCGGTCCGGCCGGGTCGAGGTGATCGACGGGTGGGACCCCCGCTACCACGAGCGGGTCGTCCAGTCGGACGGGAGCATCCGCTTTCGCCAGCGCCCCATGGACTGGAACGAGGGCCATACGGCCTTCTTCGTGCCCATCCTGACCAGAGACCGCGCCGTGGGGGTGGTCTGTACGGCCTCTACCCAGACGAGCAAGCAGATGGTCCTGCAGGAGATCGAGCGGATGCAGCCGTTTCTCCACCAGGTGGGGGCGACGCTCTCGACGGTCTCGGAGGTCATCGAGCGCAAGCGGGCGGAAGAGGAATTAAGGTGCTCGCGAGGACAACTGCGAGACCTCTCCGCCAGCCTGCAATCCGCTCGGGAAGAAGAACGGACCCGGATCGCCCGCGAGGTTCACGATGAACTGGGTCAGGTGTTGACGGTCCTGAAGATGGATCTGACCTGGATGGGCAACCGGCTGACGGGAGATCAGGCTTCCCTGAAGGAGCGGGCCAGGTCGATGACGACCCTCATCGATGCGACGATCCAGACGGTCCGCAGGATCTCCACGGAATTGCGGCCGGGGGTGCTGGACGACCTCGGTCTTCCGGCAGCCGTCGAATGGCAGGCGCAGGAGTTTCAGAGTCGGACGGGGATCTGGTGCGGGTTGACCATAAGACCGGAGGAGATCCCCCTGGATCGGGCGCGCGCCACGGCGGTCTTCCGGATCTTTCAGGAGATCCTCACCAACGTCGTCAGGCACGCGGATGCCACCCGGGCGGACATCCTCCTGCGGGAGAAGGAGGGGTGCGTGACGCTGGAGGTCACCGACGATGGCAAGGGGATCACCCAGGATCAGATTTTAAGCTCTAAGTCTCTGGGCCTAATCGGGATGCGGGAACGGGCGCTGGCCTGGAACGGCGAGGTTGAGATCCACGGGGAGGCAGGGAGGGGGACCCGGGTGACGGTCCGGATACCGGCTGAGAGACAGCAGGAGGGGCCGTGAAGATCCTCATCGCAGACGATCACGCAGTGGTCCGCGAAGGATTGAAGCGCATCCTGGCTGAAACCCCCGACCTGGTCGTGGGGGGGGAAGCGGGGAACGGCCAGGAGGTCCTGGACCGGGTCCGGGGCGAGGGGTTGGGTCTGGTCCTGCTGGACATCTCCATGCCCGGCCTCAGCGGGCTGGATGTCCTGAAACAGGTGAAGCAGGAACAGCCCGACCTGCCGGTCCTGGTGTTGAGCATCTATCCGGAAGACCAGTACGCGGTGCGGGTCCTGAAGGCCGGCGCCTCGGGGTATCTCACGAAGGACAGCGCGCCGGACCGGCTCATCGAGGCCATCCGGAGGATAGCGATGGGGGGGAAATATGTCAGCCCCTCCCTGGCTGAGAAACTGGTCACCGATCTGGCAGAGGGCCTTGAAAGACCGCTCCACGAGCTGCTTTCGGACCGCGAGTATCAGGTGCTCTGCATGATCGCCTCCGGGAAAACGATCAAGGAGATCTCCACAGAGCTGTCCCTGAGCGTGAAGACCGTCAGCACCTATCGCATCCGTCTTCTGGAAAAATTGAACATGAAGAACAATTCGGAGCTGACCCACTACGCCCTTCAGAGAGGGCTGGTAGAGTAAAGGCGGGGATCGTGAAGCGTATCTCGTGGGACGTGAGGAACGAGATGAGGTAATATATACGAATTTTCTGACTTTTTGCTTGACAAGTCAGTAACGTCCGGTTAGGTTTTTGCTCAACAGAAATCAGGAGTTGATAAGAGGGAGAAGATGCGGTATCTCTTAGGGGAGAAGTCCAATACTCCCTATAAAACAAGGAGAAACCGCCATAGAATCCTCCGTCCTCTCCACCTCGT
>SICM01000164.1 GCA_009694805.1 Candidatus Latescibacterota bacterium
CAGAGGTTCGAGAATCTGAGAATATCCCCCCCAGAAACTCTATTTGAATCTTGCTCCCAGCCGTCTCCAGGAAGGACGCGGGCCTCTTTTCCTGCCTCCTGGCTGGGACACAATACCAGATGAAATTTTGAATTTCGATCTTTCAATATCTTACACCTAAACCGATCACGAATGATTTGCTGTATACATGCCCCGGAAAGAAATCGTTCGGGTGGTATTCCACCAACCTTTTCCCTGCCCTGCTCGCATTCACCCTGACTGCTGAGTTGCGGCGCAGGCAGGGCGGTCAGAGCGAAACTCCGCGCAGATTTTCAGGAGGATCCGGATGCACTGTTGCGATCTCTTTACGGCCGCGGAGGGAGGCTACCGTCGGTATCGAATTCCCGCCCTAACAGTAACCCCTCGCAGCACGGTTCTGGCGTTCTGCGAGGCGCGCAGGCATACCGGTCATGATGATGACGAGATCGACATCCTGCTTCGGCGAAGCCTCGACGGCGGCCGGACCTGGGAGCCTCCACAAGCGGTTGTCTCCGACGGGGATCGGACCTGCGGAAATCCCTGCCCCATGGTGGATGGTCACACGGGGGCCGTTCTCCTGCCCTTCTGCAAGGACAACCAGGAGGTCTTTCTGACGCGGAGCGACGACGACGGCCAGACATGGTCCGCACCGGTGGCGATCCCGGGCGTCAAAGACGCCTCATGGTCGTACGTGGGGACGGGTCCGGGCCACGGCATCCAGCTTGCCAGCGGCCGGCTGCTCATCCCCGCCTGGGCCGACGAGAGCCCCGGGCCTCCGACGTGGCGAAATCCGCTGGCCACCTGGGGACAGGTGCAGTCGTCCGTCGTTTTCTTGAGCGACGACCACGGGGAGACCTGGCGGCGCGGCGAGAAGATGACCCGCGACGCGTCCGACGAATGCGAGGCGGTGGAGGTCTCGGGCGGCGTGATTTACGCGACCATGCGCAACCGACAGGGGCGGAAATGCCGTGCCTTTTCCTGGAGCCGGGACGGCGGAGAGACCTGGTCGGAGGTGGCGTACGATCCCGGGCTTCCGGCGCCTTCCTGCCAGGGCAGCATCGTCCGTTTCGACGCAGAACGTATCCTGCTCGCGCATCCGGGCCGCACCGACGAACGCGCCTGCCTGACCGTGCGCCTGAGTCGCGACGGTTGCCGCACCTGGCCCGCGGCGAGGGTGCTGGCGCCGGGGTCGTCGGCCTATTCCGACCTGGCCGTCGGCGGCGACGGCCAGATTCTCTGCTTTTATGAGGCGGACGAGTACCGCCGCCTGGTTCTGGCGCGATTCGATCTGGGGTGGATCGAGGCGGGTCAGGGTGTATCCGAACCGGCCAGTGGAGGTGAGACGAGGTGAGCATGTCGAGTGATTTCTGGTTCAATCGCATCATCGAGTACTGGAGCCTGCCCGGCGCCCTTGAAGTTGTCGAGCACGTGCGGCGGGCGAAGGTGCAGGTCGTGCAGATGGGCAACTTCGGCCCCGACTTCTACAGCCTGGCCGAAGACGCCGGTGTGGCGCGCTCGTGGGCGGGCATGCCCCTCGTCGGTCTCGCGGCCAACCTCGAACTCGCCGCCGATCTGATCCCGAAAATCCAGGAGGCCGGGGCCCGGGTCGTCGGGCAGTTGTCGATGACGATGCACTTCGGCGATCACGAGAAGGGCCTGGGGCTGTTCGGCAGCATTTGGGATCGGATCTGGACCTCAGACCTCCTGGGTTCGGCGCCCTGCGCCGACCGACGGTAGCGCAGAAGGAGCGGGACGGCTCCCCCAGCCGCCGCTTCATCGAGGGACGGCCCTACTACACCTACCGGGGCTGCATCTGCAACCCCGGTAGGCTGGCGGTCCTGAAGGCGATGGCCACCCTGGGGCTGAAACTCGGGCTGGACGGGTTCAACGCGACCCACAACTACGAGTCCTTCTGTCACTGCACCTATTGCGCCGACCACCTGCGCCGGCTGCTCCGGGAGGGAGGAGCGTTCAGCACTGCAGAGCTCCGGATGCTCTTCCACGGAGCGGAACTGGAGGAGGTGGAGGCCCCGCTGTCGCCCTGGCTGGACGGTCCCCCGGACCTGCTGGACCGGTACAAGGGGACGCTTCGCAAGGCGGCGGCCAGGCTCCGCAAGGCGGCCTTCGACGAGGTCTTGATCACGCACGGCCGATCCGTCAGGCCGGACCTCCTGCTGGCGCAGTGGTATCACAAGTACGACCTCAGGGAAGACGACGAGCGGGGACCTCTGCCCGCCTCGTTGTGGGCGAAGGGGGAGAACTACCTCTGGTACAGCCAGGGGCCCTACAAGTGGGGGAGTTCGATCGACCAGGGCTATCTGGCCGACATGGGCCTGCCCGCCCGCTTCATGCACGCCGCCGGCGGTGGACGCCCCTTCGTGGTGAACAAGTACGACTACCGGCGCTGGCGGGTATGGAGCGCCGAGGCGGCGGCGCACGGGGGCGCGGCCCTCGCCTACCACGCCGGCCCGCCCCGGCCCGAACAGGAGGACCAGTCGCGCATCGCCCCCGAAGACTACTACGGCCCGGTGATTCGCTATCAGCGGTTCATGCTCGAACACGAACATCTTCTGCATCCGGCCACGCCGTGGTCCCAGGTCGCCCTGGTCTATCCCCGACGGGCGGAGAGGGAAGGAGACCCGGCCTGCCTGGATGCCCTGAAGCGCCTGGGTGAATGGCTCGAAGATGGGCATATGCTCTTCGACATCCTCCTCGACGAACAGTTGACGGCGCGCGCGGGGGCCTACGAGACGCTCATCCTGCCCGAAGTCCGGCGTCTGTCACGGGCTGAACTGGAACTGCTGGAGCGACACGTCGCCGCCGGCGGCAGTCTGGTCCTGACCGGGGCGACGGGGCTCCTCGATGTCGAAGGACGGTCCCATTCCCCCGGTCCTCTGAAGACCTGGCGCATGCCACCCGGAAGCGGCCAGATCGGGGGCGGCCGGGTCCTTTACCTTCCGGAGGGTCCCTGGAAACCTGAAAAAATCTCCATCTGGACGCTGGGCGGGGTCGAAATGCCGGTGTATCCCCGGCTCCACAACGACTCGTTTGGCCGCGCCTTCATGGACGAACTGGAGGGGCTGGGAGGTGGGAAGGCCCTCCGGACGGATGCGCCCTGGTTCGTTCGGGTGCGCGCCTGGCGACCCGAGGGGGAGCGTGCCCTGGTCCTGCACTGGATCAATTACCTGCAGGATGAACAGGCCGGGGTGGAGATCCCGATTCCGGTGGGCCCGGTTCAGGTCTCTTGCCGGCTGCCGTCCGGGACCGGGGTGGAACGGGTCGAGTGGCGCTATCCGGAGATGGCCGCCCCGGGGATTCTCGAGCATACGGTCGAGGCCGGGGAGGTCCGGTTCTCGATTCCGCGGCTGATCGTCTACGGCCTGAGCGTGCTGTGGCTTCGGGAGGGGTAAGGGAGAGCGCACGTGCGATGCAGATGCAGGGACGACACGCACAACCCCCGGCTTCAAGGGGGACTTTCAGGCCTACGCTGATGAGGAGAAATCATGAGTGGTTCAGAATCATCCGGGCAGATCCCGCCCGTTTATGCGAAGCTCAAGGACCTGTGCCTCACGACAGACCTGGTGCGGGGGGGGGAGCCCGCACGTGACCGTGGTGGATCCGGTCAGCGGGGAATATGATGCGCTGGCCGCGCGCATTCGAGAGGCCATCGAAAGGCGGAGCGGGGTCCGGATTCCGGTGGTGAGGGACGACGCGCCGGAGGCAGCGGTCCCGATCCGGGGGAACCTGATCGCCCTGGGGAACCGCTCGACGAACAAAACGATGGAAGGGCTCTACAACCGGTACTTCACGCTGCTGGACCTGTGGTATCCGGGGCCGGGGGGCTACGAGGTCCGGTCGTTGCACAACCCGTTCGGGGGCGGGCACAACGTGATCCTGGTCGGGGGGAGCGATCGGGCGGGTGTGGATCGCGCGACGGATGAGTTCGTGCTGATCGACGGGCCGGAGGGGAGCATCGATCTGCTGATCGCACGGGCCCCGACGGACATGCACACGCTGGCGGTGGTGAACAACCGAAAGCTGGATGCCAGCCCGCGCAATTTCTACGGGGTTCCGGCAGGGCACACGAACGTCAGTGTGTGGGGATGCATGCACCGCCGGCACGTCTTCGTGGAGGATCTGGACGGGGACGGGAAGCAGGAGGTGGCCGGGGAGATCGACGGGACGTGGAACCGGATCGGGGTGTGGGCGCAGGACGGAACACCCCTGGCCAACGTCCACCTGGGGCCTGGGGAGTTCGAGCCCCCGCCCAAACCGTGTCCGAGACGCAACGTGCGCGACATGGACGTGGCGGACGTGGACGGGGACGGGAAACAGGAGATCATCGCGGGGCTGGCCGGGGGGCTGGCGCTCGCGCTCAATCACCGATGCGAGAAGGTCTGGTCGAAGAGGCTGCCCGCTCCGCCGACGGTCCTGGCGTGTGTGAGGTCCCCGAAACCGTGGATCGCGGCGGGCTGCGAGGACGGGACGCTGATCGCCCTGGACGGAAAGGGCGAGGTCTCGGGGATGGGGCGCACGCAGGGGAGGCCGTCGGGCATCGCCGTCCTGGACGGGTTGGCGGTGGTCGGGACGGATTCGGGACAGGTCGCCGGATGGACCACTTTCGCGCGGGATTGAAGAAGGGGGGGGGAACACCCATGAACGATCTGGCCGGCAAAGTCTCGATCGTCACCGGCGGGGCCTCGGGCATCGGCGAGGCGACCGCCAGGCTCCTGGCTCAGCGGGGCGCCCCGGTGGTCATCGCCGACATCAACGACGAGGCCGGCGCGGCCGTGGCCGACCGGATCAGGCGCTCGGGCCGCGTGGCGGAATACCAGCACTGCGACGTGTCACAGCCGCAGGACGTCGACGGTCTGGTCGCGGCGACGGTGCAGCGATTCGGGCGTCTGGATGCCATGATCGCCAACGCCGGGGTTCAGGTGGAAAAGCCGCTGGCGGAGACGACCGACGCGGAATGGGACCGCGTGATCAACATCAACCTCAAGGGCACGTTCCTGTGCTGCCGCGCCGCGGTGCGGCAGATGCTCAAGAACGGGGGGGGCAGCATCGTCGCCACCGGTTCGGTCCTGAGCCTTGTCGCCGAGCCCGTGCTCGCGGCCTACTGCGCGTCCAAGGGGGGCATCCTGATGCTCATCCGCAGCATCGCCACCGACTATGGCCGGCACCACATCCGCGCCAACTGTGTCTGCCCGGGCTACATCAACACGCCGCTGGGCGACGGCTACTTTGCCATCCAGCCCGACCCCGCCGCCGCACGCCGGGCCGCGGACGCAATGCACGCGCTGGGCCGCATGGGCGAGCCCGATGAGGTCGCCAGGTGCGTGGCGTTCCTTGTGAGCGAGGAGGCGTCGTTCATGACCGGCTCGGCGCTCGTCGTGGACGGCGGGCTCGTCGCGAAGGTTTGACTCGTGAACCGGGCCATCGTCATGGGGTTCTGTGCGCTGGAGCTTTGGTATCGCAGCGCTGACATTCACGGCCGCCGGGATGGCGGAGGAGGAAAGAATGAGCAATCCAATCCAGGACGATGCCGCCGGGGGAAAATGGGAACTGGTCGTCGAGCATGCTGCTTTCAGCCCCCGAGACTGCGGCACGCCGCTGGTGCACGGCGGCAAGATGTGGCTGAGCAACGGATACTACCACGGCGGAATCCTCACGCGCGACCTCTGGAGCAGCACGGATGGCGCCGCATGGATCAGGGTCCACGCGGACACCCCCTACGACGGATACAGCCCGCTGGTGTCGTATGATGGGAAGATGTGGGCGGTCAGCCGCACCATCTGGACCTCCTCCGACGGGGTCGAGTGGACGCAGGTGCAGGAGGCCGATCCGGAGGCCCGACAGGTGGGCGTTCCGGTGGTGTACCGCGGAGAGATCTGGACCTTCGGTTCGCAGGTCTGGAAGACCACCGATGGGGCCCGCTGGAGTTGCGTGAACCCCGAAACGCCCTGGCATGGGCGGGGAAACTTCGGCTACGCGGCGCACGACGGGAAGCTGTGGATTACGGCCGGCGCCGTTTCGGCGCAGAACGACCCGCCGGAGAAGGGCTATCCCCACCTGACGACGAAGAACGACGTCTGGCGCTCGACGGATGGGGTGACCTGGGAGCAGACCGTTGAAGCCGCACCTTGGGATCCGCGCATGTGGTCTCCGGCCGTCTCCTATGCGGGCAGACTCTGGGTCGTCGGGGGCTACGACAACGTGAACGCCCGGAACCTGGGCGACGTGTGGCACACCCGGGACGGGCGGACCTGGCGCCCGTTCGTCTCCGAGCCGACCTTCAAAGGACGCCATGCCTCCTCGCTGTATGTGTACGAGGGCAGCCTGTGGATGGCCGCGGGCAACACGTGGCCGGTGGTCAACGAGGTGTGGCGGTTGACGATTCCGTGGGAACCGGGACGATAGCGGCCTACCGGTCCCCGGCCTGCGGGCGACTGTCCGGCCCCTGCGGACACGTCGGGCAAGACAAAGAAAAGCGCTGATGATCCCCCTTGACAAGACCGCCTGAACAAATGGCGCACAATTTCTCAAACGAAGCCGGCGAAGGAAGGGTCCATTTTCGCGAAGGAGATCTGCACATGTCCAGGCTCAAACAACCCGTTCGTCCCCCGAAGGAACTCCTGGAGCCTTTCTGGGGTTTCGGGACCGCGGCCATCAGTTCGGCCCTCCGGGAAAAATGCGGGATCCTGAGGGCCTTCCTCGTGGGGCCGGTGGCCTTCACGCCGGGCCTCAAGGCGGTGGGCGCGGCGGTCACGTTGAGTTTCCTGCCCAAGCGGGAGGATGTCAGCGAAGGGCACGCGGAAGAGGAGGGCGAAGCCACCTCGGCCCTGTGGGCGGCGGTCATGGCCGTCCAGGACGGGGACGTGCTGGTGGTGGACGCCCGGGGAAACGCGCAGACCGGGTGCCTGGGGGACATGCTGATGACCTCCATCCAGGCCAGGGGGGCGAAGGGTCTGGTGGTGGACGGCTGCGTCCGGGATACGCCTCACGCGAAAAAGCTGGGACTGCCGCTGTTTCTGAAGGGCGCCACCCCCCACAACGCCAGTCACTTCGAGATGTATCCCTGGGCCTACAACGAGCCCATCGGCTGCGGGGGCGTGCTGGTCCTCCCCGGGGACATCATCGTTGCGGACGACGACGGCGTGGTCGTGGTTCCTCCGAAGACGGCCCCCGAGGTCATCACCTACTGCCGGTCGCGGGAGACGCGGGAGATCTTCGAGCGGATGAAACTGCGGGAGACCGGCGACATCCGGAAGTATTACCCGTTCAACAGAGAGGGCCGCGCGGAGTACGAGGCGTGGCTCAAGGAGAAGGGTCTGACGGACCCTCAGCTCTGATTCCATGTGCCGCCGGAACGATGGCGCCGGCCGGAATGTGCTGCGCTGCGGCGTTTTCCCCAGGCGCCCGTCAAGGAACCAACCTCATCAACCCTATCTCGGAGGCAGACACCGTGGAACTCTCTGTGCAGGTCGATTTTGGGCAGGATCTGGGCCAGAACTTCGGAACGCTCTTCGAGGCCGTCGACGCCCAGGGCCGCGCCGTGGCGGGCGCAGGCTTCCCCGGGCTCTACAACACCACCTGCCGCAACGACCGACGCGGGCTCCAGTTCTTCGTTCGCCCGCCGGTGGACACCGTTGAGCCCCAGATCGACGCGCTGCCGCGCTTCAGCGACGCCCCCGGGTCCTACATCGGCGACCTCAACGGTCGGATGTTTGCCATCGGCAATCAGGCCGCTGCTCCGGTCAGAAGCTGGAACGCGACCGCCGGCGCCTGGGAGGTCACCCCCGAGTACGGCGATGCCCCCCTGCGCAAGGGCAATGGCGATGGGATGATGCACCTCGGTGACGGGCTGCTGGCCTTCAAGGATGGCCGGATCGAGCACAACGGCCGGCAGATTCTGGCTGCCCCGGTGAACGAGTCCATCCACCACGTGTACTATGCCATGGGGCACCTGTTCTTCTATCACGACCGCCCCGGCGAGGAGAAGGACGGCGCCTTCACCCGGGTCTGCGCCCTGCCCTGGGCGCCGGGCCAGACGGCTCCGCCGGACCTCGCGGACGCCATCGCCCGACCGACGACCACCCTGCACGAGACCACCTGGGTCTGGGGGCAGGTCAAGCGAAAGGTACTCACCGTCACCAACTGGGGCTGCGTGCTGGCGTTCGACGGCAAGGGCTGGCAGACGCTGCGCGAACGCGACGGCAAGAGCTACCAGGTCTACGCCATGCTGAACTACTACGACCGGCTCTTGCTGGGGCAATACCCCTCCGGATCGCTGCACGAGTACGATGGAGAACAGCTCACGCAGCGCGAGAAATGGCCGCCGGCCATGCCGGGGGTGGCCACCACCTCGCGCGAGGCCCAATCGCTGGCGCTCTACCGAGGCGACCTCTACACCGGCGTCTGGCCGTGGGCCGAGTTGTGGCGGTTCGACCGGAGTACGGGCCAGTGGTCGCTCATCCGGCGCCTGTTCACCCGGCCGCCCATCACGGACAGGGTCGGGCATCCGTTCGAGGCCGAGATCCTCACCTACAACGACGCTCATCACGCCAAGAACGTGTGGAATGACTGGGGGCAGCGCGCCACCAGCCTTGCCGCGGCCGGCGATGCGCTCTACATCGGCACCTCGAACAAGGGCGGGTCACTGCGCCCGCCGGAATATACCTTCGTCGACGATGCGGCGCTGGCCGAGTACGGGCTGGTGCACCGGATGAGGCTGCCGGGGCACCTCTCCTGCCAGGCGCGCTGGGTGGACGGGCCGACGACGTTCCGGTTCGTCGTGGCCGACGGCCGAATGAGCGTCAGCCAGGACGGAAGGGAGATCGCCTCGGCCGCCCTCGACGCCGGGACCGTCTCCGGGTTGAAAGGCGCCGAGGTCACCTGGGGAAGCGGCCTGTTCGGTCCGCTGTCCGGCAACCTGATCAGCAGAACGGAGAAATGATCCTGCCGGCCGGCGCAAGGTCGCCAGGCGGGTCCGCCGCGTGGTGGAGAAGGCGATCAATTGCCGATGGCCCCTGGAGCACATGGGGGATTGGGCCGGCAGGGAGGAGCGGCCTGATCCATGCCTTCAACCGGAATACTTTGAGTAAGGAGACAACGCACATGACGACCTTCTCCAGGAACCTGATGGACCAGCTATCCCACGCGAGGGTGGCGCCCGGGCCCGCCCGGCCCCGGATCCTGTTCGGGCCCGAGGACGTGCCCGAAATCCGGTCCCGGGCAAGGGCCGATGCCCGCGTGGTGGATGCGTTCGCGGCTCGGGCGGAGCGGGCCTGCGTCCATGAGGGCCTCTTCGGCCCCAAACCCGACATCCCCTACTTCTGCCTGAGCCCGTTGCGGGAGCTCTCGGATGCGGCCCTGGTGCTGGAGGACGAGCGCTACGCGATGCGGGCGCTGGAAGGCGTAGAGGTCATGTTCCGGTCTTCTCCCGAGGAATGGGTGGCCCGACCCCATCGGCCCATGCGGTGCGACCACGCGATGCTGAACGTGGCCTCGGCCATCGGCATCACCCTGGACCTGTGCGCGGAATTCTGGCCCGCCGACGCGATCCGGTCCGTGTCGGAACGCATCGAAGACTATACCGTGGCGCGGTTCCTGGAAACCTGGCGCAAACAGGATGCGCACTGGGCCAGCCCCACGTACCACTGGAACTGGAAGATCATGTGCTGCGGCGAGATGGGAACCGCCGCCCTGGCCTGCGCCGAGGCGATCGGAGAGATGGAGGCCGTGATGGAGGCCGCCGCGGCCGGCTGCCTGGACATCCTGGACGCCGTGCCCGCGGAGGGCGACTGGCCCGAAGGTCCGGGCTACTGGCTCGGCACACTGGCCCACGGGATCAAATTCGGCCTCGGGCTGCGCCGCGCCACCGCCGGCCGGATCGACCTGCTGGACCATCCTGCCCTGCGGGTCACGGGCGACTACATCGTGCACCTGACCGAGCCCGACAACCGGATCTACAACTTCAATGACAACGGCATCGGGCTGGGCGCCGCGCTCGACAACCTTTCCCTGCTGGCCGCTCGCCACCGGCGCGGGGACTGGGCGCGCACGGCGCGCGCGGGTTCCGAGGTGAGCCTGGAACGCCTGGCGTGGGACGACGCCGGCCTCAAGGACGAGCCGCCCCCGGATACCGCCCGGAGTTTTCCGGCGACGGGCGTCGTGCTGATGCGCAGCGGCTGGGACGCGCAGGCGACCTTCGTCGGGATGAAGTCCTCCTGCAGCGACGTGGGGCACTCCCAGTTGGACGCCAACTCGTTCGTGGTGACCGCGCGCGGGGAGCGGATGCTCGTCGACGAAGGGATCTGGCCCTACGGGCATCTTCTCGGGTTCTTCGACACCGCCGGCGGACGCCGGTGGAACTTCGACGCCAACGGCACGGTGGGTCACAACACGCTGCTGGTGGACCACGAGGGCCAGCGGTTCGGCCGGGAGTTTCCCGGCAGGATCGTCCGCTTTCAGCCGGGCGAGGTCCTGGATGTCGCCACGGCCGACGGCGCGGCGGCCTACGGGGGCCGGCTCACGAAGTACCTGAGGACCCTGGCATTCGTCAAGCCGGACCTCCTGCTGGTCTACGACCAGGTGGAGGCGGACCGGCCCAGAATCATCGAATGGCTGTTCCACCATCGGGCCGAGGTGACCGGCGACGAGCGAATGACGGTGTTCAGGCGGAACGGCGTCACGCTCTCGCTGGGGAGGGTCATGCCCGTGGAGGCGGAATGCTGGCGCGTGAGCGACGTCGCCCGGACGAGTTCGTACACGAATTCCAACACCCTGCAGCGGGAGCGGCCCTCCGTGCAGTACCGCGGGATCGGG
This sequence comes from Candidatus Latescibacterota bacterium, assembly GCA_009694805.1. Lineage (GTDB taxonomy): Bacteria > Latescibacterota > UBA2968 > SICM01 > SICM01 > SICM01. Next base: position 10,846 of record SICM01000164.1, read on the forward strand.
CCCTTCCACCCGTGCAGGGAGATCGAGGCGCTCTGGGGCATCTACGTCGGCGCGCCCGAAGCCATGCCGCGGGTGACGGCCCGGGAGGAGGGCGCCCGACTGCGGGTGGACGTCTCGCCGGCCGGGGGGAAGGCCCTCACGCTGGATCTGCGGCGGAACTGACAGCGGGCGAGAGGAGGATCAAGGCTATAATGGTCTGGGATTTTTGGACAGGGGAATAAGGTGGATTTGCCGATAGGATCAGGGATCGATTCAGGAGGCAAACCATGCGGAAGAGCTATACGGCA
>SICM01000165.1 GCA_009694805.1 Candidatus Latescibacterota bacterium
ATATAAATAGCAGTTTTGGATTATCGCAGGAACCGCCTCTTAGAGAGCCGTATTCGTTGGTGAAGCTGACGCCTATATTTCAGGCCCGAAAGCTTTCTGCCGAGGTTTTCGGGGGGCATAAGTTGGGAATGGTAAGTGAACAGTGTCAGAAACAACAGTTCGATAAGAACGAGAGTGCGCATATGAACCAAACGGCTAACTACCCGCCTGTAACGCGTGAGCTTCTTGAGGAAGCCGTACGACGGATTCTCTCCGTCGGCTCTCCGCTCAAGATCGTTTTGTTTGGTTCGTGGGCAAGAAACAACGCCAAATCAGATAGTGATCTGGACTTATTGATCGTTGAAGAATCAGATTTGCCTCGATATAAACGTGCGCCTCGCTATTTGAGAGCGCTCGTGGGCCTTTTCCCAGAAAAAGATGTGGTGGTATGGACTCCTGAAGAAGTGAAAGAATGGTCCAATGTACCCAATGCCTTTATCACGACTGCCCTGAGAGAGGGGAGAACCCTCTATGCGAGATAAGTTTGATCATGCCCGGGGTTGGTTTCGCAAAGCGGAAAGCGATCTGACAACGGGAAGGCGAACGCTGGCGAGCGATGGACCGTACGATACGGCCTGTTTCCACGCCCAGCAAGCGGCTGAAAAGTATCTCAAGGGCTTCTTGGCCTTCCTGGAGGCACTGCAAATTCCGCAAACTCATAACCTGGAAGATCTGCTGAATCTCTGTGTAGCGCTTGTGCCTGGTTGGGGAATCGTAGGCGTTGATCTCACTGAATTAACGCCGTATGCTGTCCAGTTGCGTTATGATTTTGAGTTCTGGCCGGACCCTGAGACCGCCGAAAAGGCTCTAAACATGGCTGAGCAAGTACGCGCTGCTGTGCTTTCAGTCATCCCTCAGAAGGCTCATCCGTGACACGCTCTTTTTTATGAGGCCATCATGCAACTCCCTCCAGAGAACATCGCCCCTGTCTATCCGAAACTCAAGGATCTCCACCTCACCACGTCGCTTGTCTCTGACGGCCAGGCCACGGCCCGGATCGTCGCGCCGGATCTGTACCGGGACCCGGCGACCCGCATCCAGAAGGCCGTCCTGGACCTGACCGGCGTGACCCTGCCCATCGTCCGTGACGACGCGCCGGAGGCGGGCCTGCCCCTCCAGGGCAACCTGATCCTCCTGGGGGACCGGTCCACGAACCGGTCCATCGAGGAGCTTTACAACCGTTACTTCACGCTGCTCGACCTCCGCTATCCCGGGCCGGAGGGCTATGAGGTGCGCACCCTGCACAACCCGTCCGGGGGTGGGCACAACGTGGTCTTCGCGGGCGGGAGCGACCTGAAGGGCGTGGGCGCGGCGGCGGACGCGCTGGTCGAGGCCCTGCGCCAGGCCGGGGGGGAGCAGGGACGCCTGTCCGTGGGGTGGCTCATGGAAGTCCGGCTGGGGAAAGGGATCACGGTCCCGACGGAGCTGACGGCGTTCGAGACGTGGGAGGCGTCTGCAGGCTACGGGTCCATCGGGTATTTCGGGTGGAACAGCATCAGCAAGCGGATGGCGATGTATTACATGACCGGGGACCCGTTCCACGCGCGGGAGGCCCTCCGGCTGTCGTTCCCCGATGAGAAGGCGTTCGAGGAGATCACGCGGATCGACGAGGAGCGGATCGAGGACAAACACGACCCCCTGGCCGGCCCCTACCACTACAACACGCATATGATGATCCTGTTCTGGGACCTGATCGAGGAGAGCCCGGTCTTCACGGACGAGGAGCGCCTGCGGGTCACGAACGCCTTCTCCCGCCAGTTCGCCCACCCGCAGGATTGGGGCTGGCGCAGGCAGATCCTTGAGAAGGCTGAAAAGGGAGAAGACCCCGCACAGGCGTGGGCCACGCCCCCCGCCCAGGTGGGGTCCCGGCACGGGCAGTATTCGGCCATCGGGCTCTACTGCCTGGGTCGGTATTTTCAGCGGGACTACCCCCACCTCCTGTGGGACCACTGCGTGGCGGCCGCGAAGTGGCACTTCTCCTCCCTGCACGAGCATACCTGGGTGGCGGGGGAGCACGACAACCTGTTCTGGTACAACACGGGGATGGCCCCCATCCTCACGTATATGCTTCTGGCCGGGGACCGGAAGCCGCTCGAAAACGGGGGGGTGCAGACGCTTCTGAAGGGGCAGGACACCCTGGCCTCGGGCCGGCAGCCCGACTGGACGCTGCGCAGCGGGGCGCTGGACTTCTTCCACAAGGCCGCGTACCTGATGCAGGACGGGCGCTGGCTGGTCTACCGCCAGCGGACGGGGGTGGATGTGGATCTTTTCCGGCTGGGGCAGTCGTTCTGGCCGGAAGAGGGCCTGAAGCCGACCCCCCCGGAGGACCTGGTGGGCCGGTGGACCTTTCAGCCGCTGCCGGAGCCGCTCTGGCGGACGCGGAAGACCGGGTTCCCGCTGGAGGCGTCGTTCTTCTTCGGGAGCGCGCGGAGCGCGACGGATGCCTCCGGAGACTTCGTCCTGCTCAAGGGGTTCAACGGGGCCTCGCGCAACCCCTACCACACCTTCACCGTCATCGAGCTTCGCCTGAACGGCTATACGCTCCTGCGGGGCTTCCGCAACCAGGTCCAGGTCCGGCAGGATGGCCTCGTGGAGCCGCACATCGCGATGGACGCGGCCCTCCGCCACAGCGACGTGACGGGCGGGACGGCGACCGTGACCGCCGAGGTCCCGGACGCGGCGCTCTGCAACTGGCGCAGGACGCTGGTTCAGCGGACGGGGCGCTACGCCCTGTTCGTGGACGATCTGACGTTCCGGTCGGGGGGCGACGGGATGGAGGTCGAGATCCTGTTCGAGACGGAGGGGCAGGCGGAGGCGCTGCCGGACGGCTCCGTCACGTTCAAGGCCCCGACGGAGGTCGGGGACCGGGCGGAGGCGCAGGGCCGGATCTGGCCCGCCGACCGGATGCGGACGACGTGCCGGGGGAAGGTGATCACGACCTCCTGGATGGGGTCGGCAGGCGCGGGGGAGCGCCGAACCTTCTTCTCCCTGGTGGGGGTGACGCCGGAGGGCTGCTTCCGCCTGTCCGACCGGGCTGCGGTCCTGGCCCTGCCGGGGCCCGCCCTGGCCGTGGCCGGGGGTCACGCCGGGGTGGAGGGGACGCTCACGGTCGTGGCCGGGGACCACCTCTACGGCCGGCAGGTGACGAAGGTGGCGCTGGACGGGACGCTCCTGAAGGCCGGGGCCCCGGTGGACGTGGACTGGGACTTCGAGAAGGGGGCCCTGCACGTGGTGGCTGCGGCGGAGACGCAGGTGGAGGTCGCTCAGAAGGTGTTCAACCTGACCGCAGGCCGGCACGTTCTGGAGGGGGTCTTCCCGGATGCGGATGTCCTGAAGCGCACACAGGACCGCCTGAAGGCCCTCCTGGTGGAAGCCCGGGCGAACCGGGAGGCGCAGGACAGCCAGGATAAGCGCAAGGGGGCCCGCAAGCCCAGGGCGCTCGCCGTGGGTCTGGATGCAGAGGTGGGGGGGAAGGTGGTGGACCTCGCGCAGATCCCTTCGGGTTCCGGGAATCTCCTCTGCGTGGCCGAGGGGCAGACGGTCCACGTCCTGGGGACGGACGGGAAGGAGGTCCGACGGCTGGCCACGGACGGGCCCATCCGGATGCTGCGCTGGTGGCCGGAGCATCGGCTGTTGCTGGCCGGCTGCGCGGACGAGAAGGTGATCGCGTTCGATGAGGCGGGGGAACGGCGGTGGACCTTTGTGTCCGAGATGGACCCGGCGGTGTTCCGCGCGGCCAAGCAGTACTGGTTCAAGTCAGCCCCTGGCCATGAGGGCGTACACGGGCTCCACACCGGGGTGTTCCTGGACGGGAAGAGCCAGGCGTTCGTGGGGGGCGCGTGTACGCTGGAGATTCTGGATGAGCGGGGAAATCTGATCCGACGTCAGCCGGTGTTCTGGGGGCCGGGCGCGGTCTTCGAGATCGTGGACGGTCCGGACGGGAGCCTCAACCTCCTGATCGGGCGGGACATCACGGACGGGGCGCATCTGGCCATCCTCAACAACCGGGACCTGGAGACGGTGAATCGCGGGTTTCACACGGTGCCGGAGGGGTCCACGTACGTGCCCGGTTGGATGAGCATGAACCGGAGCCACATCTTCTATGAGGATCTGGACGGAGACGGGGTGCGCGAGGTGGCCAGCGAGATCAACGGCGCGTGGAATCGGGTGACGGTCTGGACCGTGGAGGGTAAGGCCCTGTATGACGTGAGCCTCGGAGCGGGGGATTTCTCGCCGGTGAAGAACATCCGGGACGTGGACGTGGCGGATCTGGACGGGGATGGGAAGCGGGAGATCGTGGTCGCCACGTCGGGCGGGCTCGTGATCGCGCTGACGCACCGCTGCGAGAAGGTCTGGGCCGCGCGCCTGGACAGCCCGGCGACGGTCCTGAAGTGCGCGGGGGGGATCTTCGTGGGGTGCGAGGACGGTGGCGTGGCGATGCTGGACGGGAAGGGGGAACGTGTGTGCGCCGGGGAGGTGTCGGGCGTCCCGACCCGGGTCGAAGAGATCGATGGGATGGTGGTCATCGGGACGGATCGGGGGGGGGTGAGAGGGTTCAAGAGATAAATGCAAAATGCAAAATGCAAAACAAATCTTCACTTTGCAGTTTTCACTTTTCACTTTGCATTTTGCACTTTCTTTTTGCCGTCATAGAGAGGGTTACTGTATGGAATTTCGCAGTCTCGGTCGCAGCGGGTTGAAGGTCAGCCAGCTCTGTCTGGGGGGGAACAACTGGGGCGGGAACACGCCGGACGAGGAGGCCATCCGCATCCTGCGCCGGGCCTACGACGTGGGCCTCACGTTCTGGGACACGGCCATCAACTACAGCAACGGGCGGAGCGAGGAGGTCATCGGCAAGGCGCTGAAGGGCCTGCCCCGCGAGCAGGTCATCGTGGCCACCAAGGGGTGGGGGGCCATCGGCGAGGGGCCGAACGACAAGGGGTGCAGCCGGCACTACCTGATGCGCGCGGTGGAGATCAGCCTGCGCCGGCTGGAGACGGACTACATCGACCTGTACTACCTGCACCGGCCGGACCCGACCACGCCGATCGAGGAGAGTCTTTCGGTGCTGAACGAGCTGGTCCGCCAGGGCAAGATCCACTACCTGGCCTGCTCGTCGTTCCCGTCGTGGCAGATCTGCGAGGCGGTCTGGACGGCGCGGCAGCACGGGTGGGATTCCTTCGTGTGCGAGCAGCCGCCCTACAACATCCTGGAGCGGAGCATCGAGCGGGAGGTCGTCCCGTTCTGCCAGAGCTATGGGGTGGCCCTGGCGACCTATTCGCCCACGGCCAGCGCCTGGCTGACGGGGCGGTTCCGTCGCGGGGAGCCCATCCCGGCGGACAGCACGCGGGGCCGGCGGGTGGACCTGAGCACGCCGCAGTCCCAGCGGCGGCTGGACGTCGTGGAGAAGGTGGAGGCCCTGGCGAAGGCGCGCGGCTGCTCGGTCGCGCAGTTCGCGGTGGCGTGGATCATGAGCCACCCGGCCGGGATCATGCCGATCCTGGGCATTCGGACGATGGCCCACCTGGAGGACAGCCTGGGCGCACTGGAGATCAAGCTGACCGAGGAGGAGCGCAAGGCCGTGGATGCGCTGGTGCCGGGGGGTACTAGAATTTAGGGATAATATGAAAGATCAGCCCTCACCCACCCCCTATCCCCCTCCCTCTCCCAATGCTGGGAGAGGGAGGGGGCATCAGGGCTACGGCTCCAGAGATGGGGGAGGGGGAGGGCCGGTCTTCTATTTTTAAAGGAGGGTCTTCCCGTGAAAACCCTGGACATCGACGTTCGCTACTACCATCAGATCCCGAGGGCCTACATCACCGAGGCGGACAACAAGCACCGGACCCTGCACTGGAGCCTGCCCGTGGAGGGCGTGGCCCTGGTCCTGGTGGACGTCTGGTCGGACCATTACGTGAAGTCCCATCTGGACCGGGGCCGGGACATCACGCTGACGCATATGAAGCCGGTGCTGGAGGCGTTCCGCCGGATCGGGGCCCTGGTGGTCCACGCCCCCAGCCCGGACTGCGCGAAGAAGTACCCGGCGTGGACCCGGTATGCCGGGGACGACGAGGTGAAGGGGAGGCCCTCCGGTCCCCGGGACGAGTGGCCGCCGGCGGAGTTCCGTTCCAAGACCGGGGACTACGCGAAGTGGGCGCGTCCGATGGAGGAGAAGAACAAGCTGTACGAGGACATCATCGTCAATCGAAGCATCATCCCGGAGGTGGCCCCGCAGGGGGATGACCACGTGATCTTGAACGGGGACCAGCTCCACCGGCTCCTGCGGCACAGGAAGGTCATGCACCTGTTCTACTGCGGGTTCGCGGCCAACATGTGCGTGCCGTTCCGGGACTACGGGATGCGGGCGATGAAGGCGCGGGGGTACGACATTATTCTGATCCGGGACTGCACCTCGGCCATCGAGGTCGCGGACACCATCGGAGATCTGGCCATCTCGCGGATCTGCGTGGTGGACACGGAGCTGACCGTCGGTTACACGGTGAGTTCCTCCGACCTGGCCGCCGCGTGCAGGAAGGCAGACCCCTCGTGACCGCTGTCGACCTTCGAAAGCTCCCCTCCTCGCGGGAGGTCTACCTCTGCCGCAACGAGGGCTATTTCCCCGTGCTGGTCACCCCGGGCGGGGAGGAGGTCCTCGCGGTCCTGCGCGGCGGCGCGGGGCACGTGGGCATCTGGGGAAGGCTGGACGCGGTGCGCTCCCATGACGGCGGGCGGACGTGGGCGAAGCCTTCTGTCATCGTGAACGGGGCGTGGGATGACCGCAACCCGGGGGTGGGCATCGCGCCGGACGGGGCCGTGGTCCTGGCCTACCATGAGCAGGGGTCCTACGGCCCGGACGCGAAGTTTGCGCCCCGCCTGAGGCGCGTGCAGATGCGCGTCACCCGGTCGCTCGACCGGGGCGTGACCTGGGAGGCGTCCTGGCCGCTCGGCTTCCCAGAGATGGAGAAGTATTCGGCCTACGGGCGCATCGTGACGCTGCCGGATGGGACGATGCTGCTGCCGATCTACGGGCGTGGGGAAAAGGCGGAGCAGGACCACTCCTGCCTCCTGCGCTCGCAGGACAGCGGCGTGACGTGGGACGATCCCTCCGTGATCGCGGAGGGGTTCGCCGAGACGGCGGTGCTTCTCCTCCCGGACGGAGACCTGCTGGCCGCGATGCGTTCGAGCAAAGGGGGGCGGCTGGACGTCTGCCGGTCCTCCGACGGAGGCCGGACGTGGACCGAGCCGGGGCCGGGGACCGGGGAGAGCGAGCACCCGGCGGACCTGACGCTCCTGTCCAACGGCTGGGTTCTGATGGTCTTCGGCGTGCGGTACGCGCCGTTCGGGGTGCAGGCGATGGTGAGCCGGGACGGCGGGCAGACCTGGGGCGCAAGGCTGACGATCTGCGACGACCTGGGCGATGTCGACATCGGCTATCCGTCCACGGTTCGCCTGGGCGACCGGCTCGTGACGGCCTACTACTCTGCCCCGCGCCGGGTCGATGACCCGTATTACAGAGGCGAGGGGACGTTCGCGCGGGCGCTGCTGTACAGCGAGAGGGAGCTGATGGAGGCGTATAACCGGTAAAACCAGTGAAAGAGGCTCATTATGAAAATCCGGGTCGGCTACGAATTAATCTACGACTGCCCCCAACCGACGCCTATGATCCTGACGTTAAACATCCATTTTACGCGCGTCTCAGATATCATCGTTCCCGACCACCTCATGACTGCCCCGTCGATCCCAATCACTGCGTATCGTGATGCCTTCGGCAACTGGTGCAGCCGGATCGTCGCGCCGAAGGGCCAGCTCCGGCTTTCAGCCGATGCCGTCGTGAACGATACGGGCGAGGCGGATATCGTCGCCGCCTCGGCCCAGCAGCACCCGGTCCAAGACCTGCCCGAGGAGACCCTGGTGTTCCTCCTGGGAAGCCGATATTGCGAAACCGATCGGCTGTCCCAGGCGGCCTGGGATCTCTTCGGCAAATCGCCCACTGGATGGGGGCGCGTTCAGGCCATCTGCGATTTCGTCCATCAACATATCGCCTTTGGTTACGAGCACGCCCGCGCCACGACGACGGCCTGGGAGGCTCTCCACGAGAGGACCGGCGTCTGCCGTGATTACGCGCACCTCGCGATCGCGCTCTGCCGCTGCATGAACATTCCGGCACGCTACTGCACCGGCTACCTGAGCGACATCGGCATACCGCCCCCCCACGGCCCGGGGGATTTCGCCTCCTGGTTCGATGCATACCTGGGCGGCCGCTGGTACACCTTTGACCCCCGGAACAACGTGCCGCGTATTGGCCGCGTCCTGATCGCGCGGGGTCGCGATGCCGCTGATGTCCCGATCAGCAACACGTTTGGCCTCAACACGCTGACGGGCTTCAAGGTCTGGACAGAGGAGGTGAGCGAGTGAGAAAGGGCGTTGGTGTGATGAAAGCTGGCTAACCTGGAGAGACATTGGGATCAGCGTGAGGTCCAGCAACCGTCGGAGATCCTTGGCGATGAAGGTTTTCGGGTTGGACATGATTCCTCGTGTGTTGCTCATCGGCGCCGCCCTCGCGGTATTTGGGTCGCCGCCAAGGACGGAGGCCGGGCAGGCCGACATCCGCTCCCCCGACGAGTTCGTCGCGGAGCGAATCCGGACTCGCATCGAGGCCGCCGGCGTTGTCACGGAGCTCCGGGCAGGTGGTGAGCCGGTCTACGCAAGTGGGGTGCTCCCCAAGTTCTACGAGCGGCGGCTCTACCGGCCGGCGTGGAGCGATGAGCGCGGTCCCACCCGGCTGGCCGACGACCTGGTGGACGCTCTTCGCCGATCCGATGTCGAGGGGTTGCGGTCCGAACACTACCACCTCGCCGGCATCGAGGCCGTGCTTGCGGCGGTGCGTGCCGACGCCAAGAGCGTCCCGACGATAGCTCCAGACCGGTGCGCGGAGCTTGATCTCCTGCTCACGGACGCGTTCCTGGTCTACGGGGCCCATCTCCTGGCGGGTCGGGTGAATCCCGAAACCCTCCGTCCGGAGTGGGTGGCGAACCGACGCAGCGCCGATACCGCTGCGGTGCTGAAGGCAGGCCTGGATTTGGGGGACATCGCCGGCACGCTCGAGACGCTGGTGCCACCTCAGTATGGCTACCGGAGGTTGCGCGAGGCGCTGGCGCACTATCGCGAGGTGGCGGCAAGGGGCGGCTGGCCCACGATCCCGGACGGGTCGACGCTAAAGCGGGGCGACCGCGGCCTTCCAGTGGCGTCCCTGCGTGAGCGGCTACGCCTGGATGACGACCTCGGACCGGCGGAGGAACAGCACGCCGGGCTGTTCGACGAGGCGCTCGAGCAGGCCCTGAAGCGGTTCCAGCGGCGCCACGGCCTTGAGGCAGATGGCGCGGTGGGCCCCGCGACCCGAGCCGAGCTCAACGTGCGCGTGGAACGTCGCGTGGAACAGGTGGAGCTGAACCTCGAGCGCTGGCGCTGGCTGCCGAAGGATCTGGGACGACGTCACGTCATCGTGAATATCGCGGCGTTCGGGCTGGAACTGGTGGATGAGGATACAGTGGCGCTGGCCATGCGGGTCGTGGTGGGACGCCTCTATCACCGCACACCGGTGCTCAGCGACACGATGCGGTACCTCGTGCTCAATCCCTACTGGCACGTGCCCCGGGACATCGCGGTGGAGGAGCTGCTCCCGAAGGTCAGGCAGGATCTGTCGTATCTGGCGCGACACAAACTGCGGGTCTTCCCGAAATCGGGCCCCGACGCTCAAGAGGTCGATCCCGCGACGGTCGATTGGTCGGCGATCACCCCCGCCAATTTTCCCTTCCGCCTGCGCCAGGACCCGGGGGCGCTCAACGCCCTCGGGCGCGTCAAGTTCATGTTCCTCAACAAGTTCAACATCTATCTGCACGACACGCCAGCTCGCCCGCTGTTCGAAGAAACGCAGCGGGACTTCAGCCATGGATGCATCCGGATCCAGCAGCCGATCGAGCTCGCCGTGTATCTGCTCCGGCAGGATCCACGTTGGAATCGCGACGCGATCCTGCACGCGCTGGATGAGGCGGTGGACCGCACCGTGCCGCTGCCCGAACCGATACCGATCCACCTGCTTTACTGGACTGCCTGGGCCGACGCGGACGGCACGATCCAGTTCCGCCGGGATATCCACGACCGGGACGCACCCCTCTGGAAGGCCCTGCGAGCACCCCCCCCCCAGGAGTAGTCGCCACACGGAACATCCGTTCGGTGCCCATCCGATGCGAGGAATCAGATGCCTGAACCGCTTCCCCTGAACTGCCCCTACTGCGGCGAGGCCGTGGAGCTGGACATCGATGAGAGTGGCGGAAGCCGACAGGCCTTCGTGGAGGACTGTCCGGTGTGTTGCCAGCCGTGGCAGGTCGAGGTCGTGCAAGATCAGGAGGGCGACTGGAACGCGACGCTGCGGACGGCTGACGAGTGAGGAGGGGGGCGTTCGGCAGCGAGAGGGAGCCGGTCGAAGCGCTGGGCTGAATTGTGCACGCGCGTGCACAATTCAGGCTTTCGCGACGATGATGACGTTTTAAGGCCAAAGTCAGTCGTAAAAATTTCACATATCGTTGTATAAAAATATGTTACACATTTATACAGAGACATTCACATTGCAAAGGCTAGCCAATGACACGGATTCTGTACCAGTCGGAAAAGTTGGCCGAAGGGTCCAACAGCGACCTTAGGGGTCGGCCCTGGGAGGAGCAGAAGGAGATCCTTTTCACACTCGCGGAGGCTGCGCTGGATCGCTGTCATCTGAAAGCGACGCAGATGAATCAGGTTGGCCACATGGGCAACTTCGGGTATAGCGATTTCGCTCTCTCCTCCACCACCGAGGGTTCCGATCCGTCGCACCTGGTGTCCATTCACTAAAAGACCCGCTGGATGCCCCTCAGTTCTACTGAGGGGAGGAAAGCGGGGGTTTTGAGTTGATAATCGTGGTTTGGGTTTGATATATTGACGGTATGGCTATCCAAAGATCATCCCATGCCGTCTATGACCTGAAGTATC
>SICM01000166.1 GCA_009694805.1 Candidatus Latescibacterota bacterium
ATCTGCGCACCGTCTTTGAGCTGAACAAGCGATACGGTTTCACAAAGTTCGTCATCGTTGTGCCTTCTGTGGCGATCAAGGAAGGTGTCTATCACACAATCCAGATCGCCGCGGAACACCTCAGGGGGCTCTACGCGGGCGCTCCCTTCAATGCCTTCATCTACGACTCGGCGAAGCTCGGCGATGTGCGCAACTACGCCACCAGCTCGCAGATCCAGATCATGGTGATGACGGTCGGCGCCATCAACAAGTTCGGCGACGAACAGCAGGCGCAGACAGAGGAAGCTGATGAGGCCGCCCGCCGGGAGAAGTCGAAGAACGTGATGTATCGCCCCCACGAGGATACTGGTGGAGAGAAGCCCATCGATCTGATTCGAGCGACGCGCCCCATCCTCATCGTGGACGAGCCGCAGAGCGTGGAAGGTGGACTCGATGGCAAAGGCAAGAAGGCCATGGAGCGGATGAACTCGCTGTGCAACCTGCGCTACTCCGCGACGCCCAAAGAGGCGCACCACATGGTCTTCAAGCTCGACGCGGTGGACGCCTACGAACGAAAGCTGGTGAAGCAGATCGAAGTGGCGGCGGCCTCCGTGGAAGGCGGCCACAACAAGGCGTATGTGCGGTTTATCGCTCCCGTATCCCGTGGCAAGAGTGTCGTAGGCGCCAAGGTGGAGCTGGACATGGCCACGGCACACGGCGTCGCCCGGCAAACGGTCACCGTGGCGCCGCTCGACAAGCTCGAAGAAGTCACCAAGCGGGAGATTTACCGGGACCACATCATCGGGCAGGACATTCGGGACGCCAAGGACGACAAGTTCATGGAGCTCCGTTATCCCGGCGGCGAAGAATACCTCCGGCCCGGCCAGGCCTTCGGCGACGTGGACGCGTTGGCCATACAGCGCCAGATGATCCACCGCACGATCAAGGAGCACCTGGACAAGGAGAAGCGGCTACGCCCTCAGGGAATCAAGGTGCTCAGCCTGTTCTTCATCGATGCCGTCGAGAAGTACCGGCAATACGACGCCGACGGCAATTCGGTGAAGGGCGACTACGCCCGCATCTTCGAGGAGGAATACCGCCGCCTCGCCAAGCATCCCGATTACCTGACCCTCTTCAAGGAAGTGGAGCTCACCACCGCCGCCGAGGACGTGCACAACGGCTATTTCTCCATCGACAAGAAGAAAGTTGGCAGCAAGACGGTGGAGGTATTCAAAGACACCAAGGGCACCACCCAGGCCGACGACGACACCTACGGCCTGATCATGCGCGACAAGGAGAAGCTGTTGAGCTTCGACACGCCGCTGAAGTTCATTTTCTCGCATTCCGCGCTACGCGAAGGCTGGGACAACCCGAACGTCTTTCAAATCTGCGCATTGCGGGAGATGGCTTCCGAGCAGCAGCGACGCCAGACCATCGGGCGCGGTCTGCGTCTCTGCGTGAACCAGAACGGCGAGCGACTGCGCGGCTTCGAGATCAACACGCTGACCGTGATCGCGACTGAGAGCTACGAGCAGTTCGCCGAGAAACTCCAGAAGGAGATCGAGGACGAAACCGGCATCCGCTTCGGCATCGTGGAAGCGCACCAATTCGCCGGAGTCACCGCCACGGGAGCCGATGGCCAGCCCGCACCACTGGGCTTCGAGCAATCAAAGGTGCTCTGGGAGCATTTGCGCGCCGCCGGTCTCGTGAACGCCCAAGGCAAGGTGCAGGACACCCTGCGCAAGGCGCTCAAAGAAGGCACCTTGACCCTGCCGGAATCGTTCGCTGCCCAACTGCCGCAGGTGAAGGAGATTCTCCGCAAGCTGGTCGGACGCCTGGAGATCAAGAACGCCGACGAGCGCAAGCAGGTGAAGAGCCGCCAGGCCGTGCTGCAAAGCGCGGACTTCAAGGCGCTGTGGGACCGCATCAAGCACAAGACCACCTACCGCGTGGAGTTCGACAACGAGGCGCTGCTGGCAAGCTGCATCAAGTCCCTTTCGGACGCGCCGCCCATCGCCAAGACACGCCTCCAATGGCGCAAGGCCGACCTCACTATCGGGCGCTCCGGCGTGGCCACGAAAGAGACGGTCATCTCCGCTCCCGTGACTCTGGACGAAGCCAACATCGAACTGCCCGACATCCTCACTGACCTCCAGGACAAGACTCAACTCACCCGCCGCAGCATCCACCGTATCCTCCTGGAAAGCGGCCGACTCGATGATTTCAAACGCAACCCACAGCAATTCATAGAACTCGCCGCGGAGATCATCAACCGCTCCAAGCGCATGGCCCTTGTGGACGGCATCAAATACCAGCGCATCGGCGCGGAGGACTACTACGCGCAGAAGCTGTTTGAGACCGAGGAACTGAGCGGCTACCTCAAGTCCATGATCGACGCCAACAAGTCGGTCCACGAACAGGTGATCTACCAGTCCGACACCGAGCGCACGTTTGCCGACGACCTGGAGAAAAACGAGGCGATCAAGGTTTACGCCAAGCTCCCAGGCTGGTTCCGCGTCCCCACACCTCTGGGCCCCTACAACCCCGACTGGGCCGTGCTGGTAGAGAAAGACGGAGCCGATCGTCTGTACTTCGTGGTCGAAATGAAAAATAGCCTCTTCGCCGACGACCTCCGCGACAAGGAGAGTGCGAAGATCGAATGTGGCAGGGCACACTTCAGGGCGCTCGAAGTTCGCGAGACACCTGCGCGGTACGTTGTGGCGACGTCCGTGGATGAAGTCCTCAGCAGCGTATAGGAACACGAGTATTCAGGATATGAGGACGATCTGGACCGGTGCCGAAGGGCCGCTTAACAACATCATGCAACGGACAGTGCTCCAAGCCACCGCTGATAAGGAGTCCCCCATGCCCGCTGACCGCCAACAATTCCGCAAAGCCGACCAGAGGTTCTTCACACGCCTGGACCAGTGGCAACCGGACCCCTCCGGCTTCGTGAACCTCTTCCGCGACGCGCTGACCGAAGGCGAGGCCGGCCGGAAGGCCGCGCGCTACCCCGAGATCATCGCCAAAGCTGCGGAGAGCGCGAAGGTCAAAGTGGAATCCGGCCTGGACGACGACGCGCTCCGGACACGCGCCACCGGGAAGATGACGAACGCCGCGTTCTACTACCTCTTCACCGGCGACCGGAAGGCCCTGAAATGGGCCGGGGAGGCCCTCGACGCCCTGGACGCCGTCAAACGTCCGCACTTCTGCTACATCACCCTGGTCGGCCGCGTGGACATAGACCTGCAGACCGCCAGCGTCACCCGCGCCCTCGCCGCGATGCGGGCCTGCTTTGGTGACGCCCTGGACGCCGACACCACCCGACGCCTCGACCGCATCGCCGTCACCCGCTGCCTGCGCCCCGCGCTCGAAGCCCTGCGGACCCGAAAGTACTGGTGGACCGAATGCCGGCACAACTGGCGCAGCGTGATGGCCGGCAGTTTTGCCATGGGCGGCATGGCCTTCGCCGACGTCTTCAAAGACTGGCGTGACCTGGTCGAATACGGCCTCGAAGGCGTCCTCGTCGTCCTGGAGGACGGGGACCGCGCCGGCGGCTGGTCCGAAGGCCCCGGCTACTGGGAGTACGGGATCGGCCACTGCGCCGAGTTCGCCTCGTCCCTGAAGCGGTTCACAGGCGGCGGGGTCGATCTCTTCCAGCACCCCTACCTGAAGCGCACGGGCGATTTTCGGATCTGGATGACCCCCTCGCCGGGCCGGTTCTGGAACTGGTCCGACAGCGGGAAGACGACCCACAGCTCCCTCACCCTCGGCATCCTCGCGCGCGAGTACGGCAACCGCGTCTACCAGGCGGCGGCCCGGGAGGGAGGGGTCGGCTCAACCGGACACCTGTTCTACCTCGACCTCGACACGAAAGGGGCGGCCCCCACCCCGGAGGCCGGCTTCGGACTCACCCGGGTCTTCCCCGACATCGGCGTGGCCGTGATGCGGACCGGCTTCGGACGGAACGACGCCTTCGTCGGCGTCAAAGCGGGCCTCATCGGCCCCGGCGTGACCCACGAGCACGCGGACCTCGGCTCCGTCGTCATCCACGCGGCCGGGCAGGAACTCCTGGCCGAGCTCGACAGCTGGCCCTACGCGCAGCACACCGGCAAGGCGGGCGGGTTTTTCGACAAGGGGGGGCGGCGCTGGGACTACGACGGCAACGGGGTCATCGGACACAACCAGGTGATGCTCGAAGGCCGCTATCCCCCCTACACCGTGCCCACGAAAGCCGGCCTGAAGCACACGGACCTCGGAGACGGGTGCGAGCTGGTCACCGTGGACGCCACGGCCATGCACCGGCCCATGGCCGCCCGGGTCCGGCGCTACACCGTCTTCCTCCGTCCGGACCTCGTCCTGCTGGTGGATGAAATCCGCGCGAAGGAGCGCATCCGCGCCCGCTGCATGTTCCACTACCTGGACCGCGCCGACCTCGGGACGGACAGCTTCACGATCTCCAGCGGCAACGCCCGGCTCAAAGGGGTGTCCCTGCACCCTGCGGCGGACCACAACGTCATCGTCGGCAGGGACGAAAGGCGGACCACCTACCACACCGAGCGCGGGCAGCAGCAGAGGACGAACGCCTATCTCTACACCGAGAACCTGCACCGGTCCACAGATCTCGTCTTCGTCACCGGCCTGCAGTTCGGGCGCAAACCCCTGCCGGAGGTGCGGTGGACGCTCGAAGGCGACCCACAGGGGGAAAAACCGTTTGGGGTGAAGGTCCAGGGCAGGGCGGGAGGTCGACGGCTGCGGTTCGACCTGGCATCCGGAACGGTCCGGCTGCAATCGTAGGGACCCGTTCGCTTTCGCGGCAGGCGTACATGGATTCAAGGAGTTTCTGATGCCCTACCCAAACTATACACCCCAGGAAGTCGCCGCACGGGGGGAAGCCCTTTATGAGCGCCAGCTTCGGCAGGCCATGGAGGCCGAACATAAAGGGAAATTTCTGGTGCTGGACATCGAGACGGGGACGTACGAAATTGATACGGACGACCTGATCGCCACCAAACGCCTGCTGGCCCGGCAGCCCCAGGCCGTGATCTACGGGCTACGCATAGGCTACCCTACCGCCTATCGTTTAGGCGCCCACTTCGCGTCGTCCGCAGAAAGACGTGAATTGTCAACCGGCAGCCATTCACACGAATATCAGTTATCGAAATAAAGAGAAACCCATGCCCTTCCGCATCGGCATCGACACCGGCGGCACCTTCACCGACCTCATCCGCTTCGACGTGGAGACCGGCGAGATTCAATCCCTGAAGGTCGCCTCCACCCCGCGCGAACCCCTCCGGGCCTTCATCGGGGCCATCCGGGAGTCCGGCGTCACCCCGCCCGACATCGCCGGCCTGGTCCACGGCACCACCGTGGCCACCAACGCCCTGATCGAGCGCAAGGGCGCGAAGGTCGCCTTCGTCACCACCGCCGGGTTCGAGGACATCCCCTACATCCAGCGCGTCAACCGGCGCGAGCTCTACAACCTGGAGTGGGACAAACCCCGGCCCCTCCTCCTCAGCCGCCGCCACGGCTTCGGCGTTCGCGAGCGCATCGACGCCAAAGGGCAGGTCGTCACCCCCCTGGACATGTCCGAGGTGGACGCCCTCTGCGACCGGCTCGCGGCAGGCGGGTTCGAGGCCGTCGCCGTCTGCCTCCTGTTCGCCTACCTGAACACGGCGCACGAACAGGCCCTCAAGGAGAGGCTCCGGCAGCGTCTCCCCGGCGTCCCCCTCTCGATCTCCCACGAAGTCGCCCCCATCTGGCGCGAGTACGAACGCGCCAGCACGGCCATCGCCGACGCCTATCTCAAACCCCTCATCCAGCGCTACGTGGGGAGCCTCCAGCGCGGCCTGGACGAGGAGGGCATCGGCATCCCCTGGGCCCTGATGAAGTCCAACGGCGGCGTCATGCAGGCCGGGGCCGCCGCCGATCACCCCATCCACCTGGCCACCTCCGGCCCGGCGGGCGGGCTCGTGGCCGGCCAGTACATCGCCGGCCTGCTCGGCCTGAAGGACGTGGTCACCATCGACGTGGGCGGGACCAGCGCCGACGTCGGCATCCTCGTGAACGGCGAACTGCGCCACACCACGGAGTACGAGATCGAGTGGGGCATCCCCGCGGCCATCCCCCTGATCGACCTCAAGACCATCGGGGCCGGCGGCGGCTCCGTCGCCTGGGTCAACGCCGGGGGCTTCCTCCAGGTCGGCCCCCAGAGCGCCGGCGCGGACCCCGGTCCCGTCTGCTACGGGCAGGGCGGGACCGAGCCCACCCTCACGGACGCCAACCTCCTCCTGGGCCGTCTGGACCCGGACTACTTCCTGGGCGGGCGGATGCGCCTCCAGACCGACCCGGCTGGCATCCGCATGGCAGAGATGGCCGCCCGGCTCGGCATGGCGCCCCTGGACCTGGCGCACGCCGTCGTGGACATCGCGGATGAGAACATGGCCAACGCCATCCGCATGGTCAGCATCGAGCGCGGCCACGACCCCCGGCGCTTCGCCCTGATCGCCTTCGGCGGGGCAGGCCCCCTGCACGGGGCCGCCATCGCCCGCAAGCTCGGCATCCCCACCGTCATCGTCCCCCCCTTCCCCGGCGCCTTCTCCGCCGTCGGCCTGCTCATGGCCGACCTGCGCGTGGACAAGATCTGGACCCAGGCGTTCCGCTCCGACCAGGTCTCCGAGCGCGAGGTGGAGGGCCGGTTCCGGCAGATCGCCAGCGCCGCGCTGACGGAGCTGCGGGGGCAGGGCTACGAGGGCCAGCCGGAGTTCCGCTTCTACATCCACACCCGCTACCTGGGCCAGAACTACGAGACCGAGGTCGAGGTCCCGTCCGGGGAGATCCGGCTGGCCGACGCCTATGAGGCGTTCCACCGGATACACGAGGCCATCTACGGGTACCGCATCCCCTCGGGGATCATCGAGCTGGTCAGCTTCAAGGTGACGGCCGTCGGGAGCATCCCCAAGCCCCGGATCGGAAAGATCCGCTCCGTCCGGGCGGAACCCTTCCGCGAGAGATCCGTCACCTTCGCCGGACACGGACCCATCCCGTGCCGGATCATCCGGCGCCCGGCCCTTCCCGTCGGGGAGCGAACATCCGGCCCGCTGATCGTGGAGGAGGAAGGCTCCACCACGCTGGTCGAGCCGGGCATGCACCTGACGCGCACGGAACACGACGTTCTGATTCTGGAGATATAGATGCAGGGGCGTTCAATTGAACGCCCCTGATCGGAGATCAACCCATGACCGATAAATCTGGAATCCCTTCCCTCGACCAGGTCACCCTGACCGTGATCGACAACTACCTCACCACCACCTGCCGGGAGATGGGGCTGGCCATGATGCGGACCGCCTACTCCCCCATCTTCAACGAGTCCCTGGACTTCTCCTGCGTCATGTTCGACAACCGGGGCCGGATGATCGCCCAGGCGGAGTTCTGCCCCTCCCAGATCGGCACGATCAAGTACACCGTCGAGTGGATGCTGGAGGAGCTGGGTTACGACGTCTACAAACCCGGCGATATTCTCCTGATGAACGACCCCTACCGGGGCAGCGGCCACATCCCCGAGCACACCATCCTCAAGCCCGTGTTCCACGAGGGTCAAATCGTGGCCTTCGTGGCCAACTGCGCCCACCTGGCCGAGCCGGGGGCCAAGGCGCCCGGCGGCCTGGCCGGGGACGCGACCGACATCTTTCAGGAGGGCCTCCGCATCCCCCCCGTCTGGCTGATGCGGGAGGGGAAGGACCAGGACGACATCTGGAAGATCATCCTCTCCAACCACCGCACCCCGATGGTCTCCTATGGCGACCTGAAGGCCATGATCGGCTCCGTACACGTGGCGGAGACCCGCCTGATCAACCTGATCCGGTCCTACGGCCTAAGCGTGCTCACCGTGGCCACGCAGGACCTCATCGCCATCGCCGAGCGCCGCATGCGGGAGGAGATCCGCCGCATCCCGGACGGCGTCTACGAGTTCGAGGACGTGATCGAGGACGACGGGGTGACGCCGGGCGTCTCCTACACCATCCGCTGCGCCGTGATCGTCGAGGGAGACGAACTCACCGCCGACTTCACCGGCTCCTCCCCCCAGTGCGCCGGCCCCATGAACGCCACCTACGCCGTCACCGGGTCCGCGGTCTACAACGCCCTGCTCCACCTGACCGACCCCACCATCCCCCGCAACGAGGGGTGCTACCGGCCCATCCACATCGTCGCGCCCCCCGGCACCATCGTCAACTGCCAGTACCCGGCGGCCCTGGTGGGCGGGAACACCGAAGTCAGCCCCCGCGTCACGGACATCGTCTTCGGGGCCCTCGCCAACGCCATCCCGGACCGGGTCCCCGCCGCCCAGGGCGGGACCTCCTGCTGCTTCCTGTTCGGGGGCACGCACCCGGACACCGGCCAGCTCTACTCGCATTTTCACTTCGAGGGCATCGGCTGGGGCGGACGCCCGCGCAAGGACGGAAACAGCCAGGTCATCGTCATCAACGGCAACTGCCGGAACACCCCCGTGGAGATCTTCGAGACCCGCTACCCCCTCTCCATCGAGACCTACCGTCTCCTGGAGGATTCGGGCGGGCCGGGGAAGAACCGGGGGGGGCTCGGCATCGAGCGCGTCTTCACCGTGAGGAGCCCGGAGATCACCGTCAGCGCCATCTTCAACCGGATGCTCGTGCAGCCCTTCGGCCTCCACGGCGGTAAGCCCGGCAGGTCCAGCGGCATCCACGTCCGCCGCGCCGGAGAGCAAGCGTGGCGCACCTTCCAGGAGGCCTTCGGCACGACCTCCCCGTCCAAGTTCTCCGGCATCGTCCTCAAAAAAGGCGACCAGGTCCGGATCATCGCCCCCGGCGGCGGCGGCTGGGGGGACCCTCTGGAACGGGAGCCGGAGCGTGTCCTGCAGGACGTGACCGAGGGCTTCGTCACCCCGGCGTCGGCCCTGAGGGACTACGGGCTGGAGGTCTCGAAGACCGCTTCGGGGAAGTTTGAGATCGTAAAGGCAGTGAAACGGCAGACGTGAAACGTGAAACGTGAAAGCAAAAATATCTTGTCTTTTACGTTTGCCGTTTGCCGTTTGCCGTTTGCCGTTTGCCGTTTGCCAATTTTTTCGGAGTCTCTCATGGGTGAATGGATTGAGCGCGACCCCGGCTATCTGTCTTTCGACGTCTACAACTGCACGTACTGCGGGAAGCTCATCCCCCGGCACATCTGGATGCAGGAGATGGACGGCAAGCGCCAGCCCTTCTGCAACCCTTCCTGCCACGAGCGGCTCGTGCATCGGAGGCAGAAGGCAGAAGGCAGTAGGCACTAAAAGGAGGCATGATGCCTGAATCACTTCCCTTGCCCGACCCCACCTTCCAGCGCGTCTGCGGCCAGGTGGATACGTCCAGCGGCGACATCCTCGGCTTCCTCTCCCGGCTCGTCCGCTTCCCCACCCCCACCCAGAACCCGGCGGACAAAAACTATCCCGCCGCCATCCGGGCCTGTCACGCCTTTCTGTCAGAGGCCCTTCAAGCCATGGGCTTCACCCTGGACACCTGGCTGGCCCGGCCCATGTCCTTCCCCGAACACCCGGTCCTGGTCGGAACCCTCAAGGGGAGCGGCGGGGGCCGTTCCATGGCCCTGAACGGCCACGTGGACGTGGTCCCTGCCGGAGACGAGTCCACCTGGAAGCATAAGCCCTGGGGCGGCGAGACGATCGACGACAGACTCTGGGGGCGCGGCGCGTGCGACATGAAGGGGGGTGTCGCAGCCATGATCCAGGCCGTCAGGGTCATCCGGGACTGCGGCCTCCGCCTGAAGGGGGACGTCTACGTCCACATCGTCTCCGACGAGGAGGTCGTGGGCTTCGGCAGTCGCGAGTGCGCCGAGCGCGCCCCCCGCCCGGACTTCGTCCTGGTGACCGAACCCACCCGCCTGAACGTCCTCCCCGTGGAGGGCGGCCTGGAGCACGTCCGGATCGAGATCGAGGGCCGGGAGGAGCACGCGGGCCGACGCTACGCCTCCATCTATCCGCGCGAGACCGACCCGGGCCACGGCGTGAACGCCGTCGAGAAGGGCCTCAAGATCGTCCAGGCCCTGCAGGACCTGGAGCGAAACTGGGCCCTCTCCAAGAGCCACCCCCTCCTCCCCGCCGGGTTCAACACCCTGCTGCCCGGCCTCTTCATGAGCGGGCCCGGCGGCGGCAGGGACGGCCAGCTCAACATGATCACCAACCCCGGCACCACGCCCAACTACTGCGCCATCGAGTACAACATCTGGTACTACCCGCAGGAGACCCTCGACGAGATCCGGCGCGACGTCGAGGGCTACGTCCACGCCCTGTCCCAGTACGACCCCTGGCTGAAGGCCCACCCCCCCAGATTCACCTGGGGCCTGCGCAACATCTCCTTCCCCCCGGCCAATACGGACCCCGACCACGAGGTCGTGAACAGCCTCCTCGCCTCGCTCCAGCGCCTGGGCTGCGCCTCGCAGATCACCGGCTTCAACGCCGCCTCGGACCTGGCCTGGTACGCGGCCAGGGGCATCCCCGGCGCGATCTTCGGGCCGGGCGACCTGGCCTGCGCCCACAGCCCCGACGAGTTCGTGCCCGTGTCCGACATGCGAAATGCCACGAAGGCCATCGCCCTCGCGCTCCTGTCCTGGTGCGGATATGAGGGATAGCGCTCTTTTCGGTTCTATAGAAGTCCTACAGAGCCGACCCCGAGGCAGCGCGGCGTCGGAATCCCCCACTATAATGGCCCCTTGGAGGCAACGCCCCTGTCGCGGCCATCCATTCCTCGATCCGACAGGGGGAGCATTTACGCCGCGCTGAAGCCCCTCGCGGCGCCTGAGCGAGCGTGTTCTTTGGCCCCACCTTTCTTGCACGAGCAAGAAAGGTGGGAAAGGCCGATAAGGAAATCGACACTGTTCACTCACGATTACCAAAAATTGACGCAAGATATTGTTTTAGCTGATATAAATAGCAGTTTTGGATTATCGCAGGAACCGCCTCTTAGAGAGCCGTATTCGTTGGTGAAGCTGACGCCTATATTTCAGGCCCGAAAGC
>SICM01000167.1 GCA_009694805.1 Candidatus Latescibacterota bacterium
TCCCGTTGAGGAACATCCTCTTTCATCAGGGTCAGATACGGGACCACAAAGGCCCATTCGTCATCCGAAACATCACTGGGGTAAGGCTTACGGGTTGCCATACCTTACATGACGCTTCGATTGACTCAAAAGTTCATAACACGCTCTAAACTTCGTCACGCAGGATGAGCCGCTTATGGAAGACGAACGACGCATGCGCCCGATGAATCTCGTAGACATCCACCGGAAGATGCAGCAGTTTCTGTCCCATATCAGCCAGCCCGGCGGGGGGTCCCGGTTCTCCGCCTGCCTCTGGGAGCCTCCTGTGGATGTCTATGAGACGGAGGACGAACTCGTTGTGCTGTGTGAACTGCCGGGCATCGACCAGGACCAGATTGAACTCATTGCCGAGGGACAGACGCTGACGATTCGAGGGGAACGGCGCAGAGCCGCGGACGGGTCCGAAAGGCGCTACCACCGCATGGAGGTCTGTTTCGGAGGGTTTGAGCGGGTGCTCGACCTCCCGGCGCAGGTCGATGCCGCCTCCGCCAGGGCGGCCTACCGGGATGGCTTTTTGCGCGTCGCCTTTCGCAAGGTTTATGAAGACCCGTCGCCCCGGACAATCACCGTGACGCAAGGGTAGGGGCGTGATTTATCGCAACCCTTGAGTTGTAAATTCATCGTACCTCCGTAGGGGCGACCCTTGGGGTCGCCCATTGAAATCTGCAATTTAGAGCGTTTGCCCGTAGGGGCGATCCTTGTGGTCGCCCGTCTGAAAATGAGGTATACCCAATGGCCGCAGAGAAGAGCAGACAGAGTCCCGGCGAGGAGCGCGTTTCCATCCCCGACTCGCTCCCCATCCTGCCATCCGGCGACGCAGTGATCTATCCCTACATGCTCTTCCCGTTCGTCACCACGGCCCCTGAGTGGGTCCGGGCCGTGGATGCGTCCGTGACGACGGAGAACAAGATGGTAGGGCTGTTCGCCCTTAAGGACCCGGACCAGGGGCCGACCCCGGAGAACCTCCACCGCATCGGGACCATCGCCGTCATCGCCCGGATGCTCCGGCTGCCCAACGGCGCGGTCCAGATCCTGATCCAGGGCCTATCCCGCATCCGGCTGCTCGAAGTGACGGACCGGGAGCCCTATCTCAAGGGCCGCGTGGAACGGGCCGAAGAGCAGGAGGAGCAGAGTGTTGAACTGGAGGCGCTGACCCGCAATGCCGTGGGGCTGTTCCAGAAAGCCATCTCCCTGGCCCCCAACCTGTCCGAAGAGCTGGGGGAAGCCGTGGCCGTGCTGCCGAACGGGGGCGCGCAGGCCGATTTCATCGCCTCCCACATCAATCTGAGCCTCGCCGAACGTCAGGCGATTCTGGAGGCCCTCAACGTCACGGAACGCCTCCGGATGCTCACCGGCTTCCTGAACCGCGAGCTGGAGATCCTGGAACTGGGGAGCAAGATCCAGTCCGAGGTCAAAGGGGAGATGGACAAGACCCAGCGGGACTACTACCTCCGCCAGCAGCTCAAGGCCATCCAGAGGGAACTGGGAGAGGAAGACGAACAGGCCGCTGAGACCCATGAATTACGCGAACGAATCGAGAAGGCGGGCATGCCCCCGGAGGCCCGAAAGGAGGCCGACCGGGAGCTGGAACGGATGTCCAAGATGCCCTCGGCGGCGGCGGAGTACTCGGTCATCCGGTCCTACCTGGAGTCGTTGATCACCATGCCCTGGAGCGTGATGACCGAGGACCGCCTGGACGTCGCAGAGGCGGAGAAGATCCTCGACGAGGACCACTACGGCCTCCGGAAGCCGAAGGACCGCATCCTGGAATACCTCGCCGTCCGGAAACTCAAGCCCGACATGAAGGGCCCCATCCTCTGTTTCGCAGGCCCTCCGGGCACCGGAAAGACCTCCCTCGGCCAGTCCATCGCGCGGGCGCTGGGCAGGAAGTTCGTCCGCATCTCCCTCGGCGGCGTCCACGACGAGGCGGACATCCGGGGCCATCGCCGGACCTACATCGGGGCGATGCCGGGGCGGATCATCCAGGGCCTTCGCCGGGCGGAGTCCTGCAACCCGGTCTTCATGCTCGACGAGATCGACAAGATGGGGCAGGACTTCCGGGGTGATCCCGCCGCTGCCCTGCTGGAGGTGCTGGACCCCCAGCAGAACAACACATTCCTGGATCACTATCTGGACGTGCCGTTCGACCTGTCGAAGGTCCTGTTCATCACCACGGCCAATGTCATCTACACCATCCCTCCGGCCCTGCTCGACCGGATGGAGGTGCTGGAGCTTCCGGGCTACACCGAGCCGGAGAAGATGGAGATCGCCCATCGCTATCTCGTCCCCAGGCAGCTCGCCGAGCACGGCCTCTCCGCAGAGACGCTCGTCATCGCCGACGACGCCATCAAGGGGATCATCCGGCACTACACGCGGGAGGCCGGCCTTCGTAACCTGGAACGGGAGATCGGGTCAGTCTGTCGGAAGGTCGCACGGGAGATCGTGAGGGGGAAGGCGGAGACGATTCACGTTTCAGAGAAGGATCTCCATACCTATCTCGGCCCGATCCGGTTCCGATCCGAGGTCGCCGAGACCTCCGATGAGATCGGCCTGGTGACCGGCCTCTCCGTCACCGGCGCGGGGGGGGAGGTGCTCTTCGTGGAGGTCCTGGCCGTTCCGGGGAAAGGGGGGTTCACCCTCACCGGCCAGCTCGGCGATGTCATGAAGGAGTCGGCGCAGGCGGCCATGACCTACATCCGGAGCCGCGCCCAGCCCCTCGGCCTCACGCCGGCCGCCCTGCAGAAGCTCGATGTCCACATCCACGTCCCCGCCGGGGCCGTGCCCAAAGACGGCCCCTCTGCCGGGGTGACGATGACCACGGCCCTGGTGTCGGCCCTGACGAAGCGCCCCGTGCGCCGGGACGTGGCCATGACCGGCGAGGTGACGCTGCGCGGAAAGGTTCTCCCCGTAGGCGGGGTGCGGGACAAGGTCCTCGCCGCCCACCGGGCGGGCATCCGGACGGTTATCCTGCCCGCGGACAATGAGAAGGATATCGAGGATATCCCCATACACGTCAGGAACGACCTGAGGTTTGTCTTCGTGAACCACATGGACCAGGTGCTGAACGAGGCCCTGAGTCCGGAAGTGGCCAAGGAAAAGATCGAGCTGGTGGCCGCGTAAAGATCGCCCTTACTTCTTCCTTCTGATCAGGCTCTTGTGGACCCATCCCATCCGGTCATCCCGGTCCACGAGGACTTTCACCCACTCCCCGGAGCTGGCCACGACCGTGACGGTCTGCCCCCCCGACAGCGTCCCGACGACGGCATAGGGGGTGCCCGGTCCGCTCCGGAGGTTGATCTTCCGGTTGACCACCACGGCCGGATAGGCGTACTCCACCTTCTCTTCGAAGGCAGCGGTGTCCGCGGCGGTGGGCTTCAGCGGTGGCTGGGCCTCCCCTTTTTTCTGGCCCTTCCCTTCGGGCGGAGTGGAGGCGCAGCCCATCCAGAGCGCAGCGCACACGGCCACCGTCACGAGCAGCGCGGCTTGACGCGGTTTTAGAAGCATGGGAGCTTTAATTCTGAAATGAGGGAACTTAAGATGGCCGATCCTGGCGCCGAAATTGTCCTGCGTACCGCCTTCGGACCGCTGAACCTGGTCTACGAAGAAAAACGCCTGAGGGAAATCCGGTTTGAAGGCTACAGGCGGGACCCCGCCGTGCAGGGGGCGCAGATCGAACGCGGGACCCCACCGGACCACCAGGCCGCCCGGTCCCTCATCGGCGAACTGTCCCGCTACTTCTCCGGCGTCCCGACGCAGTTCTCCACGGAACTCGATTTCGACCCCTACACCAGCTTCCAGCAGACGGTCTGGAGGGCGGCGCAGGCCATCCCTTACGGATGCACGCTCACCTACGGACGCATCGCCTCGGACCTGGGCCGGCGGGACGCCGCGCGGGCCGTGGGCGCGGCCCTCGGCCAGAACCCCTTCCCCATCCTCATCCCCTGCCACCGCGTCCTCGGCGCCGGAGGAGCATTGACCGGCTTCGCCGGCGGCCTGGAGTGGAAGCGGGCCCTCCTCAGCCTGGAGAACGGACAGAAAGAGATGTTCTGAACGTAGGGGCGCGGCATCCCCTGCATCACACCCCTACGATGTAGTACGTCAACCACCCCTCGGTCGGATTCCGGAAGTGGTAAGCCGTCCCCGCCGGGAGGTGAACCATGTCCCCCTCCACGACGCGCTGCTCGCTCCCGCCCGAAATGAGCATCCCCTCACCGTCCAGAATGTAGTAAACCTGTTCGAGGTCCCTGATGACGCGCTCCGCCGAGCGGTTCCGGGGCTGTACGGCCTCCCGGCCCACAAACGCCATGCCCCTCAATGCCCCGCCATTCTCCCCCCGGCCCAGCAGCGGCCATCGAACCGCCCCGGCCCCGTCGCCCTCCGGAGCCGCCTCCCGCCAGTTCCGGATCACGAACGTCCCCCCTGTCCCCTCCACGGCCATGCTGATCACGTGGTGCTCCACCCACCCATCCTCCGCGTTGAACATCTGATGCGGCACGTCCGTCGGCAGGTACACGGCATCCCCCTCCTCCACCGGGTAGCGTCGCTCCCCGCAGAGCACCTCCCCTTTTCCGGAGATCACATAGTAGACCTGTTCCATGTGGTGATGCTGGTGATGGTCCGAGGTCTTCCGCCCCTGCAGCGCGTGGCGGGCGAACCCCCTCAGCCTCTCCAGGCAATGGAGAGGGTCTGAAGCATCTCCATCCTTCTGGAAACGCATGCCGCCCCACACGACGGCGCTCATGTGTCGCACGACCGGCTCCTCTTCCCGCCAGTTCCGGATCAGGGGCATAAAGTCCCTCCTCTCTATGAAGGTCGCATCCAGGCCTGCGTGTTCGTAAACTTAGCACAATCGGAGGCCAAAGTCAACGGTCGGCCCGGCCCATCTGATGTCCCCTCCAGATCGCATAGATCGCCGGGTAGACGAGCAGTTCCATGAGAAATGAGGTGAAGATCCCCCCGACCATGGGCGCGGCGATCCGCTTCATCACGTCCGACCCCGCCCCCGTGGACCACATGACCGGCAGCAGCCCCACGAACGACACCGCCACGGTCATGAACTTGGGCCGCACGCGCCTGACCGCCCCGTAAAGGATCGCCTGCCTCAGGTCGTCCCAGGTCCTCATGAGCCCCCGGTTCTTCCGCTCTTCATAGGCCAGGTCCAGGTACAGCAACATGAACACCCCGGTCTCCGCATCCACCCCCATCAGCGCGATCAGCCCCACCCAGACCCCGATGCTCATGTTGTAGCCCAACAGGTACAGCAACCAGACCGCCCCGACCGCCGAAAACGGCACGGCCAGCAGGACGATCCCCGTCTTTATCCCGGAGCCGGTGTTGAAATAGATCAGGAGGAACACGATGAACAGCGTCAGCGGGATCACGACCCACATCCGCTCCTTCACCCGCTCCATAGACTCATACTGCCCGCTCCAGACGAGGGTGTAGCCGGGGGGCATGGGGGCCTTCTCCAGGATGATCTTCTTGGCGTCCGCCACGTAGCTTCCGATGTCCCGGTCCGCCACATCCACGTACACGTAGCCGCTCAGCATCCCGTTCTCGTCCCGGATCATGGCCGGCCCCGTGGCCAGACGGATGTCCGCAAGTTGCGCCATCGGTACCTGCGCCCCGCTGGGAGTTGAAACGAGTACCCGCCCCAGTTGATCCACGCTGCTCCGGTAGTCGCGCAGGTACCGGACGTTCACCGGATATCGCTCCCGACCTTCCACGGTGGTCGTGATGTTCTCCCCCCCGACCGCGCTCATGATGTGCATCTGCGCCTCGTCGACGGACAGGCCGTAGCGGGCCAGCGCCTCCCGCTTGAGGTCGAAGTCCAGGAAGTAGCCCCCGGCCGTCCGCTCCGCAAAGACGCTCCGCGTGCCCGGCACGTCCTTCAGGACCATCTCGATATGTTCGCCAAGCTCCTGGATCTTCTTCAGGTCGGCCCCCTGGACCTTGATCCCCACCGGCGTCCGCACCCCCGTGGTGAGCATGTCGATCCGCCCCTTGATCGGCATGGTCCAGGCGTTGCTCACGCCGGGGAACTTCATCGCCCGATCCATTTCACGGATGAGCTGTTCCGGCGTGATGTGGTCCGACCAGAACCGCCGCAGGATGCCCTTCAGCCAGCCCGGGGCCCAGTCGGAGTACCATCGATGGACCGGCCGCCACCGATCCATCGGCTTGAGGGTCACGGTCGTCTCCATCATCGAGAACGGCGCGGGGTCCGTGGCCGTCTCCGCCCGGCCCGCCTTCCCGAAGACGCGCTCGACTTCCGGGAAAGATTTCAGGATCTTGTCCTGCACCTGAAGGAGGTTCGTCGCCTCCGTCACGGACAGGCCCGGCAGGGTCGTGGGCATGTAGAGGATCGACCCCTCATACAGCGGCGGCATGAACTCCGATCCCAACCGCACGTAGGCGGGGATGGTCAGCAGCACGATGGCGAATGAGGCGATGACGACCGCCCATGGATGGCGCAACACGAACTCCACCGCCGGGGTGTAGACCTTGAAAATCGCCCGGCTGATGGGGTGGTGTTCCTCCTTGTGGATCTTCCCGACCAGGACGGCGTTGGCGGCCCGGCAGAGCCACCGGGGGGAGAAGCGGAACGACTTCGCGTGCGTGAACAGCAGCCGCATGGCCGGGTCCAGCGTGATCGCCAGGACCGCCGCGATGGCCACCGACAGGTTGTTCGTGAACGCCAGGGGTTTGAACAGCCGGCCCTCCTGCGCCTCCAGGGTGAACACCGGCATGAACGACACGGCGATCACCAGAAGCGAGAAAAAGCTCGGCCCCCCCACCTCCTTGATGGCGGAGATCACCACCTCCTGGTAATCCCTTTTCCGGCCCTCCTCGTCCCATTCCTCCAGCTTCTTGTGCGTCTGTTCCACGACCACGATGGACGCGTCCACGACCGACCCGATGGCGATGACGATCCCCCCCAACGACATGATATTGGAGGTCATGCCCGCGTAATACATCGGAATGAAGGAGAGGACCACCGCGACCGGGATGGTCAGGATCGGGATCAGCGCACTGGGGATGTGCCAGAGGAACAGCAGGATGACCAGGCTCACAACGGCCAGCTCCTCGACCAGCGTCCCCTGGAGCGTCTCGATGGCGCGGTCGATCAGATCCGAGCGGTCGTAAGTCGTCACGACATGGACCCCCTTCGGCAGCGTCGGCTCGATCTCCTTCAGTTTCGCCTTCACCCGGTCGATGACCTTCAGGGCGTTCTCCCCCTGCCGCATGACGACGATGCCCCCGACCGTCTCCCCCTTGCCGTCCAGTTCCGCCACACCCCGCCGGATGTCCGGGCCGAGCGTCACCGTCCCCAGGTCCCGGATCAGGACCGGCGTGCCGTTCCCCGCGTTCACCCCTACGACGATCTTCTCCAGGTCGGAGATGGACTTCGCATATCCTCTTCCTCGGACCATGTACTCCCGGCCCGAGAACTCCACCAGCCGGCCGCCCACGTCGCTGTTCCCCTTCCGCACGGCGGTGACGACCATGTCGATCGGGATGGCGTAGGCGCTGAGCTTGTTGGGGTCCACGTTGATCTGGTACTGTCGAACAAATCCCCCGATGGGCGCCACCTCCGACACCCCCGGCACGGCCTGCAAATAATACCTGAGGTACCAGTCCTGGAACGACCGCAGGTCCGCCAGGCTGTGCCGGCCCGTCGTGTCCACCAGGGCGTACTGGAACACCCATCCAACCGCCGTGGCGTCCCGCCCCATCTCCACGTTGACCCCCTGCGGAAGCCTTGGCAGGATGTTGCTCAGGTACTCCAGCGTCCGGGAGCGCGCCCAGTAGATGTCCGTCCCGTCCTCGAAGATGATGTAGACGTAGGAGTAGCCGAAGTCCGAGAACCCCCGGATGGACTTCACCTTCGGCACGCCCAGCATGGAGGAGATGATCGGATAGGTCACCTGGTCCTCCATGATGTCCGGGCTGCGGTCCCACCGGGAGTAGATGATCACCTGCGTGTCCGACAGGTCCGGGATGGCGTCCAGCGGGACGTTCTGAATCGCCCACAGCCCCGCCATCACCAGCCCCCCCACGAGGACAAACACGATGAACTTGTGCGTCGCGCAATATTCGATGATGCGATTGATCATGGCTGTATCCTTCTCAATGCGGATGCCCCGCCATCGCCCCCAGCGCCGCCTTGATCTGGCTCTCCGAGTCGATCAGGAAGTTGGCGCTGGTGATCACCCGCTCCCCTTCGGACAACCCTTGCAACACCTCGAAATCCTCCCCGGCGCGCCCGCCCAATTGGACCTCGCGCGGCTCAAACCGCCCCTCCCCCCTGTCCACAAACACGACCTTCCGCTCCCCGGAGTCCAGCACCGCGCTGCCGGGGACCACCAGCCCCTCCCCTCGCTCCGTCCGGATCTCCACGTCCGCGAACATCCCCGGCTTCAGCCTCCAGCCCGGGTTGGGGAGTTCCACCCGGACCCTGGCCGTCCGGGTCTGGGCCTCCACGTAGGGGTAGATATAGACCACTTTCCCACGGAACGCCTCGCCCGGATAGGCGTTCAGCGTCACGGTCGCCTCCTGCCCCACCCTGACCGGGGCCAGTTCGTACTCGTAGATGTCCGCGTAGACCCACACCCCCGACAGGTCCGCCAGGACGTAGAGGTCCTCTCCTGCCTCCACGCGCATCCCCTCCAGCGCCTTTTTCTCGATCACGAAGCCGTCGCTGTGAGAAGCGATGACCACCTCCATCAGTGGCCTGCCCGTCCGTTCCAGTTCCGCGATCTGAGCCTCTGAGATCTCCCAGAGGAGGAGACGCCGCCGGGCGGCCTCCAGGAGCGTCGCAGACCCGGACGCCACATCCTGGAACGGGTTGCCCTGAAGACTCCGCTTGGCCCGCAGCGCCAGGAGATACTCCTCCTGCGTGGCCACCAGTTCGGGGCTGTAGATCGTGAACAGGGGCTGATGCTTTTTGACGAGCTGGCCGGTGTAATCGACGAACAACTTCTTGATCCACCCCTCGATGCGGGTATGAATGTGCGCCACTTTCCGTTCGTCGTAGTCCACTCTTCCCCCCGCCCGGATCGCCTTGTTCAGCGGCCGGCGCTCCACCACGTCCATCCTGACGCCGATGAGCTGCTGGCGCTCCGGGCTGATCTTCACGTCGGCCAGCCCCGGCAAGGATACGGTGATCACCTCCTCCTCGATGGGCGTCAGTTTCATCCCGCAGATGGGACAGTCTCCCGGCTTGTCGGAGATGTAGCTGGGGTGCATGGGACAGTGATACCTCGTCGCCTTTTTCTCCGCCGGGGCCGTCGCCTGCCCCGCGTGCCCATCGTTCCGGGCGATCTCTTCTTTCTTCTCTTTACCGGCGCAACCGACCCACAACAGAGCCACGGCGGCGACGGCCAGGAATATGAACTTGCGCATGGGGAAGCTCCTTCCAAACGATCCGCGTATGAATCACGAGTCAGAGAATTGGACCCACGACCCGCGACCCTGGACCCGTAACCGGTTATTCCACCACCGGCGCGCCCACGACCTCTTCGAGGCAAGCGACCGCCTTATGGTAATCCGCCAGTTGCTCCTGGGCCATCAGCTCATCTTCCAGAAGGGTCCGCACACTGTCCAGGATCATCAGAAAATCCACCTTCCCCACCCGGTAGGCCGACGTGGCCGACTCCAGGGAGAAGGTCGCCTGGGGGATGACGGCCGTTCGATAGAGTTCCACCAGGCGGGCTGACTTCGCGGCCATCGTCGAAAGGTCCCGCACCCTGGCCAGGACCATCTGCTCCGTGGCCCGGCGACTCTTCTGCGCGGCATCGACCGATGCGCGAGCCTCCAGAACGCCATACCTCCGGCGTTCGCGCTGCCAGGGCAGATCCACCTCCACCATCACCTGATACAGATCGTCCAGACCGCCCCGAGACCTCCATCCCCCACTCACCGTAAAATCCGGTTTATACTCCTTCTTCATCAGCCTTACCCCCGCCTCTCCCACCTCCACGGCCAGCAGTCGCGCCCGCAGCTCAGGGCTGTGCGCCACCGCCAGCCGGTTGAGTTCCGCCAGGGGGAGGAGGGGCCAGGCCGGGCCGGGGTCTTCGGGCCTGCCCAGGGGCGCGTCCGGGGGCCGGTCCAGCAGGCCGTTGATCATCGCGCAGACCCCCTCCTGCATCTGCTCCAGGGTCACGCTCCGCTGCGTCAGCGTCGAGAGTTCCACCTGCGCCTTCAGCACGTCCTGTTGAATCCCCTCCCCCACGCTGTACCGGACCTCCGCCGTCTTCTCAAAATCCTGTAGAATACGACGCGTCTGGGTCACCGCGTCGAGCGACTGGTGAATGAAGACCAGATCGTAATAAGCTGTCTTTAGCCGGGACACGACGGACCGCCGCGTCACATCGACCATGGCCCCGCTGCCCTCGGCCTCCTTTTCGG
Source organism: Candidatus Latescibacterota bacterium (assembly GCA_009694805.1). Classification (GTDB taxonomy): domain Bacteria; phylum Latescibacterota; class UBA2968; order SICM01; family SICM01; genus SICM01. The sequence goes on from SICM01000167.1 coordinate 10,450, forward strand.
CGACCTGTCGCCGCAGCCCCCGCTTGCCCGGATAGGGGATCGTCTGGGAGAGACTGATGCCAGCCATGCTCATGTCCATCTTTCCGACCGTGAACCCGGTCAGCCCGATGTTCTGGAGTTCAAACTGGAGCGTTGGGTCCGGCAGGGCCTTCACCTGCGGGGCCTTCGCCTTCGCCATCTCCCACACGGCCTGCGCGGCCTGAATCTCAGGGTTCTTCTCAAGGGCCTCCTTCACCAGGTCGTCCAGCTTGAGTGCAGGCGTCTCCTGCCCGAAGGACAGTCGCGACAGCAGCGCCACGAACAGGGCGCACGCAGCCCATCTAAAAATTGATGAAGACATGAACCCACTCCGGATGAATGAAAAGAGAATAGGAAAGGAAGGACACTGTTCACTTACCATTCCCAACTTATGCCCCCCGAAAACCTCGGCAGAAAGCTTTCGGGCCTGAAATATAGGCGTCAGCTTCACCAACGAATACGGCTCTCTAAGAGGCGGTTCCTGCGATAATCCAAAACTGCTATTTAT
>SICM01000168.1 GCA_009694805.1 Candidatus Latescibacterota bacterium
AAACCCATCAAGATCAAAAAACACGGACGTCGTGCTATCAGCATTTTCCGGCTTGGTTTAGACCAACTCATGCATCTGATCAACAACGCTCAAGACTGCCTGAAAGATTTCCGATATTGCTGTCAACGATTACTGTCGTGTACTTAGCGCCCCTACTTATACGCGATCACCCGACTGTAGACCTCCGTCGCGTGCTTTCGGATCGTCGGGTTCTTGTCCAGCATCGCCGTCTGGAGATATCCCAGCCCGGCGTGCTCCCGCACCATGCCCAGGGCCCCCACGATCTGGATCTTCACCCCCACGGACTTCTCTGTGGGAAAGGCCTCGCCCAGAATGTCTGCGACACTCCGATCCAGCTCCCCGATCTTCCCGAGCGCATCCGCCGCCTTCGCGCGAACGGACTCGTTCCGGTCCTTCAGCGCCGTCGTCAGGGGCGCAAGGGCGCGTTTTGTCCCGATCCGCTGGAGCATGTCCACGGCCTCCAGGCGCACCGACACGCTCGCATCCCTCTGGAGGGCCTCCCCGAGGTAAGGACAGGCATAGGCCGTGCCGGCGTTTCGGAGGGCCTGTATCGTCCGCTTGCGCACCGTCTCGTCCGGGTCCACCAGGGAGATGTTCAGGACCTGGAGCAGGATGCGGCTGTCCGGAAGGCTCCCGATCTGCCCCAGGGCCTTCACCCCCTCGATCCGCACAGCCTTGTCCTTCTCCTTCTGGAAGTCTATCACGTCGCGCAGGATCATGACGCTCGTCTGCCCGCCGATGTTCGCCAGGCCCTTGATCGCCTGAATGCGGATGGCCAGGGCCTTCTGCCGGATCTGGTCCTGGAGCTTCAGGACCGCCTGGTCCTCCGGCGGCACGAACCCCATCGGCTTCTGCCGCATCTGCTCCCGCTCTGCATCGAAGTTCTGCTGCCCGGATGCGACGGCGCAGAAGATCAAAATCGCAGGGACGATCCTCATGGTCGCCCAATATACAAAAGATGAAATTCTCATGGCGCCTTGTGCGTCACCCTTTTACAATTTTTTGCCGATAGTCCCCGTGCGCGATCAGCTCCGGCGCGTACGCGAACAGCGCCGGCGTCCCGCCCGTGTGTACGTAGACCACCGTGGACCCTGCCGGGATCTCCCCGCTGCGGACGCGGTCGATCACGCCCGAAACGGCCTTGCTCGTGTAGACCGGGTCGAGCAGGATCCCCTCCGTCCGCGCCAGGAGCTGGATGGCGTCCAGACCCGCCTGAGTGACGATCCCATAATTCTCACCCACGTAGGCGTCCGTGTTCTCCAGCTCATCCGCCTTGAGCCGAACATCCAGTTGCAGGACCTCCGCCGCCTCGTTGCCCACCTCCGCCACCCCCTCCTTCCGCCGCCCCTCGTCCCCCCGGCTCGGCGAGTAGCCCTGCACGCGCGTCTCCAGGCCCAGGGCCCTGGCCGCCAGCGCCAGCCCGGCGTGCGTCCCGTGCGCCGACGCCACGCAGAGGAAGTCCGGCTTCTCGCCCAGGGCGTCTGTCTGATCCAGGACCTCCAGGGCGCATCCCACATAGGCCGCCGCGCCCAGCGCCGTGGCCCGTCCCGTGATGATGTAGGGGACCTCCCCCTGCTTTCTCAACTCCGCCGCCACCCGCTCCTTCACCCCGTTCTGATCCCCGCTCTCCACGAGGTGGATGTCCGCCCCCAGGATGTTGTCGAGCAACTGATTCCCCTGAATGCCCATCTGGCTCCGGTGGTCGTGCCGGTTGACCAGGACGCACTTCATGCCCAGCCGAGCCGCTGCCGCGGCGGCCTGCCGGGCGTGGTTGGACTGAGACGCCGCGCCCGTGATCAGGACCGTGGCCCCCTGCGCCTTCGCGTCCGCCAGCGCAAAATCGAACTTCCGCGTCTTGTTCCCGCCGAAGGCCACGCCCGTCATGTCATCCCGCTTGATCAGCACCCGCACCTTCCCCCCGATGGCCTCCGAAAACCTGGGACAGTCGTGCAGCGGCGTGGGCAGGTCCGCCAGCTTCACGCGGGGGAGCCGGTTCAAGGCAGCTCTCAAGGTGTCACGCGATACGGTCACAGCAACCTCCATTCATCGTTGAATCCCTTACCATGATAATCGGAAACCGCTTCCTTATCTGCAAGAAACCCTGCTTCTATCTTCCTGCTTTCAAGGAAAAAGACCGAATCAAGGACCTCCCCTCTCCCCCTGGGGGAGGGGTCACACCTTCTCCATCGAAAACACCAGCTCCCCGAACTTCGACGGGTGGTTGAAGTTGTTCTCCCCCGGCGGGGACCAGGCGGAGTACTCCTTGCCGCCCTTTCCTCGCTCGATCCGGTAGAGGTTCACCCGCCAGACGTCCCCCTCTTTCGGCGGGAAGTTCGGGGCGGTCAGGATGTCCTTCAACGGAATCGCCGCCTCCACGGTCCAGGACCGGTCCACGTCCGTCCGGTCCTCCACGGTCCCGTCCACGACCACGGCGTGCTTCAGGTCGTCACTGTTCCACCCGAACCACAGGTTATATTCCTGAGTCCTCTCCCGCGTCATCACGAACAGGTCCAGGACCGCGCCGAGCGGGTTGAACTCGAACTCGTGGTACCCGCACCCGCTCCCGTTCGCGTCGATGAACACCTCCACCACGTCCTCGTGCCAGAGCTCCGCGTCCCGCTCCCGCATCGTGGCGAAGATGTCCGGGTCCTCGGCCTGAAAGCCCACATAGAGGTAGTCGTCGTCCCACAGGAGCCTCGCCTCCGTGGCGCATCTCGGGGAACCGCCTGTGTCCGCCAGCCTCAGCCGGAGGGCCTCGGCCCGGCCCCACGACGCCTCGTACAGCCTTCCGTCCACCCGGATCGGCCCCGACGCCCGCTTGCAGATGGTGCGTGGAATAGACATGAGAACACCTCAAAAAAAGATCAATACAGCCCTCACGTCTGTAGGGGCGGTTCGCGACCCTCACCCACCCCCAATCCCCTACTTCCCCGCCTCTCTCACGGCCATGCGCTCCACCGTGGCCTCCTGCCCCTTGTACTGGAGCTGATACAGGCGGTAGTAGATCCCCTGCGCGGCCAGCAGCTCCTCGTGCGTGCCCATCTCCCGCACCTCTCCGTGGTGCAGGACCACGATCCGGTCCGCGTTCCGGATGGTGGACAGCCGGTGCGCGATCACGATGGAGGTGCGCCCCTTCATCAGCCGGCCCACCGCCTCCTGGATCAAAATCTCCGTCTCCGTGTCGATGTTCGACGTGGCCTCGTCCAGCACCAGGATGTCCGGGTCGAACGCCAGCGCGCGGGCAAACGCCAGGAGCTGCCGCTGCCCTGTGGAGAGCAGGTTTCCCCGCTCCCGCACGTCCTCCTCGTAGCCCTTCGGGAGCCGATCGATGAACCGGGCCGCGTTCACGTCCTCCGCCGCGCGCCGCACCCGCGCCTCATCGATCTCCGCCCCCAGCCGGATGTTCCGCGCCACGGTCCCTGAGAACATGAACACGTCCTGCTGCACCACCCCGATCCGACGGCGCAGCGCCCGCGCATCCCACGCCTTCACGTCCAGCCCGTCCACCAGCACCTCCCCCCGCTGCGCCTCGTAGAACCGGCACAGGAGGTTGATCAGCGTGGACTTCCCGGCCCCCGTGGCCCCCACGACCGCCACGCTGTGGCCCGGTTCCACGTCGAACGAGACCCCCTTCAGGACGTAGTCATCCCCCTTGTAGGCGAACCAGACGTCTCGGAACGCCACGCGCCCCTCCAGCCTCCCCGTCCCCTGCGCCCCCCCCTGACGTTCCGGGGGGGTGTCCAGCAGCTCAAAGATCCGCTCGGAGGAGGCCATCGCAGACTGCAGGATGTTGTACTTTTCGCTCAGCTCCCGGATCGGCCAGAAGAAGCGCTGGATGTACTGCAGGAAGGCGATCAGCACCCCGATGGACATGTGCGACTGCACCACCTTGCCCCCGCCGTACCAGATGATCAGGGCCACGGCCCCGGAGGAGATCACCTCCATCGCCGGGAAGAAGATCGAATAATAGGTGACGCTGCGCATCTGCGGCCTCAGGTACTCCCGGTTGACCCCCTCGAACGCCCCCCGGTTGCGGGCTTCCCGGTTGAAGAGCTGCACGACCTCCATGCCCGCGATGTTCTCCTGGAGGAAGGCGTTCAGCCGGGCGATCTTGACCCGACTCTCCCTGTAGGCCTCCCGCACCCGCCGCCGGAACCACCACGTCAGCCCGAACAGCGCCGGGAGGACCGCGAAGCTGATCAGGGCCAGGCCCGCGTCCATGTGGACCATCATCCCCACGATCACGGCGAGCGTCAGCACGTCCCCGAAGATCGTCACTACGCCCGACGTGAACATCTCGTTCAGGGTCTGCACGTCATTCGTGGCGCGCGTCATCAGCCGGCCGATCGGGTTCCGGTCGAAATAGGCGATCGGCAGCTTCTGGAGATGCGCGAACACCTGCGACCGGATGTCGTACATCACCCGCTGACCCATCATCTGCGTCAGGTAATTCTGGAAGTAGTCGGCCACGAACTGCACGATCAGGCAGCAGACGAAGGCCAGCCCGATCCGGTTCAGCCCGTCCAGATCCTTCTGGACGATGTAACTGTCCACCGCGATCTTCGTGAGGTAGGGCCCGGCCTGGCGCACGACCTGCGAGAGCCCGATCAGGACCGCCGCCGAGATCAGATAGCCCTTGTAGGGTCTGATGTAGGCCAGCAGCCTTCGCATCAGGGCGCTGTCGTAGGACTTCTGGAGGCGCTCTTCTTCGTGGGGGCCGTTCATGAAAACCTCAAAAGCGTATCTCGTGAAGCGTGAAGCGTATCTCGCAGGAGATTTTTACGAGATACGAGATACGAGATACGAGATACGAGATACGCTTCACATCTTCTCCAGGTCGCTCATCAACGTCTGCCGCTGGACCATCTCCGCATAGAGCCCGCCCCTGGCCACCAGCGCGTGGTGTGTCCCCTGTTCTGCGATGCGCCCCTCGTCCAGCACCACGATCAGGTCCGAGTCCTTCACCGTGGAGATGCGGTGGGCGATCACGAGACAGGTCCGTCCCTTCATCACCTCCCGCAGCCCCCGGAGGATCTCCTCCTCCGTGTGCGTGTCCACGCTCGAAAGGGCATCGTCCAGGATCAGGATCTGTGGCCGCCGGAGGATCGCCCGCGCCAGGGCCGTCCGCTGCCGCTGACCGCCCGACAGCGTGACGCCCCTCTCCCCCACCACCGTCTCAAACCCCTCCGGGAACACCGCCACATCCTTCGAGAGCTGCGCCACGTCCGACGCCCACTGCACGGCCTCGTTCTCTTCCGGGGAGCCCCCGAAGGCCACGTTCTCCCGGAGCGTGTCCGAGAACAGGAACGTCTCCTGCGGGACGTAGCCGATGTTCCGACGGAGCACGTTCAGGGGAATCCGCCCGATCGGGACCCCGTCGATCCGCACCTGCCCCTCCCCCGCCTCGATCAGGCGCGGGATCAGGCGGGCGAGCGTCGTCTTGCCGCAGCCCACCCGACCCACCAGGCCCACCACGGTCCCGGCGGGGATCTTCAGGTCGATGTCCTGGAGGACCGGCCTGTCGCCGTACGCGAAGGTGAGGTCCCGGAACTCGATCTCCCCCCGGAGGGCCTGGATCTCCCGGTCCGCGCCCCGGTCCCGGATCTCCGGCTCCGTCTCCAGCACCGCGTTGATCCGCTTCATCGACGCCGTGCCCCGCTGGTAGAGGTCCGTCACCCATCCCAGGGCGATCATCGGAAAGATCAGCATCGTCAGATAGGCGTTGAACGCCACGAACTGGCCCAGCGTGATCTCGCCCCGGATCACCTCCCGGCCCCCCAGCCAGAGGATGATGGCGATGCAGGTCCCCCCCATCGCAAACATCAGCGGGAAGAAGAAGCTCCGGACCACGATCAGCGCCCGGTTCTTCTCCAGATTGACGTCATTCAACCGCCGGAAGTCCGCCTGCTCCTGCTCCTCCTGCACGTAGGCCTTCACCACCCGCATCCCGGCCAGGTTCTCCTGCACCCTGGCGCTGATCAGGGAGAAATGCTCCTGGATCTCCCGAAACCGATGATGGACGCGGGAGGCCAGGCGGTTGACGAGAAAGGACAGGAGCGGGAGGGGGAGCAGGGCGAAGACCGTCAGCGGGACGTGGATCGTCAGCATCACGTACAGGCTGGCCGAGAAGATGATCACGGCCTCCATCATGAACATCAGTCCCATGCCCAGGAACATCCGGACGGCCTCCAGGTCGTTCGTGGCCCGGGCCATCAGATCCCCCGTCGGAGTCTTCTGAAAATAGGCGAGCGGCAGCTTGAGAAGGTGGGCGAAGTAGTCGTTCCGGATGTCGTACTCCACATACCGGGACATCCCGTTGATGATCCGGCGCATCCCGAACCGGAGCGCCCCCTGGGACAGGGCGAGGCAGAGGAACAGGGCCGCGTAGAAGGAGATGTCACCCACCCGACCCCCGAGGGTCGCCTCGGCCCTCCCCCGGATGCCCAGGACCAGGTCCGTGGCCCATCCCGGCCTGGGCTGCTGGCCCGTGATGGCATCCACGGTCCGCTCCATGACGAGCGGGCCGAGGACGTTCAACCCCTGCGCCCCCAGGATGCAGAAAAATCCGGCGGCGATGGTCAGCCGGTAGGGACGAAGGTAGCGTATGAAGGGAGCGAGGGGGTTGAGCGAACGAGCAGGCATGAGGGCCTCTGGATGGCAAAAAAGATGGGCGATTGGGGATGAGGAATGGGGAATGCCTCCCCTCGCCCCTCAATCCTCATTCCTCACCCCTCAATCCTGCTCAATATGAACTCTGACCAGTCGTTTGTCAAGCGATTAGGCCTTGACTTCCACGCGCACCACCCGCTTCACGTTATTGCAGGCGTCCTCCGTCCCCGGAATGATCAGGCGGACCGGACCCCCGGCGCTCTCCGGAAGCGGGTCTTCGCGGAGGCGATAGATCAGGATGCCACGGTCCCGCGCCTCCTGGATCGAGACGCTCGCCTCAAACGCCCCGTCCGCGGAATGAAAGGTGATCTGCCTGGCGGAAGGCCCCGGGTCGGCCTGGCTCAGCACGGTCTCTACCCGCAGCCCCGCCCCTTTCCTGCCCGGCGCCATCGCCCCCACATCCTCGATCTGTCCCGGCGCACCCCGGAGGTCGGCGTAGGTCAGACGCAGAGGGCGCCGGACCAGGCCATCCACGGTCAGCACGGCCTCCGCAGCCCCCCCCTTCACCTCGGCAGCGCGCGCCCGGTCACAGACGAGGTCAACGATCCGCTCATCCCCACCCAGAGGCTCGGCCAGCGTGACCTCCACGCCCGGATGCCTCCGGCGCGCCTCCTCCATCCCCCGGCGAAGGTCCTCCCGGCCCTCCAGGTCGAGCGCCAGGACATAAGGGGCCACCACCACCCGGGTCGCCCCGCCGGCGGCAGCCGATGCGATACCTTCCGCCAGGGCCCCCTCCTCCAGATGCACCGCCATCACGATGTCATAGTCGGCCCGCCCCCGTACGGCCTCCACCACCCGGAGCACGTCCGGGTCCGGGGACCCTGGCCCTGCGATGAGCAGCGCTCGCTTCATGACGAATTTCCCCCGCTAAAACTTGCCCAAAATGCAAAAAAGCCCTTGACAAGCCCTGAATCAAATTTTATATTCGGGCAATATTTTTGTCGGACTTCAACGCGGTTGCAGGTTGAGTGATGTTTTTAAAGCTGAATGAGATGGGATAAAGGCAAAGATCGGAAGACCGATCTTTGCCTTTATGTTCGTCCAAAAACATCGCATAAACCAATAAAAAACACACATCTTAGCGAAAGGCAGGTGAGGAAATTTGCCAGCGGGCACGGTGAAGTGGTTCAACGACAGCAAGGGCTTTGGCTTCATCAAGCAGGATGAGGGCGAAGACGTCTTCGTCCACCATTCTGCGATCCAGGCTCAGGGCTTCAGATCGTTGAGCGAAGGAGAGCGGGTCCAGTTTGAGATCGTCAACGGGCCGAAAGGCCTCCAGGCGTCCAACGTCACGAAGGGATGACCCCGCTTCCCCAAAAGCAGACAGCCCGACGTCCAGAACGGATGTCGGGCTCTTTTTTGCCCTAAGCCCCTGTCTCACGCGCATCCATCTGGAGCCCGAAATGCTCGACCGGGTTCTCGTAGAGCAGCCGCCGCGCCACCCAGAGGGCCCGGTCCTCCGAAAAGTAGGTCTGCTCTACCTTTTCAGCCAGGCACTCGGCCAGGGCGCGCGTGTACACGGCCACCTTGGCCACGGTCCACTCGCAATAATAGGAGTCGGAGAACAGCCCGTTGAGCTTCACCACCGGGATCATCTCCAGCCGCTCCCGGAGCGTCTCCCGGATGGCCCCCGGGTAGAAGGTGTACCACCAGTGACCCGACACCACGCAGTTGGGGAAGATCTTCCCCAGGGCCGCCAGTTCGTGCATCTGCGCCCGGTTCAGGATGCAGAGGTCGAAGGTCACCCCCGGATGGCGGTTCAGCAGGTCCCTCAACGCCCGCAACATCGAAGCGTCTGTTGAGAAGGCATCCCCCCCGCTCGGCGCGGCGTTCAGGTAGACCAGCCGGTCCACGCCCAGCATGAGCTGGAAGACCATCCCGTTGTCTTCGCAGAACCCCGTGTAGGTGTAGAACAGGTGAGACCGGAGCCGCTGGAACTCGTCGTCCGTCACCCGCCTGCCCGCGAGCACCTGGTCGAAGACCCGCGCGGCATCCCCCTCGTGGACCGGAAAGGCCGTGAAGTCCGGCGGCAGGGAGATGGCCGAGGAGCGCGCCCCGTAGTCGTTCCGGAACCGGTGGTAGAGGCTCCCCACGGCCTTTTTGAAGTCTGACAGGCTGCGGATCTCCACCCCCGTCGCCTTCTGCACGGAGGCGAGGGTCTCGGGCCGGTCGCAGGCCAGCACGAGGGGATCGATCCGCAGGGCCGGCACGAACATCGACCGATCGTAACCCGTCAGGTCCTCGTCAAAATTGTTCGTCAGCATCGTCCGCCGCACGTTCAGCGTCTCTTCGATCACCTGCTGATGCCACCCCGGTTCGCGGCACTTCTGCTCCGAGGTCGCAAACACCTCCTCCCACGTGGCCTCGCCGAACGCCCCCTGCAGCCCGAACAGCCTCCGGCAGATCTCCTCGAACCCCCACCAGGTCGCGGTGTTGGAGATGCGCGGAAGGTACGGCAGGGCGTTCCGGATGCGCTCCCGGCCTGTCCTGGCGCCCAGGAGCTTCTCGTGGGGCATCCCCGCGCTCAGCAGCTCCGCCATGATATAGTGATAGCCGAAGATGTCGGAAACGTCGTCCGCCGCCGGGTGGTTCCACCGCAGATGCGTGTGGCAGTCGACGATCGGCATCCGGCGGACCTCGGCCAGCAGCCGCTCCACCAGGTCCTTTGAGGGCATGGCCTCCTCCTCAACGATGTTGCATCTCGATCTGCACCAGCTCCGGCACGACCACGCGGCCCACGAGGTCATACTCGTAGGCCTCCGTCACCTCCACCTCCACGAACGCCCCGACGCGCCCCGGCCCCCGCACCAGCACCGCCCCATCGATCTCCGGGGCGTCCATCCGCGTGCGCCCGATGAAGTCGAACGCCGGGTCGTCCGATTCCGCGTCGATCAACACCCGGAGCCGCTGTCCCACCTGGGCCTCGTTGATCTCCAGCGAGATGTCCCGCTGGACCTCCATCAGCCGCTCCAGCCGGCCCCGCTTGACCTCCTCCGGGACCGTGTCGATCATCAGCCCGGCGTCCGTCCCCTCCTCGGACGAGTAGAGGAACCCGCCCAGCCGGTGAAACCGCGTCTCCTCCACGAACGCGCAGAGCGCCTCGAAATCGGCCTCTGTCTCGCCCGGGAACCCCACGATCACGGAGGACCGGAGCGTCAGGTTCGGGACCCGGTCCCGCAGCTTCCGGATGAGATCCCGGATCGACCTGCTGGTCGTCCCCCTCCGCATCGCCTTCAGGATCGGGTCGGAGATGTGCTGGACCGGCATGTCCACGTACCCGCAGAGCCGCTCCTCGGTCGCCAGCAGGTCGATCAGCTCCTCCCGCCATCCCGAAGGGTAGGTGTAGTGCAGCCGGAGCCAGGCCAGCCCCTCCACCCGGAGCAGCGCCCGGACGAGGTCCACCAGGCGAGGCCGGCCATACAGGTCCGCCCCGTAGCGCATCGTGTCCTGGGCCACCAGGGCGATCTCCTTCACCCCGGACGCCACCAGGCGCTCCGCCTCGGCCACGAGGTCCTCGATGGTCTCGCTCCGGTTGGGGCCCTTGATACCGGGGATGGCGCAGAAGGTGCAGGTCCGGTCGCAGCCGTCGGAGATGCGCAGATAGGCCCAGTGGCCCGGCGTGGTCAGCCTCCGTCCCCCGTCCCGCCGGACCGGACGCGGGGCCTTTTTCAACAACTCGTCGCAGTGCCGGACAATGTCCCGCTCATCCGCCAGGCCGATCACCCGGTCCGCCTCCCCCAGCTCCCCTTTCAACTCACTGCCGTATCGCTGGGCAAGGCACCCGGTCACGATCAGACCCCTGCACCGTCCCTCCGACTTCTGCTGCGCCGCCTCCAGAATGGTATCGATCGACTCCCGCTTGGCCGGCTCGATGAACCCGCACGTATTCACGACGATCACGTCGGCCTCCCCCGCGTCGTCCGTCAGCGCATAACCGTTGATCTCCAGCAGGCGCAGCATCCGCTCGGAGTCCACCGCATTCTTGGGACATCCGAGGGTGATGACATTCACTTTGTCCATAGCGTCTGTGATGGTCCCTTCAGGGTGTTTTGAAAACGTGTTTCAGGAGGCGCCCGTGCCCCTCCTGAATCTATATATTAATGTATATGGAGTCAAGGCCCTTTGAGCCGGACCCAGTAACGTCCGGTTAGGTTTTTGCTCAACAGAAATCAGGAGTTGATAAGAGGGAGAAGATGCGGTATCTCTTAGGGGAGAAGTCCAATACTCCCTATAAAACAAGGAGAAACCGCCATAGAATCCTCCGTCCTCTCCACCTCGT
>SICM01000169.1 GCA_009694805.1 Candidatus Latescibacterota bacterium
CTTGAAAAAGCCCTGGAACTGGACCTGTATGCCCGCATGCTGAAACACCCTTTGTATCAACAGAAAATCAACGAGTTGTCGGGTCTCCTTGAAAAGCCATCAAGCTTGAAGAAGGCAGCATAACGGTGATCGTGAGTGAACAGTGTCGATGTACGTATAGACTTATTCCCTGAAAATGGGTATATTGGTTTTCGTAAGATCGATATAAAAGGGGTGCTGCGCGGTGACCCGGCGTTGCCCCGACCAACGTCCGAGGTTGTCTGTCGTCCTTCGGGACACAGCGCCCCTTTTATACAAAGCCCCGACTGAGCAATCAGCCGGGGCTTTTTTATCGTCTTGACCGGGGGGGATAAAATGGCTATACTCAAAAGGTTAGGATACAGGGGCGATCCGCCTCTTAACTTCGCCTTCGTCTGACTTGCAGGGTGAAAATATTCGTGTCCCCAGAGAGATTCTTGAGGGCGTTTTAAGCTTTTGGGAGGAGTCAGAATGCGCGTGATCTCAGCAAGGAAAACAGCGGTGGGATGTGTACTCGGATGGTCATTGGCGACGGGAGTCTGCACCCTGAGCAAAGCTGCGGAACCGCTCCCGCCGGAGAGGACGGGGACGGTCCGGGTGAGGGTATCGCCAGACCGGCCGGACTGGGTGTACTCGCCCGGTCAGCAGGTCAGGTTCCGCGTGGCGGTGACGCTCGACGAGCATCCCCTCACGGGCACGGAAGCGAAGATCCGGATCGGGCCTGAAGCGATGCCCCCCACCATCGAAAAGACCCTGGCCGTGTCCGGCGGGGGGCTCACGGTCGACGGCGGGACGATGAAGGAGCCGGGTTTTCTGCGTTGCTTCGCCACGGTGGACTACGGTGGAAAGACATACCGGGGGTTTGCCACCGCCGGGTTCAGTCCCGACGCCATCCAGCCCACCACGGAGGTCCCTCCAGATTTCGACGCATTCTGGGCTGCGGGAAAGGCTGCCCTTGCCAAAATCCCCGTGGACGCCCGCCTGACCCTGTTGCCGGAATACTGTACCAGCGCGGCAAATGTCTATCATGTCAATTTCCGGAATATCAGCCTATGGGAAGGAACGAGTCGAATTTACGGAATCCTCTGCGAACCCAGGGCGGAGGGGAAGTACCCCGCCCTCCTGGAGGTCCCGGGCGCCGGCGTCAGCGCGTATCGCGGTCTGATCGGTCCTGCGGAAAAGGGGATCATTACCCTCCAGATCGGGATTCACGGAATCCCGGTGAATCTCGACCCATCCGTCTACCAAGCCCTCGATCAAGGAGGGCTGGCCGGGTACCTGATGTTCAACCTGGATACTCGGGACCGATATTACCTTCGCCGGGTCTTCTTAGGATGTATTCGGGCCAATGACTTCCTCACCTCCCTCCCCAAATGGGACGGGCGAAATCTCGCTGTTAAAGGGGCGAGCCAGGGCGGGGGTCTGTCCATCGTGACCGCCGCCCTCGACCCTCGCGTGACGGGTCTTGCCGTCTACTTTCCAGCGTTTTGTGACAACACCGGTTATCTCAAAGGGAGGGCCGGGGGAGGTCCCCATTTCTTCCGCCAGGAAGCAAACCGAACGAAGGAAAGAGTGGAAGTGTCCAAGTATTACGATGTGGTGAACTTTGGGAAGCGGGTCAACGTTCCCGGTATCTACACGTGGGGGTTCAACGATGAAAGCTGCCCTCCCACCTCCATGTTCGCCGCCTACAACGTCATCCCCGGGCCGAAGTCCCTGCTTCTGGCGTTAGAAGCCGGACACTTCAGTACAACCGAACAGAACGAACGGGTAAACGTGTGGCTGGAAAGGCTTCTCAAAGGACAGGAGACCCCCAAATGAAGCATGTTTGTCCCGTGCGGGGATGCGTCCGCCGTGAAAAACAGATTGACAAATCCGATCCGTGAGGGCACATTCCGGACGAGTCGATTCATCGTTCAATTGCGACGAATTGTTCAGTTTGCTGTGAACTCGTGTACCCCGGCGCTCCCGATGTGAAACACCAGAACCCGACGGACTACCTGATCGCCACCCTCAAGGCCCCTGCTGGAGCCTCACGAAAGTGAATGAGGTATCGTAAAAGAGGAGGAAGACCGTGGAGCTTCCCATGACGGCCATAGAGATGACAGGAACGGTTGACGAGAACCGTCAGCTCCTCCTGGACGGTCCCCTTCCCATCGCCGGTCCGGCGCGGGTGAAGGTGATTGTCCTGTACTCGCTCACGGAAGACCTGAATGAGGCCGAGTGGTTGCGCCTGGCAGCACACAATCCGGTATTCGCTGACCTGAACGACTCCGAAGAGGACATTTACTCGCTACAAGATGGGAAGCCTCTCCAATGACCAGGCATAAGGTTGTGCTCGTGCCATTCCCATTCTTCCTTCTCCTTCTCCTCCTCTGCGCCGGCCTCGCCCGGGCCGACGAACCCTCCTACCACTGGCCCCTGGACGCCCGTCCCGCCCTCACCTCCACATTCGGGGAGTACCGCAACGGACGCTTCCACGCCGGCATAGACCTGAAGACCTGGGGACAGGAGGGGTTCCCCGTGTGGGCCGTGGACGACGGCGCCATCACCCGCGTCCGCACCTCGCCCTGGGGCTATGGCCGGGTCATCTACCAGAAGCTCCGGGACGGCCGGACCGCCCTCTACGCCCATCTGTCCGGGTTTGCGCCCCGACTCGCCGCCCGCGTGGAGGCCGAGCAGGACCAGAATGGGACCTACAGCGTGGACCTCGCCCTGGACCCCGCGCAGCTTCCCGTGAAACGCGGGGAGGTCATCGGATTTTCAGGCAGCAGCGGCGTGGGCATGCCCCACCTCCACTTTGAACTCCGGGACGAGGCAATGCCCATCAACGCCCTCGAACACGGCTTCAAAGTGGCGGACACCATCCCTCCCGTCATCCAGGCCCTGGCCCTGACGCCCCTGAACGCCGCCTCCTGCGTGGCAGGCGGGCACGACCCCTATCCCTTCAAGGTGCTGTGGGACCCCTGCCGGGGGCGCTCCCTCTCCCCCGGCAGGGTCACGGTCCACGGCCAGATCGGCGTGGCCGCGGACGTGTTCGACCAGGCCGACTCCTCCGCCTCCACCAACCGGCTGGCCCCCTACCGACTGAGGCTGCTGGCGGACGGAGTCGAGGTGTTTCAGACGACCTACTCGACCTTCGGCTACCCCGACAACCATCAGGTGGAACTCGACCGGAGCTTCGCCCTGGCCCGGCGGGGCGCGGGCCGGCTCCACAACCTCTACCGGGCCACGGGCAACCGGCTCCCGCTCTACAACGGCTACCAGGAAGGGGACGGCGTCCTCCACGCCGGGGTCGCGCCGGGGGAGCGGGGCCTCCCCCTGAAGCAGGGCCTCCACCTGCTGCGCGTGGTGGCCGAGGATTTCCAGGGCAACCGGTCCGAGGCCGAGGCCGAGGTCCTGGCGGATGCCGTGCCGGAGGTCCGGGACTTTCAGGCGGAGATGGAACGAAACGTCCTGCATCTCTCAGCGGAGGTGCAGGACGCGGACGGGGATTCCCTGATGGTGACTCTGGAGCGCTCCGGGGATGGAGGACAGACCTGGTGGGGGATGGCCCAGTGGCTGAACATCCCCGGGACCCGCGTGAAGTTCGATGCCCGTGGACAGGATGCGACGCCCGGACTGCTCTACCGGGTGCGCGCACGCGACCCCTACGGCCTGGAGGCCTTCGGGACCTGCGCCACGCCGGTCTCCCCCCCGACCCCTGCGGCGGATGACGCCCCCCTCGCCTGCCTTCCGGACCTCTACCCGGACTTCGCTCTCCTCCGGCTCACCTCGGACCGCGTCTTGAATCGCGCACCGCAGGTCACCGCCACCTGGCCGGGAGGCGCACAGAAGGCCCTGCCCGTGCGGCAGAGCGACCTCTGCGCCTACGAGGCTGTCATCCCGTTCGGCCCGGAGGCCAGCGGGGCCGTGACTGTGACCGTCTCCGGGGTCAGCCGGGAGGGCATCGCAGGGAACCAGACCTTAACCCTCACCCAGCAGATCATCACGCCGGACGGCGGCTCGGTCCGCTCCCCCGACGGGATGGCCGAGGCCCGGTTCGACGCCCACCGGGTCTACGCGCCCCTGTTCGCCCGCGCGGAAGTCGTCCAGGCGGAGGGGAAACCGGGGCTGCCGCTCGTCGGGGCCGCCTATCGCTTCACCCCGAACGACGTGCCCTTCGACGGCACGGCGGACCTGACCCTGCATTACCCCCCAGGCTTCGACCGTCCCGGGCGTCTGGGCCTCTACCGGCGCTCGGACGACGGGGCCTGGAGATTCCTGGACAACAAGGTGGACACAAAGGCCGGGACCCTGTCCGCGGGGATCAGCGCCTTCTCCACCTACGGCCTGCTGCTCGATGAGATGCCCCCGGTCATCGCGGACCTGAAGCCGGCCTCCGGCGCGAAGGTCGCGGACCGCCAGCCGACGCTCTCGGCCCTCATCCGGGACGCCGGGGCCGGGATCTGGCGGGAGGAGGATATCATCATGACCCTGGACGGGAACCGGCTGATCGCCGTGTACGATCCCGATAAAGAACTCGTGACCGCGCGCCCGAAGAAGCCCCTGAAGCCGGGGAAGCACCGCCTGGAGGTCACGGTCCGGGACGTGTGCGGCAACGAGGCGCGGGCCGTCAGTGCGTTTGGGGTCAGGTGAGTCTGCCATCTCACTTCTTCTGTATCTGGTCGATGAACCGGTCGAACGACTTATGCCCCTGCTCCACCGTATGCTCCGGGCCGGTGAGCTTGAAGAAGTAGGCCCCCTGAGCCGTCTCCACGATGGCCGCCAGCATCCGGTAGCCCGGCTTGGGCTCCGGCCCGGCCCCCATCATCGGATTCATGGACCCCGGCGAGTAGGTCCCGCTCACGTCCACCACGGTCACGGGCATCCCGGACACCGTCTTCTTGTCCACCTTCGCCTTATCCTTTGAGGCGCTCCCGTCCGACTGCTGGAACTGCCCGTACCATCGCGCCAGGTTGTCCTCCACGGAACCGCCCTGGCTCTGCCCGAAATAAAAGACGATCAGGCTGGCGTCCTCGTGATCCGTCTTGGCCTTCGGCAGGGTATACTGCGCCTTCCGCATCCCTGAGGTGGGGGTCTCCGTCTTCCAGGCCGAAGGCGCCCGCACCGTGATCGCCCCCAGGTCCTGGACAGGCCCCAGATCATCCCCCCCGCATCCCATCAGGCCCACCAGCGAGAAACAACAGACTGCCAAGAGAAATTGCTTCATCATCATTCCCTCCTCATGAAGACAACAGCGGTTTCGGGTATCAGGTTTCGGGTTTCGGGGAAAGCCTAAACCTGACACCTGCCTCTGCTTTTCCCGATACCTGACACCCGACACCTGCCTTTGCCTCTCCCTATACGATCTCCAGCTCATCCCGCTCCGGCAACTTCGGAAAAGGCGCGGTCGGCAGCGTCTGATACCAGTAGGCTACGGAGGCGATGTCGTCCTGCAGGGGGAGATACCGCATGCCGCTGCGCCAGCCCAGGGCCTGGATCGTCACCCGCAGATCCCGCTCAAACCGGATCGGGTCCGCGATGTGCCAGCGGTAGAGGCCGAAGCGCGTCTGCGAGATGTAGAGCCCGTCCGGCCGGATCACCTGCGCCATCCCTGAATACGGCGTCGTGAACTCCCGGTACCCGCCGTTATCCTTGCCCACGTCGAAGTTGTAGGACCCGCAGAAGTAGTCCTCTGTCCCGGTCCCGCAGAGGGTCGGAAACGCCCCGTCCCCATCCAGATAGAACTTGATTTCGCCTTCCCCCCACCAACCGGCGTTGTTCACCCCCCAGGCCATGTACGTGCCCACGTACTGCCCCTGCCCCTGCACGTTGTCCAGGATGGTGTAGTCTTCCTTATACGGGAGGGGATTGACCCGGCGGAACTGCGCGTGGAAACAGGCCGCGTCGTCGGGCACCTCGGTCAGCGTGTAATCGATCTGATAGTAGAGCGTCATGGCCTCGTCCGCCAGGTTGGTCACGGTCATCCGGCACCGTTTTTGGAACGGCATCTCCCAGTAGCAGTTGAACGCGCTGCCAGGGTTGACGCAGATCGGCAGAGAGGAGACCTGCGCGTACTTCTGCCATCCGCACGCGAAGAAGTCCCCCACCGGGCACTCCACGGACGGCGTCGGGGAATCATTCCAGTAGATGCGCAGGATGCAGAACCGCCAGGGTCCCGTGGGCGTCATCCAGATATGCTGGATCGCCCCGGGGCCCTGAATATCCGCCATTGAGAAGGTCTGGCCGGGCTCGATCCGGACCGAGGGAGAGACCTTCCACCCCTGGCCCAGGTCGCGGGAGGCGTTCTTCCCAGTCCCCTCCGTGGCCGCGCCCCCCTTCCCCTTCTCCCCGGTGAAATTCTCCGCGCTGAGGGAGCGCGTCTGCGCCTTCGACAGCCGCCACAGGTTGCCCAGATGCATCCCCAGCCCGTTGAAGCCTGACATGAGAGATCCTTTCTAAGTTGGGATTCGTGCAGCCCCCAGGCCCTCCCCCGATCTGTAAGGGCGTTCAATTGAACGCCCTTACAATCTTCACATCTTCAAAAACGCCTCCGGCTCCAGAACGCCGTCAGTAAACCGGATCATCCGGATCGCGCCCTTGAACCAGCTCACCCGGTTCATCCGGACGCCGATGGAGGTCTTCCCCGCGCGTAACGGGGTGAAGGCGATCTCGTGCGCCAGCTCCTGGACGCCGTTGAGATAGTGCCGCATCTCCCGGCCGTCGAAGACCAGGGCCGCGTGATACCACTCCCCGACAGGATGCAGGAAGGTCCTGGCGAACAGCGCGTGGCTGTGCGCCCCGGACTTGATGAACGTGTCCAGAAACCACTGTCCCGGCGTCGGCAGCCGGGTCTCGAACAGGAGACGATCCTCGCTGCCGTCCTCCTGAAGGTGCAGAAACCGCTGCTCCACGGGTCCGTCCGCGTCGGGCCGGAAGAGGACCTCCACGGTGAACCGGTCCAGGCCCACCAGCGGATGGGTGTTCAGAAGGAGGGCATCCCCCTCCCCGCCAAACGCCACGGCCCTCCCCCCCGGCGCGTCGATGACCTTCGGGGCCCCCAGCGTCGTGATCGGATGCCCGCCCACGGTTTCAAGATTGTCGATTCTCCATTCCGACACGAGACACCCTCCTTTCAAAGGTCTTCCGGGAGCCCGGCCCAGCCCTTTCCGGAACGGACCCCGTCGATCACCTCCTGGGTGATCCAGCCGTCCCGGAAGGTGAGATAGCCCGCATCCCCCTGCCCCCGGACATCGTTCACGAACTCCCGCACGAGCTGGTTCCAGTTGCGTTGCGTGGGGTCTGCGTCGTCCGGCAGCGCGTTGTGGATGCGCTGAGGGATCGCCATCGGCACCCAGCTATCCCCGGAGGTCCGCAGGAACATGTCCCCCTGCACGTAGGCCCCTTCGATGTGCAGCGTCCCCTTTTCGCCGTAGACCGCCACGTAGTCCGGGTTCCGGCCAGGCCGGAGCGCCGAGTGGCGGAACGTGGCCGTGGCCGAGCCGTCGATCCCGCCGGCCCGGTCCCCAATGCGCGCCAGGACCGTGTAGGACCAGTCGCTGTCCACCTCCGCCCATTCCCCCCGGGCTGCCGCTTCGGGGGACACGGTGC
This sequence comes from Candidatus Latescibacterota bacterium, assembly GCA_009694805.1. GTDB lineage: Bacteria > Latescibacterota > UBA2968 > SICM01 > SICM01 > SICM01. Next base: position 7,612 of record SICM01000169.1, read on the forward strand.
GCTGGATGTACTCCCGGAAATCGTGTACCCGCTCGCCCACCGGGGCGCGCTTCAGGTCGTTCCGGCACTCCCCCATGGCCGCCAGGATCTGCCCCCCCAGGATGTTCTGCACGATGGCCAGCTTGTGCGTGAAGTTGTTGTTCAGCCGCCCCCCGCCCGTCTCCAGGCGGTGCGGCCAGCCGAACGGCATCAGGGCCGGCCAGTGGTAGTGGGACACGCACTCCACCTCGAACACCGCGCCCAGCGCCCCGTCCCTCACCAGTTCGCGGGCGTAGAGCGCCTGCGGCTGATACCGGTAGCTGGCGGCGTAGGCCGTCTTCAGCCCCCGCGTCTTCGCCAGGGCGTAGAGGGTGCGGGCATCTCCCGCGGTCGTGGCCAGGGGCTTGTCGGACAGCACGTGACAGCCCGCGTCCAGGGCCGCCGAGATCATCTCCAGATGCGTCCCCCCCGGCGTCCCCACGGCCACGATTTTCGGCTGGATCTCCGCCAGCATGCCCCGCCAGTCCGTCCCGGACCGGGGGATGCCCAGCTCCCCGGCCACCCTGCGGCAGACCTCCGCCGTGCGGCTGGCCATGCCCGCCACGTGGACGCCGGCCTTCCGGAGCGCCAGGGTGTGCCCCTGCCCGGCGAATCCCGCCCCCAGAACCATCGCCTTCAGATCGGTCATGCCGTCAACACCTCCCTCAGTCTTCGGCCTACGACCTCCTCCTCCCCCGGCATCAGGGTCATCGGGTCCACGGCGACCCCCTTCGCGCTCCGCTGGATGACCACGGGCGGCTCCCCCTCACGCATGGCCTTGATGACCTCCTCGGCCGTCCGCCCTCCCTCAATGTCGACGTAGGCCCTGGGCGCGAAGTCGGGTGAGGCCTGTTGCCCCTCTCCCAGGACATAGGCCTGGACCCCGGGGAGGCCGACCACGGCCTCGACCACGCGGTCCGCCTGACGTCTCCACGCCGCCCGATCCTCCGCATCGCTCCCGGCCAGGAACCGGTCCACGGTCGCCACCAGCCCCATGATCTCCTCCTTCCCCACCTTCATCCCGCGCCCGATGGCGCTGTAGGGGCTCCCGTTCATCCGGACCGCATCCACGAACGCCCGCTTCCCCAGGACCAGTCCGGTGTTCTGGGGTCCCCGCATCCCCTTCCCCCCGCTGAAGGTCACCAGGCTCACGCCGATCCCCACGACCTCCGTCAGATTGGACCGGGGCGGGAGCTGCGCGGCCGCGTCCACGATCACCGGCACCCCCCGAGCATTCGCCCCCGCGACCACCTCGCGGAGCTGTTCCTTGGTCTGCCGGCCCAGGAAGTGGACCACCGCGGCGGTCTTCTCTCCGATCCCTCCGAGGATGTCCGCCGTCGTCACCCCCGTCTGGCTCCCCACGCGCACCAGCTTCCCGCCGCAGACCTCGATCCCCTGGTGGATGTAGGTGTGCGCGTCCACCATGCTGATCACGAACTCATTCTTCCACCCCTCGGTGTGCGGCAGGGCCTGAACCTTCTTCCGGTCCGTCCCTGTGAGGCACGCCGCCGCGGAGAGCTGCATCCCGCTGGCCGCCCCGCACGACACGAACGCCGCCTCCACCCCGATCCGCCGCGCCAGGTACTCCCCGGCCTTCACGTTGAGATCCTCCAGCGGGATGAACGCCCCGGCGGCCCTCTGCATGGCCTCCACCACCTCCGGCGGCATCAGGCTGCCCCCCAGCGTCGTGATCGTCCCGCTCGCGTTTATGAACGGCTTCACCCCCAGGTCCTGATAGGTGACCATGAGAAAGTCCTCCTGAATATGTTGACTTTTGCCCGCAACCTGCATAAATTGACGGAGTCGGAATGTACATCTTCCTTTCTGAAAAATCAAGCTTCAGGCTCCCGTCTCAGGAACCCTCTGTCTCTCAGTGTCTTACCCGCCCTGCTGGTTCTGCTCATTTCCCTGACTGTCCAAATTCTGTGCAATCGGCCTCCCAAACGCCAGGTTTTCGACCGCGCCTTTCATCCTGTCCGGGGCCGCGTGGAGGTAGCGCATGGTCATCTTAATGTCCCGGTGGCCCATCAGCCGTTGAATCGCCACCAGGTCTACGCCGGCAGCCGCCAGGTGCGTCCCGAAGGTGTGGCGCAACAGATGGGGATAGGTCCGGAGGGTCAGCTTGGCGTCCTTCCCGGCCTTCCGGAGCATCCACCAGATGACCCCCTCGGTGTAGGGCGCTCCGTCCTCGTGGTAGAGGACGTAGGGGCTGGTGATGTGCCGGGGGTGCTTGGCCAGGACCTCGGCCAGGAAGTCGTTGACCGGGATGTCCCGGAGGTCCCCGGTCTTGACCCGCCATGCCCTCAACCCTTCGGCCTCCGTCTTGCCCCGGACCTTGACCACCCCGCGCCGCAGGTCCACGTCTGCCCAGGTGAGGTTGACCATCTCCCCCACCCTCATGCCGGTGTTCAGGCCGATGGCCGCGAAGGCGTAGAGGTTGCGATCCCCCCGGCAGGCTTCCAGCAGCCGGTTGGCGTCCCCGATGGACAGATGGGGAGGCTCAACGTCGTCCACCTTCAGGGCCTTGATCTCCCGGAACGGGCTGGCCTTGAGGTTCTTCCACTGAACCATCAGCTTGAACATGGTCTTCAGGATCTTCAGGTACGCGTTGATGGACGACGCCTTGAGCGTTCGGGCCTTCTCCTTCCCCTCCTTCGGTTTGGCCTGGGCTGCTTTGAACGTCTCGATCATCCGGGCGTCGATCTCCTTCAGGTTCTTTGGCCCGAAGTAGGGCACGAGGGTTGCGCGGACGACGCTTTCAACGCCCTGATACCTGCCCTCGCTCAGGTTCGTCCGGACATACTCCAAATAATCCTTGCTGAACGCCTCGAACGTGATGTTCTTGATCGGCCTGATGTCCAGGAGTTCCCCCCTGGCCTCTTTGACCTTCAGGTCCTTCTCCAGCAGTTCTGCCGTCTTCCTGTCCGGTAGCAGCCTCCGGATGCGGTGGACCCCCACCCACACGTCCATCAGCCACTTGCCGGACTTCTGGTCCTTCCTGACTGCCATAAGCTACCCTCCGCCGTGAAGGTGAAGGGCCGTAACCCGTCCCTGCGTCCGGCCCTCCCGGTGATCGGGGCCTCCTGCCCCGTTTCCTGCCTTCCTACCTGCTGTATCGTCCGTTGACGCTGCCAACCTGTCCGGTTGACTGCGTAAGGTGAGATCTTATACTCCGGGGCGTGCCTTCGGCGCTTCGGCTTCTCCGAAACCGCTGGAGACGGCATACGGCGCGTGACTGCTTCCCCGTTGGGGACGCTTCCACTACACTCCGATTCCCCAAACGGCAAACCCAGCTCACGTGCTTCACCTTTCCCGTTCATCTATA
>SICM01000170.1 GCA_009694805.1 Candidatus Latescibacterota bacterium
CGGTGGGTAGGGGATGAAGTGACTACCGATTTGATCCGCAAGTACATTACCTATCATCAGCACCAGAGCAGTAATATGCAGTTAGAGCTGCCGTTTTAGGGGTTTTGGGTTTTAATGCCCCGCAGCTCTGCTGCGGGGTTCTTTACTTCGTCGTAGTAGACCATCATGCTGTCGATCTTCAGCCCCTTGATCCAGGGGTACACGAGGCGCTTCTCCGGCCCCTTGAAATAGTATTCGACGTGGCACTGCCCGCACACGAAGGTTCGCATCTCCTGCCGCGTGGCCATCCGGTTGACGTCATAATCCTTCACGCCCTGGGACGCCTTCAGCGCGCGCATCCCCTCGATGAACCCGGGCCGCGTCACCCGGAGCTGCATCGTGTCGTGCGTGTGACAGTCGATGCATGCCACCGGGTGCTGGACGAGCTTGCGCGCCTCTGAATAGGCCATCGGGTTCATCTTCTCGAATCCCCGGATGAGATCGCCGCCGCCGAGGCGCTTGTAGGGCACGTAGATCGAGGCGTGACAGTGCATGCAGGCGCCGGGCTGTCTCGTGACCTGCTGCCTTTCGGTATAGGTCTGATCCTCCAGCATGTAGGCGTGGCCCCGTTCCTCGCGAAAGTCCTTCGAGAAGGCGTACCCGGCCCACATCGTCTTCAGACGCGGGTCCTCCTCCAGCCGGGACTCCGCCACGATGGAACGGGGGTCGGCCTGCGAGGGCGTGCGGGGCACGGCCTCGCTCCCTCCGTAGCGCGTCCGGACCTGGTCCACGGTGCGGCGGTACCCGTCGTACTGCATCGGAAAGTTCTTCCCCCAGACAGCCGGGTCCTCGGTGTCATCCGTGAGTTCGACGACCCGATAGAAGGGGTTCCTCGCCTCCTGTTTCCGTTCCAGGATGTTCACGAGTAAAGCCATACCCCCGACGGCGGCCAGCGTGGCGATGACCGCCGTGACGGCCACCAGCCGGACGGACCGGCTGCGCTGCGGAGGAGGATGCGCCTTATCTTCAGGCATCGTTTTTGTCGCTCTCCATTAGGTCCCCAAGTCGCCTTCCATTCATCGCATGTGCCCGACCGAGAGGTGACAGCGGATGCACCCGATCTGACCCGCGCCCTGGTGTCTCGCGTCGATGGCCTCCACGATCTCCTGATGGAACTTCCGGCACGCCTGCTCGGTGATCTCCCGGTTGTGCGGTTTGATCCGAAGCGGATCGGGGAACCGCCCGGATGTGAACGCGAAGGAATGCCAGAACCCGTTCGACGCCTTGGCCGCATACTTTCCCACCAAACCGGGCGGGGTGTGGCAGTCGTTGCAGACGGCCACAGCGCGGTGACTCGATTTGACCCAGGCGTCGAAGTGGTCTCCCATGATGTGGCAGTTCGCGCACGCCGCCGGGTCGTTCGTCATGTAGGAAGCGCCCCTGGCGTAAATGAACGTGTACCCGCCCACCCCGGCGGCCAGCCCGATGGCCACGCCGAGGACCGCCCACTGGAGGGTTTGCAGTCGCATTGGGCTACGCCGCCACGATATGCGCCCGGTCGGGCCGGAGATGCCTGCGAAGTTCCGGGTCGTATTCGCGTTTGGCCGCCGCCTGATTCTCCGGAAGCTCGATCTCCACGCCCTCGGCGACGAAGGTGGTCAAAAAGGCCTTCCTCGGCTCCGTGTCCACGTTGACCGAGGCCCCGTGGATCGTGGCCGTGGTCGCGACGGAGACCTGCCCCGCGCGGGCCACGATCGGTGTCGGATCTGCATAGGGCAGGGGCGGGAGCTGGGCGAGTTTGACGCCCGCCACGCGGGGGGCCGATCCCCTGAGGGACGGGTCCCGTTCGCGGTTCTCCGCGATCAGCCAGTGGCTTCGGGGGCGGAGCATCAGCGGGGCGCGCCGTTCGTTCACGCCGTTGATCCAGAGGAAGAAGCTGCAGAGCATGCGCCGGGGCTCGGCCCGGAGGTCGTCCAGACCATACTGAATGTCCACGTGCTGGTCGAAGCTGAACGGGACGCCGGGCTGCGGATAGGAGGTGATGAGATAGGTCTGAAAAAAATGCACGGCCTCCGCGCGCAGCGCCTGCCTGGAGACCGCCTCGAAAAAGGGGTGCTGGAGGATGTCGAGCAGCACCGGGTCGTCGTAGCGGGTCACGGCCACCCGGTGCCTGGGCGCCTGCCCCGGCGCCGGCGCCTGGAAAGGCATCAGGCGGTCAAAAGCCGCCGACGCCTCGGCGATCTGCCGGTCCGTGAACGGGGTGTCGACGGTCACCACGCCGTCCTCGATGAATCGGTTTAGTTCCTGATCCGTGAGCATAGGTTTCCTTTTTCCAACTCGTGTAGCACCAGCGCCACGGCCAGCATCCCCGCCGTCTCGGTCCGGAGCCGTCTGGGGCCGAGCGAGAAGGGCCTTGCGCCAGCGGCCCGGGCAGCTGCCACCTCCTCCTCCGTGAACCCCCCTTCCGGCCCCACCAGGATGCCCACGGAATTGACGGGCGAAGCGGGGATGACCTTCGACAGAGAATCGGACGCCTCCGCACCTTCCCACGCCAGCAGGAGGAGGTCCACCTCCCTCTCCAGCTCCGGCAGCGCCTCCCCGAAGGGCCGCGCCTCCGTCACCTCCGTCAGCCGGGCGCGCCTGGACTGTTTCATCGCCGCCAGGGCCACCCGCCGCCAGCGTTCGAGACGCCCTCCGCCTTCCACCACCGTCCGCCCGGTGAGCATCGGAACGATCCGCGCCGCGCCCGCCTCCACGGCCTTCTCCACGAGCCAGTCGAATCGCTCCCCCTTCACCGGCGCCACCGCCAGCGTCACCCGCGCCCGCGCCTCCCCGTGTTCCGTCAGCCGGTCGAGGACCTCCGCCTCCGTCGTATCCACGGAACAGACGACGACCCGGCAGCGGTAGAGCGTCCCCGCCCCGTCCGTCGCGTCGATCAGGTCCCCGGGACGGCACCGGCAGACCCGCGCCGCGTGATGCGCCTCCTCGCCCCGCAGGAGGACCCGGTCGCCGACCACGTCCTGAGGGAGGACATAGAACCCCGGCGCGGTCAGACGGGCCTTTCGACGACGATCCCGATCCAATCCCCCTCCCTGAGCACTTCCGGCGAACCCCATCCCGTCCGGTGCAGCGCCTCCCGGAGCGCCTCCTCCTCCCGGTCCAGGATGCCGGACAGGATGAGCCGTCCCCCCTGCCTCAGACGATCTCGCAGGTCGCCCAGCAGAGGGACGAGGACATTGGTCTGAATGTTGGCCACGATCACGTCGAACGCGGCTTCGCGCACAGCGTCGAGGGACCCGCAGACGACCTCCACCCGGTCGGCCACGCCGTTGACCGCCAGGTTTTCGCGGGCATTGTCGATCGCCACGGGGTCCACGTCCACGGCCAGGCAGCCCGCGCCCAGCTTCGCAGCGGCGATGCTCAGGATACCCGACCCCGTCCCCAGGTCCAGGACGCGGTCGTCTGCCCTGACAGACCGCTCCACGGCCCTCAACGCGAGCCGCGTGCTCTCGTGCCGTCCCGTGCCGAAGGCCATCTTCGGCTCGAGGACGATCACCATCCCGTCCGTCCCCGTCGTCATCTCCATCCACGGCGGGCCCACGACGATCCGGTCCGTCACGCGCACGGGCTGAAAGGACTCCCGCCACCGCTCTCCCCACCGTTCATCGGGCACCGCAGCCGTCGCCGCCGGGCCGATCCCCGCGCCCTTCCCCCGGAAGCGGTCCAGCGCCGCCATCGCCGCGTCCCGGCCCTCCGGGCGCTCGAAGTAGGCCGACATCCGGACGTGCGTCCGGTCCGCCCCGTCCTCCACCTGAATGCCGCTCGTCCCGGCCTCGAACAGCAGGCCGGACACCAGGTCTGACAGGTCTCCCGGCACGTCGAGGGTGATCTTGGTCCATTCAGGCATAGGTCACGAGCGGAAGGATGAAGGCGAAAAGAGATTTTTTTTATCCTTCATCCTTTATCCTTTCCCTTTCGAGGGTGGGTGAGGGCCGTTTGAACAGGAAATATAAGCCCATACGCCGACTTTGTCAAACCTCAGAACAGGCTTAACTGCTCCTTCGCCCCTGCGCGGATGAGCGGGAAGAGCCGCCGGAACGCCTCCTCCCGGAACATCTCCCGGAACCGGGACGCCGAGTCGTGCAGCCGCCGCAGGAGGTAGTCCTGGTCCTCGTCCCCGGCGTAGTCCTCGACCGCGGCCAGGCTCCCGTCCCGGCGCTGGTACACGGCCACCCGCTGCCCCACGGCCTTTCCCTCCGCCGCCTCCGCGAGCCGCTTGAGGTGGGGGTTCGAGAAGGTCTTCTCCGTGATGCTCTCCCACCGGCAGAAGTCCCGGATGTCCAGCGCCCCGGCCTGGATGCGCTCCCCCAGGGCCCGGTAGGCCCGGCCCGCCTCCTCCTCCTTCCCGTCGATCAGCAGCCGCGCCATCTGCGAGATGAGGTCCCGGAAGGCCCGCTCGTCACGCCGGCTGCGCAGGCTGCTCCCCTTCAGGACCAGCCTGCCGTCAGGGTCGAGCAGGACGTAGTTCTTCGCCTTCAGGCTGATCATCCCCGGGTAACGCCCGTCGTGGGACAGGTGGATCCCCTCCGGCAGGGCCCCGGAGACCTCCTCCACCAGATCCCGCTCCGCCGCCTCCTCGTCCACGCCGGGCGGGGCCACGAAGTAGACCCCGTCCGTGTCCACCTCCAGGATCTTCGCCCCGCGCGCCTCGAGCAGGCCCACCGCCTTCAGCACGATCTCCTGCCCCCGCTCCGTCACCTGCCGGGCCGCGTCGTAGTCGTTGAAACTCGCCTGCCCGTAGCCCAGATAGCCGTAGAAGGAGTTGATCAGGACCTTGTAGCTCCCCTGGAGCCCGTCCCAGTAGGCCCGCTCCGACCCGGACGCCCCTTTCATCTGCGCCTTCGCCTCCAGCCGGCGCTTCGTCAGCCGCTCCAGCATCGGCAGGAACACGTCCTCCGTGTCCGTGATCGGGCGGATCTTGTAGGTCAGCATGATCGACGGGTACAGGCTCTCCACGTCTGCCTTGACCACCCGCTGGAACAGGCCCGCCGCCCGCAGCTCCGTGTAGCCTCCCGGAAAGTCCTGGCTCGGCCTGGGCCTCGGGATGGCCAGACCCCGCCGGAGGTACACGCCGATCAGCAGGACGTTGATCTTCTCTCCGGTGCCCGACAGGGCCGCCTCCTGGAAGGTGTAGGGGAGGATCTGCGTCTGGTAGAACTCCGTGGGCGTCACCACCTCCGACAGCGCGCGCACGTCCCGCACGTCGTCCAGGGCGTAGGCGATCAACCGCTCCGGGTCCGTTCGCCAGACCTCCCGGATGTCCCCGCCCGCCACGAACGTCCGTCCCTCCCGCTCCAGCCCCAGGTCCCGGACCACGTTCTTCAGGCCGTAGCTCTCCAACCGACCCCCGACGTCGTAGCGCTGCACCTGCTGGTAGGTGTCGAGGATGTGCCTGCCGTAGACGTAGGCCGCCCGATAGGGCGGATTCTTCGCCCCCACCTTGAACCGCCGCGTCCCCTCGTGCAGCCGGAGGTCCGACCCGTCCCGCCCCCACGTCAGACGCGCCCCGCAGGCCATGGCCCGGACATTCAGGTAGGGGAGGTCGAAGTCGAACAGGTTATGCCCCTCAAGGATCGTCGGGTCTCGCTCGGCGATGATCCGGTTCAGCCGGCCGAGCATCTCCGCCTCCGACAGCCCCTGCCCGTCGATCACCTCCTCGAATCCCGCCGTGTCCGAGATCGTGATCAGCACGATCCGCCCCTCCGGGTCCGCCGGGTCCAGTGACAGGGTCTCGATATCAAGCTGCATCCGGCGGAGGTCGACGTAGCGCATCCCCCGGAACAACGTCTTCCCCGTGAGCAGCAGGTACTGCTGCACAGGGCTGTTCAGCCGGAAGTGGGGGACCCGGTCGTTGGCCAGCCGGTCGCGGGCGTTCAGGAACTCGGACCACGCCCGGAAGCGGACGAGATGCCGGAACTCCCCGCCCCCTTTCAGGCCGGAGACCGAGGTGATGCCGCTCATGTCCGCGCAGACCTCTGGCGACTCCACCAGCAGCCAGGGCTCGAACGCCTCCTCGCGGGGACCCGACGCGGTGTAGAGGCGGACCCGGCTCCCCCCGGTCAGCTCGACGGCCAGGATGCCCTCTTCACGGTTCAAGATGGAAGCCTCTTTATAAACGTATCTCGTATCTCGTATCTCGTTCTACCCCTCCCCACGCTTCACGAGATACGCTTCACGGGTCTTTAGGCTTCGCGGGGTTTACAGGCTTCAAGCTTATTTGCGGCGTCCTCGGCGCGCTCTTCGGCGCACGTTCCCCCCTCAGATAGAGCTGCTCCAGTTCTTCCCGGAGGTAGTCGAAGGCCTCCTGGGGGGTGTCGAAAAACCGAAAGATCTTCAGATCTTCTTCGGAGATCGTCCCCCACCGGACGAGCGCGTCGAAGTCGAGGATCTCCCGCCAGTAGTCCGGCCCGTAGATGACGATCGGGAGCGGCTTGAGGATCTTGCGCGTCTGGACGAGCGTCATCACCTCGAAGAGTTCGTCTATGGTCCCGAAACCGCCCGGAAAGATGATCAGGGCCTTGGCCAGATAGGCGAACCAGAACTTCCGCATGAAGAAGTAGTGGAACTCGAAGTTGAGTTCCTCCGTGATATAGGCGTTGGGGAACTGTTCGAGGGGGAGGCTGATGTTGAGCCCCACGGAGGGCCCGCCCGCCAGGGTCGCCCCCCGGTTGGCCGCCTCCATGATCCCCGGCCCCCCGCCGGAGCAGACGATGAACCGGTTTCCCTCCCCCAGGGTCTTCGACCAGGCCGTGATCAACCGGGCCAGTTCCGTCGCGTCCTCGTAGTAACGGGCCATGATGAGGCCCCGTTCGGCGGCCTCCTGTCGGCGTCGCAACGCGGCGGAGGAACGACGGGTCTTCGTCGTTTGCTGGGCGGCCTTGTGGAGGCGGCGCGCCTCGGCCATCGGATGGATGCGGGTGGACCCGAAGAAGACCACGGTGTCGCGCACGTCGTGCTGGCGAAACCGTCGGAGAGGTTCGAACAACTCGGCCAGGATGCGGATCGGTCGGGCATCGGTACTGTTGAGGAACTCGGAGTCGTTGTAAGCCTTTTCAGGGCGCTTGCGGGGTTTGGGCATGGCTGTGAGGTCCTTTTGGAGGGCTGTGAGTCCGCAACGTCCGGGCAGTGTGACGTCTTTCGCTTCCCTAAAGGTACTTCAAAGCGGCCTTTTTTTCAAGCGATTCGTCGTCCTGCGCCCGGGAGACCGCAGACCGTCCGTGACAGAGGGCCCTGCGATGCCCAAAAAGTTCTTGCATTTGGACCGGGATGTCGTACACTGTAGGAGTGAAAACGACCCTTCAAATCTGGCTAACGCTGCTGGCCGTCCTCCTGGCCTTTCCCCCCCTCTCCCGGGCCGAAAAGCAGGTCCGGCTGGTGGAGGTGGAGGGGCCCATCGGCCCCGTGGTCGCGGAGTTTCTCGTCGATGCCATCGGCCGGGCCACGCGGGAAGGGGCGGCGTGTCTGATCATCCAGATGGACACCCCGGGCGGCCTCGACGCCTCCATGCGGACGATCATCAAGGAGATCCTGGCGTCGGAGGCGCCGGTCGTCGTCTACGTCGCCCCCGCCGGGTCCCGGGCCGCCTCCGCCGGCGCCCTCATCACGATCGCGGCGCACGTGGCGGCCATGGCCCCCGGAACCAACATCGGGGCCGCGCACCCCGTGGGCCTCGGCGGGCAGATGGACAGCACCATGGCCGGGAAGGTCACGAACGACGCGGCGGCCTACATCCGGAGCATCGCGGAGAAGCGGGGGCGCAACGTCCAGTGGGCCGAGGACGCGGTCCGCAAGAGCGTGTCGGCCACGGAGCAGGAGGCCCTCAAGTTGAAGATCATCGACCTCGTCTGCCCCACGGTGTCCGCCCTGGTCGATTCCCTCCACGGACGCCGGGTGGAAGTCGCCTCGGGCCCCAGGGTCCTGTCCACGAAGGGCCTGAAGGTCGTGACGTTCCGGATGGGATTGCGGGAGCGCTTCCTGGCGACCCTGTCGGACCCGAACATCGCCTACATCCTGATGGTCCTCGGTTTCTACGGCCTCCTGTTCGAGCTTTACAATCCCGGCCTCGTCCTGCCGGGCATCGTCGGGAGTATCAGCATCATCCTGGCCTTCTTCTCGTTCCAGACCCTGTCGGTCAACTACGCCGGCCTCGTCCTGATCCTGATCGGCATCGTCATGTTCATCCTGGAGATCAAGATCGTCTCCCACGGGGCCCTCACCCTCGGAGGGATCATCGCCATGGCCCTCGGATCGACCATGCTGTTCCAGTCCCCGGAGCCGTTCCTGCGCGTCTCATGGATGGTCATCGCCCCGGTGGTGCTGGGGACAGCGGCGTTCGTCGTCTTCGCCCTGGGCCTGGGCATCCGGGCGCAGCGGCGCAAGCCCGTCACCGGGTTGAGCGACATGATGGGTAAGATCGGCACGGCCCGGACGGAGGTCCACGAGAAGGGGATGGTGTTCGTGGCCGGGGAATACTGGAGTGCGACCTCCGAAGCCCCCATCGAGGCCGGGGCGGAGGTCCGGGTGAAGGCGGTCAGGGGATTGGTGCTCACGGTGGAGAATGTGAAGACGTGAAACGTGAAAATCCCCCTTCCACCCCCGTCACCCCTCCCTCCCCCAGCATTGGGGGAGGGAGGGGGGCCCACCCAACCAAACGCTCCTAACCGTCGCGTTCCACCACCCTGTTTGCCGTCTGCCGTCTGCCGTTTCACATTCTTTAGAAAGGGGCCTGCTATGTTACCAGCCTGGGTGCCGGGGTTGATCGTCCTGTTGACCCTCGGAATCATGATCCTGGCGAATTCGATCAAGGTGTTGAGGGAGTACGAGCGGGGGGTGATCTTCCGCCTCGGCCGCCTGATCGGCGAGAAAGGGCCGGGCCTGATCTTCCTGATCCCGATGGTGGACCGGATGGAGCGGGTGAGCCTGCGGGTGATCGCCTTGGACGTGCCCCCGCAGGACGTGATCACGAAGGACAACGTCTCGGTCAAGGTGAACGCGGTCCTCTACTTCCGGGTGGTCAAGGCGGCGGACGCCGTGGTGAACGTGCAGGACTACTTCTTCGCCACGTCGCAGATGGCCCAGACCACCCTCCGGAGCGTGCTGGGGGAGCACGAGCTGGACGACCTGCTGGCCGAGCGGGAGCGGATCAACCAGAAGCTTCAGCGGATCATCGACGAGCGGACCGACCCGTGGGGGATCAAGGTGTCCGCGGTCGAGGTGAAGGACGTGGACCTGCCGGAGGGCATGCGGCGGGCCATCGCGCGGCAGGCGGAGGCGGAGCGGGAGCGCCGGGCCAAGGTGATCCACGCGGAGGGGGAGTTCCAGGCCTCCGAGAAGCTGACGCAGGCCGCGGAGGTGATCGCGCGGGAGCCGGCCACCATGCAGTTGCGCTATTTGCAGACCCTGACCGAGATCGCGATGGACAAGAATTCCACCATCATCTTCCCCGTCCCCATCGACATCCTCAAGACGCTGATGGAGCGGGGTTCGGAGAAGAAGGCGTAGAGGCTTGAGTTTCGGTCAGGTGATGGCGTGGGCCCTGGGGGCGTCGGGCGCAGTCTACGGCGCGGCCATGCTGGCGCTGACGTTCGGCCTGTCCCGGCTTCGGCGTAAAAGCGCCATTTCCAACCGGGACCTCCCCTCTGTCTCGGTCATCGTGGCCGCGCGGGACGAGGAGGCCTCTCTCTCGCGCTGTCTGGACGCCCTCATCGCCCAGGACTACCCCCTGGACCGCTTCGAGATCGTCGTCGTGGACGACCGGTCCACGGACCGGACCTTCGAGATCGCGCGGGGTTACGAGGGACATCACGCCTGTCTGCGCGTCCTGCGCGTTAAGGAAGCGCGCTACGCCTGTCCGAAGAAGAACGCCCTCGCGCTCGGCATCGCCCGCAGCCGGGGGGAGATCATTCTGACCACGGACGCCGACTGCCGGCCCGGCCCCGGATGGGTCGCCGGGATGGTCCGGGGCTTCGCCCCGAACGTGGGGATGGTGGCCGGCCAATCGCCTCCGGACCCGGGCGCAGGTCTCGTGGCGCGCATCCTGGCCCTGGAGTCCCTCGCCAAGGCCGGCCTGTCCGCTGGGAGCATCGGCCTCGGCATCCCCCTCTCCTGCACAGGCCGGAACCTGGCCTACCGCCGAGCGGCGTTCGAGGCCGTGGGCGGGTTCGACCGGATCGGTCACATCGTCGCCGGGGACGATGTCCTCCTGATGCGCCTGATCGCGTCCCGCACGCCCTGGAAGGTCCGATACACGACAGAGGCGGGGACCGTGGTCCCGACCGCTGCGGGGTCCCCCTCGCCGAAGGGCCTCTACCACCAGAAGACCCGGCACGCCTCCAAGGCCCTCCACTACGGCGCGGCCATCCTGGCCCCGGCGGGCGTCATCTACCTGTTCCACGCCCTGCTGCTCGCGGGCGTCCCGGTGGCGCTGGCTTCGCCCGGCGCATTTCAGACGCTGGGGATCGCCCTGGGGGCCAAAGGCGCGGTCGATCTCCTGTTCCTGTTCCAGACCGCGCGGACGCTCGGCGCGCCCGTGGGACCGCTCCGGTATCTCCCGCTGCTTGAAGCGGCCTATGTCCCGTATGTCGTGATCTTCAGCCTGATCGGAGCGATGAAAAAATTCCAGTGGAAGACGGGGCTGAACGCCTGAATTGCGACATGCTTCCGCTTTATGGAAAATCTCGCCCGTTGACAGGGGCGAATGGAATATCCAGAAAAAAGGAGACTGTAGCAAGGGTATGGGGTTTCTTCTATCCATCTTGGCGTGGTGGAGCGATTTCATGGGCTAATCTGGCCTTGGTATGGGCTTCGGCACGGATGTAATAGACTCTATTCGGCGTCTTTCCGTAACAACCACGGGAATCCGGCTA
>SICM01000171.1 GCA_009694805.1 Candidatus Latescibacterota bacterium
TCTATTTGAATCTTGCTCCCAGCCGTCTCCAGGAAGGACGCGGGCCTCTTTTCCTGCCTCCTGGCTGGGACACAATACCAGATGAAATTTTGAATTTCGATCTTTCAATATTTTCAATATCTTACACCTAAACCGATCACGAATGTATACGGCCTCAGCCCGCAAAAATCCATACCGAATACAGGACCTGGCCCTTTCAGTTCTCCTGTCTTTGGAAATGATAAATATATTTAAAATATATATAAAATAATAGTTTATAAATTTTTTTAGTTTTTTCTGGAGTTCTGCTCAAGGTTTGCCGATATTAGACGTAGACCCGGCAAACACCCTGAGGAAACCTGTAATGCCACTTCGAATCAACAACAATGCCCTGGCCCTCAACACGCAGCGACACCTGCGCCTGACCAACCTGGACGTGGCCCAGCGGATCGAGCGCCTCACCTCCGGCCTCCGCGTGAACCGGGCGGCGGATGATGCCGAAGGCCTTTCCATCTCCGAGGGCATCCGGGGTCTCCTGAGCGGGTTCACCCAGAGCATCCGGAACGCGGAACAGGCCACCAACCTCGTTCAGACCGCCGAAGGGAGCCTCAGTGAGGTCAATGGCATGCTCATCCGGATGCGCGAACTCGCCGTCCAGTCCGCCTCATCCACCGTCAGCGACACCAACCGGCAGGCCCTCAACGCGGAATTCACCCAGCTCGTCAACGAGATCGACCGGGTCGCCACCGCCACCAGCTACAACAACACCACCCTCCTGACCGGGTTCGGAAACACGGTCAGCCAGGACACAGCCGCGTCCACGGCCTTGGACTCCGGGACCACCGGCGTCACTGGCGTGCAGATCTCCGGCGCGGCCTCCGGCGTCTACTCCTTTATAGACACCTCGAACACAGATAATGAGATCACGCTCGGCAACGGGACGGTCTCGCAGACCATCAACCTGGGTCCGGCCCTGGAGGGCGGGGCCGTCCCCACCGGCGCCACGACCGTGGCCAACTTCGACCGTCTGGGCATCCAGCTCACCCTGAACGAAACATTTCTGGATGGAGGGCTGGACAATACGACGCTGCTGATCGAGTCCGGGACCGGCGGCGACTTTCAGGTCGGCGCCAACAACAGCGCAAACGACCGTCTGGCGACCAGCATCAGCGATCTGCGCGCCTCCGGGACACTCCTGAACCTCGGCGCCGTCAGTATCTCCACGATGTCATCGTCGCAGAGCGCCCTCAGTTCCTTAGACAGCGCCATCGCTGCCGTGACCGCGCAACGCGGGAGCCTGGGCGCCATTCAGAACCGCCTCAGCTTTACGACGCGGGTCAATGAGCATTCCCTGGAAAGTAACCAGGCCACCGAGTCTTCCATCCGGGACGCCGACGTGGCCGAAGAGGTGTCACACTTCACCCGGGCCCAGATCCTGTCTCAATCCGGTCTCGCCATCTTCGCGCAGGCGAATATCATCCCGGCCAGGGCCATCTCCCTCCTCCCCTGATCCCCCTTCGTATCTCGTATCTCGTATCTCGTTCTACCTCTCCCCACGTTTCACGCCTTTTCGACCTCCCTTAGCTCATCTATATTCCGTCTCAGCTTCCGAACCGCGTCCAGAATCAGGTCCATGTCCGCCGCCGGCCCCAGGAAGGCGGTATGCCCCAGGCTCCACGACTCTGTGTCCGCGATCCGTTCGGTCTGGGGACAGACCCGGCGCAGGCCCGGCTGCCCGGCGAAGATCGGATGCCTGTAGAGGGGCTGCGTGTGCCCCGCGCCGGCAGAGACCCCCTCGGCTGCGAGCGCCTTTCGGAAGGTATCTCGGGAGATCCCCCCGAACTGCTCTGAGATAAATTTGAAGTGGACCAGGTAAAACCCCCACCGGGTCACGCGGGGGTCCCGATGGATTGGCTCCACGCCGTCGATCTCCCGAAGCCCTTCGTTCAGATAGGTCAGGTTCCTCTCCCGCACCTCCGTCTGCTCCTTCAACCGGGACAGCTGCGCCAGGCCCACGGCCCCCTGAAACTCCGTCATCCGGCACGCCAGGGAGACCACCGACGAGCCCGGCCCCGGCCTTCCGGGAACCCCTCCCACGTGGTGATAGGCGTCTATCAGCCTGGCCACCTCTTCGTCATTCGTGACGACCATCCCCCCTTCGCCGCAGGACAGGAGCTTGCCCTGCTGGAAGCTGAAAGCCCCCACCCTGCCCAGCGCCCCGGTGCCCACCCCCTTCCACTGAGACCCGTGCGAGTGGGCACAGTCCGAAACAATGCCCACCCCACGCCGTGCGGCGATGTCGTTGAGGGCATCCATGTCACAGGGCAGCCCCCCGTTGTCCACCACCAGGATCGCCCGCGTCCGGGGCGTGAGGGCCGCCTCCGCCGCAGCCGGATCGATCAGATACGTCCGGGGGTCCACGTCCACGAAGACCGGGACGGCCCCGCAGTTGACCACCGCCGTGGCTACCGACACGAAGGCCGCAGCCGGCATCACGACCTCATCGCCCGCCTCCACGCCGGCCCCCCTGAGCGCCACCTCGATGGCCGCGGTCCCGTTCGACACCCCCAGGGCGTACCGGGCATCCTGAAATTTCGCAAACGCGGCCTCGAACTGGCCGACCTTCGAGTCCGCGGGGGTCGCATACGCCGACCGCCCCCATTTGGCGGACGCCACCACCTCCATCACTGCCCCTCGTTCCCGGTCATCGAAGACCGGCCATGGGTTTCCGAGACGCCCTTTCGCAAGCGGCTCGCCGCCCCTTATCGCCAGATTGGGCACGATTACCTCCAGAAAAGAAGTGCCACGTTCCACGTGTCATGGCCACGTAAGGTTTTACCTTGGCACTTGGCACTCGGTACTTGGCACTCAGGCTTTTTTACTCCCCTCCCTCACGTCGATCCCCTTCGTCAGTTTGATCACGCCCACCGCCGCCTCCATCCGGACGCGGGCATCGCTATCGTGGAGCGCCTCGACGAGCGCACCCAGGGCATCGCGGTCGTTCTTCAGGCGAAGGACGCGGGCCGCAGCCAGGCGAACGTCCGCGGACTGGCCCTTGTTGACCAGGGTGTTCTCCAGAATCTTTCGGGCAGTCCCCTGGGGCATGTCGCCCAGCGCCCCTACAACGGCCAGCCGGACGTTCTCATCGCCATCGTGTTCCAGGGCCTTCTCCAGCGGGACGAGCCCGGCCCGATCCCCATTTCGTCCGATGCCCCGTGCGGAGCTGACTCTGATCTCCGGGTCCTCATTCCACGCCAGTAATTTCTTGAACGTATTGAATGTGAATTTATCGGGATATTCCACCAGGATCTCCGCAGCGCGACGCTGAAAGGAGTCGTTGGGGTGATTGACGAGAATCTCGTGTACCGTGGCGAGCATGGCAGAGGGTTCACCGAGCCGCCCCAGGGCCTCTCCCGCAGCGAGTTTCACCACGTCATCGGAGTCCGCCTGAAGGACGCTCTTCAGGAGCGGGATCGCCTCCCGGTCTCCGAGTCGTCCCAGGGCCTCTGCGGCCAGGGAGCGTCCTACGGTGTTCCCCGTCTGGGCAAACATCGCCCGGAGCGCAGGGAAGATCGCCTTTCCACCCCCGGCCTCCACGAGGCAGGAGATGAGGATTTTGCGAAGCTGGTAGTTCGTCTGGTGGATCAGAGCATCCTCCAGGATCGACACGGCGGCCGGGCTGCCGAAGCGGGCCAGGGACTGCGCAGCCGAAATCCGAACCACCTCATCCGGGTCCTCCAGCAGGGCTTTCTCCAGAACAGGCACGGTCGATGCGTCCTTCAGCAGCCCCAGCGCCGCGGCTGCGCTGGAGCGGGGAACAAAGTCCACATCCTTCTCCAGGATGTGGACCAGGCGGGAGACGGCGGCCCTGTCACCCACCCTGCCGAGGCCAGAGGCTGCGCTTGCCCGACGCAGGGGATCGGTCGAGTCCGCGAGCGCGGCTTCGAGTTGAACCTTCCCCGAATCATCCCCCAGCCGATGCAGGCAGGCCACGATCTGCGCCTTGATAAACGGGTTTCGGGCCGTGTTGAGCGCATCCCGGAGCGCAGCAGTGGCCTCCGGTCCCCCCATCTCACTCAGCGCCTGCGCGCACTTGAAGACCATATCCTCCTGGTCACCCAGGAGGCCCGCTTTAAGCTGCGCCAGGGAAGAGGGCTCTTTCAACCTGCCCAGGGCCAGCGCCGCATCCCCCCGGACATCCGAATGGGCGGAATCGCTGGCCAGGGCCTTGAGACACGATATCGCTTCGTGATAGGCCCGGTCCGGGCTTGGGCCGCAGGCCCAGGCCAGCCCCCCCGCAATGGCCACCACAATATATAACCTGTATAACCTGAAATATTCTCCATTCAACCTGAGCTTCCAGATCCTGTTCTCGGCCATCTTATTCCTCATTCCCCTCCTGTTTCAAAATCTATGAAAAATGCGTAGGGGCGGGTCTTGAAGGCCCGCCCCTATTCCATCTACGGTCTGTCCTACCCTGACATCGCAGGATAAAAGGCGTCTAAGTCCTTCGTCTTCTCGATCCCTCAGCGATTCGGATGAGTTTCACACACCACGCGGGGCCAGATGAAAGAAAATGCAGCCAGGGGCTGAGGTTAAAATGTCCCCAGCATTTCGGCCATCTCCCCTCCCTCTCCGATGATCAGGCTGATATCCCACTCTGTCGTGCCGTGAGGGGGTACGACGCCACAGTCTTGAAGGCCATCGGCGATATCGAGGCGATCCACCTGGGCCGTGCTCGGCTCCAGGGCGACGTGGAAGAGATTGTGCCAGACCCCCTCGTTGATCCACATGCCCAGGTAGGGGAGTTTCCCGGCGGGAAAGAGAAAGCCGATGAACTCTCCGTCCGGGTATCGCAACGCGCACCGGCCCTGGCTCAGGCGCGAGGTGAACAGCTTTTCTGCCCGCTTGAGGCGCGGGGATCGGATGATATGACGTTCATAGCTCTTGTCCAGCGTCACATCCCGCACTTCCGGCCACGGGTGCTCCTGCATGGGGCGTCCAAGGCGGTCTTCGCTGCTCCAGTAGGTCACCGCCTTTGTCCCGGTGGGGAGCAGGATCTGACACCCGGCCTGTACCTGAAACAACGGATGGAATGCGTAGACGAACGAGAAGGGATAGGGGCTGAGGTTCTGAACCGAGTAGGAAAGGCGGATATAAGGGGCGCTCTTTCGGGCGAGTTCTTCGAACGATATGCGGCGCTCGAACACATAGGGGAACCGGACCCCGTGCACGGACATATGAAGGCGGTTCTGCTTGACCTGATAGTCCCAGGGGAGCGTCCAGACCTCTCCGTGGTCAGGGATACCCACCCCCTGCCAGGGATATGAAGGATAAGCCCCGGCCTGCACGGCCGGAAAACATTCGTCAGCCCCATCCCGCTCGTAATCTTCGAATTTTCCGTCGTAAACCCTTTTCCGATAGTCGATTCGGGTCCTGGAGAGGAATTCCCTTCCGGTCTTCTTGTTGATCAGGGAGGTGATCTTACCCCCCAGAGAAGGCGCTACGCTTATGGAGAAATGCTCGGACTCAAACCTGAGCCCCGGGATCTTGGGGGCGATCTCTATCTCCTGCAGGGTCGGTTTC
This sequence comes from Candidatus Latescibacterota bacterium, assembly GCA_009694805.1. Lineage (GTDB taxonomy): Bacteria > Latescibacterota > UBA2968 > SICM01 > SICM01 > SICM01. Next base: position 5,566 of record SICM01000171.1, read on the forward strand.
GCCATCGCGCAACTCCTTCCACGGAAATGGAAGATGAAGAAAAGTTATTCTAATAGTTGTTATTTATAACTTTAAAATCATCCAGACCCCTAAAGATCAACCAACACATTCTAAAACAAACACTAAGATAAGCCCTGTTTCCAGGATTGTCAAGTGATTTGAGAAAATCTTCCACTCCTGTCCCAAAAAGAAGGGAGGGGGTCCTGGCCCTCTCACTTCGGGGAATACGGTTTCTGCGATGACGCCTGCCCATCCCTTCCTCACCTCGTCAGAACGGCCGTTGCTTCAATCTCCACGTGCGCCCCTGCGGGAAGGGCCACCACCTGCACCGTCGTCCGGCCAGGCGGGGCCACCTTGAAGTACTCCGCGTACACGACATTCATGGCGGCGAAATCGTGGATATCCGTCAGAAATACCTGCGTGCGCACGACGTGATCCATCGTGGCCCCCGCGGCCTCCAGAATCGCCTGGATGTTCTCCAGCGTCTGCCGGGTCTCCGCTGCGATCCCCCCGGACACGATCTTCCCCGTCTTGGGATCGATCCCCTTCTCCCCGGCGACGAAGACGAACTCCCCGGTCTTGATCCCCTGCGAGTAGGGCCCCACCGGCGCCGCGGCCTTTTCGCTCTGAATGACTTCTTTCTTCACGATAGACTCCTCTCTTTCACGTGGCTGATCTCAACGCTCCCTTTTCGACAGAGAATCGGGCGCGGCCGTCCTGCGGATACCCATCTGAACCGTGCCAGGGGTCATCGCGCAACGAAAGCCGACGGTCGCAGAACGTTCCCCGGGCCTTTTCGCCACCCGGGCTGGGGCGCGTAATGAATACTCCCTGGACTGCCAGGATCCCCCGCGTACGACCTTCAATTGCCCGGTCGCCGGCCCTCTGGGATTGTTGACGACGCTGTCCGAGGTGTAGACCTGCGGGTCGTACCAGGTGCTCACCCATTCGGCCGCATTCCCTGCCATGTCCTCGACCCCATAGGGGCTTGCGCCCCCCGGATAGCTCCCGATCTCGACCGGGGCCTTCAGCATATCAGCAAAATTGAGATGTTGCATCGTCGGTGGGTCTTCCCCCCAGGGAAAGGTCCGCCCGTCTTCTCCGCGCGCGGCCTTCTCCCACTCCGCCTCGGTTGGGAGGCGCTTCCCCGCCCATCTGCAGTACGCCTCCGCCTCCTCCCACGTCACCCCGACCGCCGGAAGCGCGTCCCCCCCGAATCTGGGGGCGCTCATCATCTCCGGCATCTTCCGACCTGTCTCGGTGACGAAGGCCCGGTACTCTTTCTGGGACACCTCCCAGCGGTCGATGGCGAAGCTGTCCAGGAAGACCCTGTGAAGCGGGCTTTCGTTGATATCCCCCCGGTTGGAGCCCACCCAGAACGTCCCGGACGGGATCAGGGCCATATCCGTAGGGACACGGAGGTCCTCCTCCGCAGATGCGCCCCTCCAGATGAGGAAGATGGCGCAAAGAAAGCGAAACAGGACGCGCCCCAGGCTCACAGGTGCGGATTCAGGAAGCGTGCGCCCGTCTTTTGAAAACCATTCTGAAATCCGCATTCCGGAATCTGTTCAGTCCCTGGATACGCTCAGAATCTTATAAGAAAGCTTCCCGGCAGGTACGGTGATCTCAACCGCCTCCCCAGCCTTCTTGCCCAGCAGCGCCCGACCCACTGGAGACTCCGTAGATATTTTATTCTCGTTGAAGTCCGCCTCCACCGTGGAGACGAGCATGTAAGTGATCTCTTCGCCGGTCTTTTTATCCTTGAGTTTCACGGTCGCGCCCAGATAGGCCTTGTCGGAGGGGATCATGGACTCGTCGATGATGATCAAAGACGACAGTTGCTGAGAAATGACATTGATCTTCGATTCCACCTGTAACTGGCGCTCTTTGGCCGCGGCATACTCGGCGTTCTCCGACAGGTCTCCGAAACTACGGGCGTGGGTCAAGCTCTTGATGACGGCGGGTCGCTCCACAGACATGAGGTGATGAAGCTCCTTTTCCAGCTTTTCGTAACCTCCCCGTGTGATGTAACTGTGCGTGGACATCTGGTAAGTGGTCCTCCTCTACGTTTGAACTTCATCACCCCGAAAGATGTGGCGCGGCAGACAAAAACAAAAGACGAAACCCACCCGCACACAGCGAATGGTCCTCGTCTTCGACGTCACATTTCAAAATGTAGTCAATTCCGGCGCGAAAGTCAAAGGAAATTGCAGCGCCGTCAGGGTCGGGACGCTGCTTCGGACTGCTCCTTCAGTTGCGCCTCCGGTTGTTTCGTCGGTTGTTCCGCATCTTCCTCTTCGTTCTCGTCTTCCGACGTCAGGGCGGATGCTCCGGCTCCGGGTTCAATTCCCATCTCGTAGTCGTTGATCGCCCCCCGAATCTGCTCCCGGAGTTCCGCAATCACCTGCGCCGACAGCACCGCCTTGGACGCCCGCTCCGCAGTCAGGTTGCCACAGGTATCGCGCAAACTCTCGAGACGGGTCTCCTTGTCCGTCTCATCCGGCATCTTCATCTCCATGAGAGCCACCTTCCGTTCCTTGTAGAGGTCCAGCCCATAGTCGATCAGATGCTCGAAGAAATACCGCAGGGCCACGTTGCGCGCCTTCCGGGCCAGTTTCTCCGGGTACTTCGCCCTCTGATATTTGAACATCACGTCCTTCTGGATGTCCAGCCGGGCCGTGGGATTCATGTCGCTGCCCTTCTTCAGGCCCAGGTATATTCGGGCGATGATCTCCATGCTGGGTACGAAAGTCCCAAGTCGGGTCCCGCTGTTCCGCAGGAGCAGCTTCACCTCGCCCGACTCGACGAACCGCTCGATCCGCTGGGCCGTCTCCTTGTCGCATTTTTCGGCGATCTGCTTTTCATCAGGGTCTTCCTGCCCCCGGACCTTGGGAAACTCGAAGGCCAGGACCTCGTCGATGAACCCTGCGTCGAACGTGAACTCCCGGATTTCCGCCCAGAAGCTCATGGCCAGCCGGCTGCCGGCCTTCATGGCGTTGCGGAACTCCGCTTCGGCGAAGTTCGCCTCGAACACCTTCCGGGGGATGTAGAGCTGGCTCGGTTTTTCCGTAGAGTTCACCACCACCTGCCTCCAGAGCGGATGCCTGAACAGGGCCTGCAGCGCCTTGATGGCCCTGATCTGATGTTCCGTCTTGGATGCCTTGCGCTGGATACCCCCGCTCTTCTTCCCCGGCTTCTGGGACCCCGTCAGGCGTTGCAACAGCGTCGGCGCGCCCTCTACCGGCGCGGACCTCATCTCCTGCACGGGCATCGGAACCGGAATCGCCTCCGGCGGAGAGCCGGGAATCTCTTCCCCGCCTGAGGCTTGGGGCGGAGCGGCGGAGGCAGCGCGTTCGGGAGGGGCATCCTCCGATGCCAGCATGACCGGTTGCGCCTCCGCCGGTGGTCCTGATGCCTGCGGCGATGGCTCCGCCGGTGCTGAGGAGATCTCCGCTGCCTGTGCCCCCTGGGGCTTGGGCCGGCGGGAGGCCGCCTCGCGCTGACCCATGGAACCCAGTTGCTCCAGGGCCGCCCCCATCTCCGACCCCTGTCGGCGCTCCTGCGCCACCGGGGCGATATCCCCCCCCAGGTCAAACGCCGACTTTTGCGAAGACTCTGCCCTGGCGGATGGCGCTTCCGACGGCCCCGACGCCTGAGGCACTGCGCCTCGCTGCTCATCCCCAACCGGGGCGATGTCCCCCTCCGCACCAGAGCCTGACGAAGGCCTCACGCTGAAAGGCTGCGCCTCCACCGGAGACTCCCCTGACGGGCCGGAAGGGTTCACAGGCGTATCCTGGGGCTGATCCTGAGACCTGGGCCGATGGGAGGATGCCTGGCGCTGACGCATGGAACCCAGTTGCTCCAGGGCCGCTCCCATCTCTGACGCCTGCCGGCGCTCATCCACCACCGGGGCGATGTCCCCTCTCAGGTCAAATTCCGATCTCGACGAAGGCTCTGCCCTGGCGGTGGGCGTCTCCGACGCTCCCGATGAAAAATCTGCTCTGCCCGAAGACGCCTCCGGCACTCCCGGCGACGATGCCCGTCGCGGCTCATCCCCAACCGGGGCGATCTCTCCCTCCGCGCCGAAGGGCTGGGCTTCCCCCGGAGGAGGGACCGCATTTCCGGGCGTATCCTGGGGCCTTGGCCGGTTGGAAGATGCCTGACGCTGCCGCATGGAGCCTAGTTGTTCCAGAGCAGCTCCCATCTCAGATGCCTGACGGCGCTCTTCCACCACCGGGGCGATGTCTTCGTCCGCACTCCCATCCGAAGAAAATCCCGGCGGTCGGGGCACGGCCTCCACGCTTTGGGGTTCTCCGGATTCAGCCCTGGCCACCGGCCACCCCATAGCTGCCGATGCACCCTCGGACGGCGTCTCATCCTGCGAAGAGGCCGTGTCGCGACGCGGGGTTTGGCGCTGACGGAGGGAGCCCAGTTTCTCAAGGGCCGTCCCGAACGTCTGCGCCTTCCGCCGCTCATCCACGATGGAGGCGATGTCTCCATCCGGGTCGGACCGGTCGTAGGCCTCCATCTTCCCGACCTCCCGGACATCCTGATACGCGGACTTTAAGGCATCTCCCGCCGCCGACTTGTCCTCTGAGATGCGCTCCTTGAGGTAGGAGACCCCCTTCTTCATCGAGTTGAGACCGTCCTTGAACGGCTTGAACAGGTGCTGGGCTGCCAGCTCCTTCTTGATCTCCTGGATCTCCTCGCGAATGTGGACCCTGATCGACTCGATCATCTGGGTGAACACACCGGGCCCCGAGGGTTTGCGTGGAGCGGGGGCCTTCTTCGGCTTCTGGGCCACGGCCTTCTTGGAAGGTTGAGACGCAGACGCAGCAGCCGTGGCCGGCTTCGTCGCCGGGGCCTTGCCCGACCTCATTTTCACGCCGGCCAGGGCGGCTTCCACCTTTTTGGCCGGGGCAGGCGGGGCCTTTGGGGAAGGTTTGGAGGGGGGAGCAGATTTCTGGGTTTTGGAGACCTGCACCTGTCCCTTGGCCGCCAGGAGCTTGTCCATCGCCTTCGGCTTGGGAGGTTTATAATGGTCTGGGATTTTTGGACAGGGGAATAAGGTGGATTTGCCGATAGGATCAGGGATCGATTCAGGAGGCAAACCATGCGGAAGAGCTATACGGCAGAGTTCAAGGCGAAGGTGGCGTTGGAGGCGGTGAAGGGAGAGCGGAG
>SICM01000172.1 GCA_009694805.1 Candidatus Latescibacterota bacterium
CCAACCCGGAGCGCTTCGTCAACGGGTCGCCTCGCATACGGCCCCTCCCAAAGAAGGTCTGGATCAACGCGCCGATCGAGGTCGGCTCAGATGCACCACGTCAGTAATTTTTTCGCGCACGTGTCTCAAAGTCCTTGACAGGCTCCGTCTCCAGTTTCAGATACTTTTGACTGAAGACAACCCCGTCAACCAGAGGCTGGCGGTGCGTCTGCTGGAGAGGTGGGGACACAGAGTGACCGTGGCCGAAAACGGCCGACAGGCGCTCTCCCTCCTCGAAGATCAGAAATTTGACCTTGCCCTGATGGACGTGCAGATGCCTGAGATGGACGGGTTCGAGACCACCGCACGCATCCGAGAGAGAGAGAAGGCCACCGGCGCGCACCTCCCCATCATCGCCATGACGGCCTATGCCATGGAGGGAGACCGGGAACGATGCATGGCGGCCGGCATGGACGGCTACGTCGCCAAGCCGATTCTGGCGGAGGATCTTTTCCAGACGATTGAACAGGTCGTTTTGGGGAAGGATGGCGCAGAGGTCGCCCCGGCCACGTTAAAGACAGACAGCGTTTTCGACCGGGAAGAGGCCCTGGAGCGGGTAGGGGGTGACGCAGACCTGTTGGGGGAACTTACAGAGCTACTTCTGGACAACTGTCCGGGGATGCTGGCCCGATTGGAGGAAGCTGTTTCCCGACGCGATGCAAAGGCGTTGGAACGAGCTGCACATACGCTCAAGGGGGCCGTAGGCCAACTGGGGGCCAGAAATGTCTCTGAGGCGGCGCTGAGACTGGAGACGATAGGCGCAAAAAACGACCTGACAGGCGCCAAAGAGATTTTAGCTGTGCTGGAAAAGGAAATGGAACGATTTAGGGCGGCAGTCCTGGCCTTCAGGGATGAAAATACACCCTGACGCCTGGGGTGGAAAAATAAAAAGCCCAATCTCAGATGAGATTGGGCTTTAAATTATTCCCGGCGACGTCCTACTCTCCCACAAGGTCACCCAAGCAGTACCATCGGCGCTGGAAGGCTTAACTTCTCTGTTCGGAATGGGAAGAGGTGTTTCCCCTCCGCTATAGCCACCGAGAAATAAATTATTTTTGTAGGGACGTACCGAAATACGTCCCTACAAGTTCAATCGAATATGGGAAGCTCAAGCTTCATCTCAAGGCCAGAAGTCATCTGCCAAAAGAAGTAAAGTTGATCAAGCCTCACGGCCCATTAGTATCGCTCGGCTGAATGCGTTACCGCACTTACACCTGCGACCTATCAACCTGGTCATCTTCCAGGGGCCTTCAGGCAGGTTACCCTGCGGGATACCTGATCTTGGAGTGGGCTTCGCACTTAGATGCTTTCAGCGCTTATCCCGTCCGAACATAGCTACCCAGCAATGCCTCTGGCGAGACAACTGGTACACTAGAGGTCCGTCCATCTCGGTCCTCTCGTACTAGAGATAGCTCTCCTCAAGTATCCTACGCCCGCAACAGATAGGGACCGAACTGTCTCACGACGTTCTAAACCCAGCTCACGTACCGCTTTAATTGGCGAACAGCCAAACCCTTGGGACCATGTTCAGCCCCAGGATGCGATGAGCCGACATCGAGGTGCCAAACCCCCCCGTCGCTATGAACGCTTGGGGGAGATAAGCCTGTTATCCCCGGAGTACCTTTTATCCGTTGAGCTTCGGCGCTTCCACGCGCCACCGTCGGATCACTAAGCCCTGCTTTCGCACCTGCTCGACTTGTAGGTCTCGCAGTCAAGCTCCCTTATGCCTTTGCACTCGACGCGCGATTACCGACCGCGCTGAGGGAACCTTTGGGCGCCTCCGTTACTTTTTAGGAGGCGACCGCCCCAGTCAAACTTCCCGCCAGACAGTGTCCCCAACCCTGCTTCAAGGGTCTAGGTTAGTACTTCACCAAAACAAGGGTGGTATTTCAAGGTTGGCTCCATGAGAGCTAGCGCCCCCACTTCATAGCCTCCCACCTATCCTACACATGCTGTGCCGAAGTACAGTGTCAGGTTAGAGTAAAGGTTCACGGGGTCTTTCCGTCCCGTTGCGGGCACCCGGCATCTTCACCGGAACTACAATTTCGCCGAGCTCCTCGTTGAGACAGCGCCCAAGTCGTTACACCATTCGTGCAGGTCGGTTTTTATCCGACGAGGAATTTCGCTACCTTAGGACCGTTATAGTTACGGCCGCCGTTTACCGGAACTTCAATTCAGAGCTTCGCCTTGCGGCTAACCCCTCCTTTTAATTTACCGGCACCGGGCAGGTGTCAGTCCCTATACGTCGTCTCACGACTTAGCAGAGACCTGTGTTTTTAGTAAACAGTCGCCCAGGCCATTTCACTGTGGCCCCATTCGGCTTGCAGAGTAAATCCGCTCACCTACTTAGGGGCACCCCTTCTCCCGAAGTTACGGGGTCATTTTGCCTAATTCCTTAACGAGGACTCACTCGCGCACCTTAGGATTCTCTCCTCATCTACCTGTGTCGGATTGCGGTACGGTCACCCGAAAAACTCACGTAGAGGTTTTTCTTGGCAGTCAGATTAGGATCAGTTTATGGCCTTGCGGCCTCCCCATCGCCTCTCGGAGGTAGCGACCGTCCGGATTTGCCAGGACGATCCTCCTACAAGCTTAGACCCACACTTCCAATCGTGGGCTGACCTTCACCCCTGCGTCACCCCTTGGCTGATAACGTCCTTCAGGTGGTACAGGAATTTTAGACCTGTTTACCATCACCTACGCCTTTCGGCCTCGGCTTAGGATCCGACTTACCCTGGGAGGACGAACCTTCCCCAGGAAACCTTAGATTTTCGGTGAACAGGATTCTCACCTGTTTTATCGCTACTCATACCGGCATAATCTCTTCCATCTCGTCCAGCAGACCTCACGGTCTACCTTCGCTCGGAATGGAATGCTCCCCTACCGCTCCAGCCCGAAGGCTGAAGCCCGCAGCTTCGGCAGCGAGCTTGAGTCCCGTGAATTATCGGCGCAGAATCGCTTGACCAGTGAGCAGTTACGCACTCTTTAAATGAATGGCTGCTTCTAAGCCAACATCCTGGCTGTCTACGCAATCCCACATCCTTTGTCACTTAGCTCGCACTTAGGGGCCTTAGCTGGCGGTCTGGGTTGTTTCCCTCTCGGCTGTGAAGCTTATCCCCCACAGCCTGACTCCTCTGAAACAAGTAACGGCATTCGGAGTTTGGTTGGGATTGGTAACCTGGTAAGGCCCCTGGCCCATCCAGTGCTCTACCTCCGTCACTCTATTACAGAAGGCTAGCCCTAAAGCTATTTCGGGGAGAACCAGCTATCTCCAAGTTTGATTGGCCTTTCACCCCTATCCACAGCTCATCCCTCCGCTTTTCAACGCAGATGGGTTCGGACCTTCACGCGAGTTTAATCGCGCTTCATCCTGGCCATGGATAGATCACTTGGCTTCGGGTCTACTGCGCGCTACTGAATCGCCCTGTTCGGACTCGCTTTCGCTACGACTACCCCACAGAGTGGGTTAATCTTGCAACGCACAAGTAACTCGCCGGTTCATTATGCAAAAGGCACGCCGTCAGGCTATCGGATGCAAGCATCCGCGTCGCCCTCCGACTGCTTGTAGGCGCACGGTTTCAGGTACTATTTCACTCCCCATTTAGGGGTTCTTTTCACCTTTCCCTCACGGTACTGGTTCACTATCGGTCACGAGAAAGTATTTAGCCTTGGAAGGTGGTCCTCCCGGATTCCCACAGGATTTCACGTGTCCCGCGGTACTTGGGAATCGAACCGAAGGAGTTCGCTATCGTTTCGCCCACAGGGCTATCACCTTCTGTGGCCAGTCTTTCCAGAACTGTTTGGCTACGATGCGAATTTGTAACTCCTCGACAACACCGCACTGTTGTCAGATCCAATCCCACAACCCCGGCCGCACAACGCATGCAGGCTTTGACGTACGAACCGGTTTAGGCTGTCTCCCTTTCGCTCGCCGCTACTAAGGAGATCGCTGTTGCTTTCTTTTCCTGGGGCTACTGAGATGTTTCAGTTCGCCCCGTTGGCTTCTCTTGAGCTATGTATTCACTCAGAGATGACGCGGCATTACCCGCGCCGGGTTTCCCCATTCGGACATCCCCGGATCAAAGGCTATTTGCGCCTACCCGAGGCTTATCGCAGCTTATCACGTCCTTCATCGCCTTCTCGTGCCTAGGCATCCCCCGTGCGCCCTTTGTAGCTTGACCAACAAAACAGGCTTTTGGCAGATGACTTTTGACCTTGGTCAAAAGCCTTCTGAATCCCAGATGCTCGGCTTGTGTTGATGCTCGAGTCTTCCCGTATTCGATTGTCAAAGAGCAACCGCCCGTGGGCGGCTAAATACTTATATAGAAAGATTTTTAAATTTAATCGACTTTGGTGGAGATAACCGGGATCGAACCGGTGACCTCAGCCTTGCAAAGGCCGCGCTCTCCCAACTGAGCTATATCCCCAAATTTTTATTTGCCGGGTATATAATGGGCCCAGGAAGAGTTGAACTTCCGACCTCACGCTTATCAGGCGTGCGCTCTAACCACCTGAGCTATAGGCCCTAACATCGGCGGAAACCTGTCAAGGGCCTATTAGCCCACAGAGGTCTCCCTTTGAAAACCGAATAACGTGCACGACCGACTCGCGGGGCCATTGACCTTAGGAGTGATTGAATTCTCGAATTAGAAACATCCGATATCCAATATATCTCCTTAGAAAGGAGGTGATCCAGCCGCACCTTCCGATACGGCTACCTTGTTACGACTTAGCGCCAATTACCAGTTTTACCTTCGGCGTCTCCCTCCCTTGCGGGTTGGGCCAACGACTTCGGGTACTCCCGGCTTTCATCGCTTGACGGGCGGTGTGTACAAGGCCCGGGAACGTATTCACCGCGGCGTGCTGATCCGCGATTACTAGCGATTCCGCATTCATGCAGTCGAGTTACAGACTGCAATCCTAACTGAGACCGGCTTTTTGAGATTGGCTCCACCTCGCGGTATTGCTTCCCTTTGTACCGGCCATTGTAGCACGTGTGCAGCCCCGGACGTAAGGGCCATGAGGACTTGACGTCATCCCCACCTTCCTCCTGCTTAACACAGGCAGTCTCCTTAGAGTTCCCAGCATGACCTGATGGCAACTAAGGACAGGGGTTGCGCTCGTTGCGGGACTGAACCCAACATCTCACGACACGAGCTGACGACAGCCATGCAGCACCTGTGTACCTGCTCTTGCGAGGGAGCGTATCTCTACGCTTTTCAGGCACATGTCAAACCCGGGTAAGGTTCTTCGCGTTGCATCGAATTGAGCCACATGCTCCACCGCTTGTGCGGGCCCCCGTCAATTCCTTTGAGTTTCACCCTTGCGAGCGTACTCCCCAGGCGGGGCACTTAATGCGTTAGCTACGGCACTGAAGGGGTCAATACCTCCAACACCTAGTGCCCATCGTTTACAGCGTGGACTACCAGGGTATCTAATCCTGTTTGCTCCCCACGCTTTCGCGCCTCAGCGTCAGTATCGGTCTAGAAGGCCGCCTTCGCCACCGGTGTTCCTCTGCATATCTACGCATTTCACCGCTACACGCAGAGTTCCACCTTCCTCTCCCGTACTCAAGATCTGCAGTCTCAAACGCAATCTATCAGTTGAGCCGATAGTTTTCACGCCTGACTTACAAGTCCGCCTGCGCGCCCTTTACGCCCAGTAATTCCGAACAACGCTTGCTCCCTCTGTATTACCGCGGCTGCTGGCACAGAGTTAGCCGGAGCTTCCTCTGGAGGTACCGTCATTCGAAGGAGTTATTAACGCCTTCGCTATTCGTTCCTCCTGACAGGGCTTTACACCCCTAAGGGCTTCATCGCCCACGTGGCGTCGCTGCATCAGGCTTTCGCCCATTGTGCAAATTTCTAGACTGCTGGCCCCCGTAGGGGACTGGGCCTTATCTCAGTCCCAGTGTGGCCGATCACCCTCTCAGGCCGGCTACCGATCGTTGCCTTGGTGAGCCGTTACCTCACCAACAAGCTAATCGGACGCGGGTCCATCTCTAGGCGGTAGCTTGCAAGCAGAGGCCACCTTTAACAGCAATCTCCATGCGGAGTCGCTGCATTATTCGGTATTAGCACCCCTTTGGGAGTGTTATCCCCATCCCGGAGGCAGGTTACCCACGTGTTACTCACCCGTTCGCCACTTTACTTGGGGAGTTGCCCCCCCTTTCGCGTTCGACTTGCATGACTAAGACACGCCACCAGCGTTAGTTCTGAGCCAGGATCAAACTCTCCGTAAAAAAACAGGTACGCCTTTTAGGCGTATTTTTTTTGCTAAGTTCGTCCCTTCCGAAGAAGGGGCTGACCAAGCGATTTAGGCCGTGCACGTTATTCGATTTTCAAAGAGCCAAAACATCGCCGGACAGGTCTACCGGCAAGGTATAAATATAAGATGATATCTTCGAGAAGTCAAGAGCTTTTTAAAATCAAATTCAAAAGATCGACTTTCGTAAGAGCCTACAAAGATACCTTTTTTATAGGCCTGTGTCAAGCATTTTCTAAACTTTGAGCAGTAAAAATGTAACCTCCTGAAATAAAAACTACTTGCTTTCTCCCTTCGGCATTTTTTCAGCCCCAACTGGCCGCGCCTTTCAGTTCTCCCTGTCTCTCTTTCACAATTTTTTCCTGGTAACCGCTCTTCCGATATGCCGCAATCGGGTCTGGATCGACCCCCATCTCCTCCCGCGCCTTCGCCAGGAGCGGGGTGACATCGGTCTGATAGGCCGCCTGGAGAACGCGTTCGCATTCAACCGTATCGTAACTCGACTGCGCAGCCTCTAAGGCCTTCTGGTCCACCAACAGCGCCTTGGCGAAGGCTGTCTGGATATTCATGACGGTTTGAATCATCGCCTCCAGCTTACGCTTGATGATATGGCTCTGGTCGATCATATAGGCGATATCCATCTGCACCGACGGGTCTTCCTCGGCTGCCACCAGCTCTTTGAAGATGCGAAAGATCTCATAGGGGTTTATGGAACCGGTCGTCAGGTCATCGTCTGCATATTTTCGGTCATTGAAGTGGAAACCACCCAGTCTCCCCTCGTCCAGAAGGGTAGCCACGATATGCTCCACATTGGTACTCAACGGATGATGACCGAGGTCGATCAGCACTTCCGCTTTCTCTCCGAGCTTGCGACACAGAAGATAGGCCGTGCCCCAGTCGGGGATGTCCGTATGATAGAATCCCGGCTCGAAAAATTTGTATTCGATCAGCATCCGGGCCCCGTCGGGCAGACGCCCGTAGACCTTCTGCAGCCCCTCCTCGAACCAGTGTTTCCGGCGTCGGAAGTCCCCCTGCCCCGGATAATTCGTCCCGTCCGCAAACCAGAGGCTCAGGATCTTTGAATCCACACGGTTCATGATGTCGATGCACTCGTACATGTGCTCCAGCGCCTGCCCCCGGACCTCCGGCCTTGCGTTGGCGAAACTCCCCATCTTATATTCATAGTCCTGAAAGACGTTGGGATTCACCGCCCCGATGCGGACACCGAGGGACGTCGCCTCCCCGGTCAGCGCATCATAATCCTCGACCTTATCCCACGGAATGTGGATGGCCACCGACGGACAGACACCGGTCATCCGGTGAACACACGCCGCGTCCGCCAGGCGCTCGCGGAGGTCCCGCGCCGCCCCCGGCTCCCGGAAGACCTTGAACCGCGTCCCGGAGTTTCCATAACCCCACGAAGGCGTCTCGATCTGCTGCCTCTTGAGCCGGGCCCTGACCTTCTCCACGTCGATGCCCCGCTCGGTCAACTGGTCCACCAGGACGCGGTACGCAGCCTCCATCGTCTTGTTCGCCATTTCGCACGCTCCTTTCATCACAACCTACAAGCTTCACCGCAAAGAGCGCAGAGGGCGCAGAGAATAGCGAATCGGAGAATCGGTGCAAAAGCCCTCCCCGTTTCCTCGTTTCCCCGCTTCTGCCCTTTCTTTTCTCCGCGTTCCCGGCGTTTTCTGCGGTAAATGGTTATGTCAGCTCATCGAATAGCCCTGCCAGCCGTTCCGTCAACCGTGCCCAGTGGAACGGGGCCAGCGCCTCTTCCGTGACGCCGGACCGCAGGGCCCCGGCCCGCCGCTTCTCCTCCGAAAATGCCTCGACGGCCTGCCGGATGTCCTCCGGGGACTCCGGATCGACCGCTCTTCCTGCACCCAGCAAGAGGAGCAGGTCCCGCGTGGCGCCTTCGGGGACCAGGGCGAGGACCGGCTGCCCGGTCGCGGCGTATTCATAGAACTTCGACGGCACGTTCGAGGCCCGCACGGCCCGGGGATGGTCGACCAGCACGAGCAGGTCCGCCGATCTCTGGTACGCCAGCGCCTCCCTTTGTGACACCTGCCCCGCGAGGCGCACGACCCCCCGTTCGATCAGGTCCAGCCCCAGGCCTCGTTCCGTCTCCGTCAGCGCCCCCACCAGGACCAACTCCGGCGCATCGGCCATCCCCCTCAGCGCCGCGAAAAGCGCCCCCGGACTTCGCCGGGGGTGGCTGCGGGCGAATGTCCCGGTATGGACCAGGATCAGACGCCCATTTTTAGCCCCCCCAGATCCAGCGTTCGTCGGCTCAAAACCGTTGGGGATGAGGACGACCCTGTGGGCCTCCTCAGGATATCGCTGCGCGAGATCCTGGCGCGCGACCTCCGTCACAACCACGATGCGATCCGCCTCCCGGACAACCCACGCCTCCAGCGCCCGTTCCGCCTGAAGCCGCAGGCCGTCGTCGGCCAGGGCATCGTCGAGCGGATCATAGGTCCAGCAGTCCCGGAAGTCAGCGACCCAGGGCAGGCCGGTCATCCGCTTGAGGGCGAGGGCCACAAGATGGGAGGAGGCCGGAGGAGAGGTGGAGAAGATCAGGCGTCCCCCCCCCCGCCGAACGCCGCGCAGGCCCCGCCAGATCGCGTGAGGCGCCCAGCCGATCTGCGCGTCCGGGATGAGGCATCGCCGAACCTGTCCGCCCCGCATCCGTTCCCCTCCCGTCCTGATGTGGGGGATCTCCCGGCCTGCCCGGTTGAACAGGATACGATACAGACCGACGGGTTCCCACGCGCGGATCGCATCCCCCTCCGCATCCCCCCCGAACGCCGAGGTCGTCAGCACCTCCGTCTCATACCCGAACGACGGCAGGCGCCCCGCGAACCGGACTGCCCGTTCAGCCCCGGCCTGAATCGGAGGATAGTGATAGGCGATGAAAAGGACCCGCTTCACAGCACCTGAACGAATGTGAAGCGTATCTCGTGAAGCGTGAAGCGTAGAAGGTTTTACGAGATACGAGATACGAGATACGAGATACGTTTTTACGCCCTCTCCGCCTTCTCCAGCACCTGCACCTGGGTTTCAAGATTCCGGAGGGACGTCGGGCCATCCACCCAGACCCTGCCCCCCTCTCCTCGCACGCATGACAGGAAATCGGCGATGACGATATGTAAAAAGTCGTCGGACCGGACCTCCGCATCCCCGTACTTCAGGACCGAACGAAAGATCCCCCCTTCATCCCGGTACCCATCCCACCCGGCCACGAACCCGTTCACGCCGAAGCAGCGGACCGGCGCACCCTCCTCCAGGTCGACCAGGTGGATACGGGCAGCGCACCGGCCCGCCGGACTCACCCAGTCAAACTCGGCGAGATTCTCGTATTCGGAAAGTCGGCCCTTGAAGGTGCCCGTATCCATCTCCCCCCCCGGCGCCAGTTCCATCAGCAGGGCGAGCAGATGGGGAGAGACATCGCACCAGAGTTCCTCGTACCGCTTGCGCCCCTTGCGGGATTTATTCCTGAATTCGCCGTGAAACGCCCGGACCGGCGCCCGCCTGCCCCGGACCTTTTCGTAGAGCTGCCAGTAGAACGGGGCCACGGCCGCCACCTGCGGAGTCATCCCGAAGACCCGCCGGAGCGTCGAGGCCCGCTCGACCATCGCCCTGCCGTCGACGAGCCACGCCTGCGGGTCTTTCGCAGGGTCCCACACCAGCGGTTTCTCGCACAGGACGTGCGCCCCGGCCTCCAGCGCCGCAACCGCGTGCTCCCGGTGGAGGTGCGTCGGGCTGCACACGGCGACGACCTCCGGATGCTCTCGCTTCAGCATCTCATCCAGGTCCCAGTACCCTCGCCCGGCAAATCCGAACGAATTCCGCAGGGCGTCAGCGGTCTTGGCGCAGCTCGCCTCCGACGTCCCCACGAAGGCCACGACCTCCGCCCCCGACAGGTGGTACCAGCGGGCGTGGTGCTGGCCGATGCCGCTGGCCCCGATGACAGCCACTCTGGTCTTTTTCATATTCCTCATTCCTGTTTTTTCCCGATACCCGACACCTTCTCTTGCTGATCGTTCTATTATACACCACGCCGCCCCGTATTTCAAGGGCTTTTTGTCCCTGAGCCTCCCCTTCCGGAGATGAAAATAGTCCTTGACAAAGCCGTGGTGAATCGGACACTGTTCACTCACGATCACCGTTATGCTGCCTTCTTCAAGCTTGATGGCTTTTCAAGGAGACCCGACAACTCGTTGATTTTCTGTTGATACAAAGGGTGTTTCAGCATGCGGGCATACAGGTCCAGTTCCAGGGCTTTTTCAAGG
>SICM01000173.1 GCA_009694805.1 Candidatus Latescibacterota bacterium
CCTAACCGGACGTTACTGACTGGTCGCCTGAAAACCGGCGATTGCCGTCCATCAACTTCTTGAGGGCCTCGCCGCCTGTGATCTCGCCGCCCGCCTCCTCCGCCGCCCGGACAGGACCGCTCAAGACGATCGCAACGGTCAGGACGAAGCCGACGAGGAAGGTCCACCGCTTCCACTGCATCGTCATAAAATTCCCTTTCTAAAGGGCGAAACGGTGAACAGCAAAAACGAAAAATGTATCTCGTACCTCGTATCACCCCTCCCCGCGCTTCACGCTTCGCGAGATACGCTTCACGGGGTTTTATCTGCGTTCATCTGCGCCCATCTGCGGATCATAACGTTTTTCACGCCTCACATCTCGCGATTCGCCTCCCCGCGCAAAGGAGGCTCAAACGTGTAACCCACCCCCCGGATCGTTTTGATGTAGCTGTCCCCCGCCACTTCCAGTTTGGACCGGACGCGGCGGATGTGGACGTCTACCGTGCGCATCCCCCCATAGTAGTCGTAGCCCCAGATCTGGCTGAGAAGATCGCTCCGTGTGAAGACGCGGCCCCGATTGATGACGAGATATTTCAGCAGTTCATATTCCTTGAGCGTCAGCTCGATGGGAGCTCCCCGGACCCGCACCTCATACCGGGTGACATTGATCAGAATGTCGCCGACCTTGACGATACCCGTCTGAACGAGACGATCATCCCGCCAGAGCGCCAGGCGCATGCGGGCCTCCACCTCGCAAAGACGGTAGGGTTTGACGATGAAATCATCGACCCCGGATGAAAAATCCAGGCCACGCACCCGCTCCTCGTCCACGATCGCCAGAATGGGCGATCTTCGGGCGGCCTCCCGGTTCCGCAACGCCCGGCAGATCACACCCACATCTTCCTCGGAGGCATCGATATCCAGCAGAATGAGGTCCGGGTCGTGCGGGATCTCCACCTCCGACAGGCGTGCCTTATCGGAAAAATGTGCGGCATGTCCGATGGTGAGAAGATCCGACCTCAACTGGGGGCCGTGGATGTCGTTTGCGATGACCAGGATCGTACTCATAGGTAGCCGTCAATAATAGAGGGTCTTACCCCCTCTGTCAAGCGATATTTTATCTTGTTTGGCCTTCGATTATTTCGTATTTTACGGTTTTGCACGGCGGTGAGTCCCCATATTCTCCGGTATCTCTCTTAACATCCTT
Source organism: Candidatus Latescibacterota bacterium (assembly GCA_009694805.1). Lineage (GTDB taxonomy): Bacteria > Latescibacterota > UBA2968 > SICM01 > SICM01 > SICM01. The sequence continues at coordinate 1,187 of SICM01000173.1, forward strand.
CCGTCTTTTGAGACGGGTTCGGATTTCTCCCGAGAAAGAACAGATCATGCCCAACCGATCCGTGTTCTGGATGTTTCTTGGAACAGTCGCCGTCCTGGTCCTGATTTTTCTGAGAGTCGGAATCGATATCTACACGGATTGGCTCTGGTTTCTCAGCCTGGGCTATGGGTCTGTCTATGGGACGCTCCTGAAGGCCAAGTCTTCGATCTTCCTGACCTTCTGGGTCCTGTTCGTCCTCATCGCCGGAGCGAACGTGGGAATCGCCCGGCACTTTGGCCGACGCACCCGGCGCACCTCCCTCGGCGTGGTCATCATCGACGCCTTCCCGGGGATCCTCTGGAGGCTCAAGCACCCCTGGGCCGGATGGGCCGCCGCGATCCTCGCCCTCGGTGCGCTCATGGGACTCATATCTGTACAGATGTGGCTGCCGTGGCTGCGCTACGGATATCCCGTCGCCTTCGGGGTGGCGGACCCTCTTTTCGGGCAGGACGTGGGATATTATGTCTTTTCGCTGCCGTTGATCAACTTTTTTCAGGGATGGCTGGTCGCCGCTGCCCTCATCTCCACCGCGATGGCGCTCGTCTCCTACTACCTGGACCGCTCCCTCGTGCGGCAGGACGTGGGCTGGGAGATGACCTCCTGCGTGGCATCGCACCTGTCGGCCGCCGCCGCAGGCGTGGCCCTGCTGGTGGCCTGGAGCTACCATCTCAAGAAATTCGACCTGCTCTACACGAGCGAAGGCCTCATCGCCGGCGCGGGCTACACCGAGGCCAATATCCAGCTTTTCGCTTACCGTGTGATGCTCGTCATGTCGGTGGTGCTCGCCATCCTGTTCATTTACAACATCTACTTCAAGGGCTGGAGACTTCCCATGTACGGGGGCGTGGGGTTCGGGGTCTGCCTCGTCGGCCTCAGCTGGGTGCTGCCGGTGGCCGTCCAGCAGTTCATCGTCAAACCGAATGAACTCGTCAAAGAGACCCCCTACCTCCAGTATGCCATCGAATTCACCCGGCGGGCCTACGGCCTGGACCGCATCGAGGAACGGGCCTTTCCGTCGAGCGAGGCCCTCACGTTCAAAGACGTGCAGGCGAACCCGCTGATCGTCAAGAACATCCGGCTGTGGGACCGGCGTCCCCTGGAGGAGACCTACCGGCAGCTCCAGGAGATTCGCCCCTACTACCAGTTCGCGGGGATCGACGTGGACCGCTACCAGATCCAGGGGGAGTACCGTCAGGTGATGATCTCTCCCCGGGAACTCTCCACGGCGCAGCTCCCGGAACGCGCCAATACCTGGCAGAACCAGCACCTCGCCTACACCCACGGCTACGGGGTCTGCATGAGTCCTGTCAACGAGATCGCAGGGGAGGGTCTCCCCGACCTCTTCATTAAGGATATCCCCCCAACCTCGAAGGTGGGCATAGAGATCCAGCGGCCCGAGATCTATTTCGGTGAGCTGACCGGAGACTACATCATCATCGGAACCGGGACCAAGGAGTTCGACTACCCCCGGGGGGATGCGAACGCCTACACGACCTACCAGGGCGAGGGCGGGGTCTCCATCGATTCCTTCTTCCGGCGCGCGGCCTTTGCCTGGAAATTCGACGATGTGAAGATCCTTCTGTCCGGGGACATCACGCCCAGGAGCCAGATCCTGTTCAACCGTCAGATCGCCCGGCGCGCCCAGCTCGTTGCCCCGTTCCTGAACTACGATACGGACCCCTACGTCGGGATCGTGGACGGACGGCTGATCTGGATTCATGACGCCTACACCCTTACCAATATGTACCCCTATTCCGAACCCTACGCCCACCGGATGCCGAACGGACCGAACTACATCCGAAACGCCGTGAAGGTCGTGACCGACGCCTACACCGGCGCGATGAACTTCTACGTGTCGGACCCCGAAGACCCGCTCATCCGCTCCTACCAGAAGATCTTCCCTGGCCTGTTCCAGCCGATGGAGCGCATGCCGGAGGGCATCCGGGCACACCTCCGGTATCCGACCGACCTGTTCAAGATCCAGGTGTCTCTGAACAACACGTATCATATGACCGATCCCCAGGTCTTCTACAACCAGGAAGATGTCTGGAACATGCCGCAGGAGATCTACGGGGCCAGCGACCGGCCTCAGGTCATGGACCCTTACTACGTCATCATGAAGTTCCCCGACCGGTCCAAAGAGGAGTTCGTGTTGATGCTCCCGGTCACCCCGGCCAACAAGGACAACATGATCGCCTGGACCTTCGCCCGCTGCGATGTCCCCGACTACGGCAAGCTCGTCGTCTATAAGCTCTCGAAGGATAAACTGGTCTACGGTCCGATGCAGATCGAGTCCCGAATCGACCAGGACCCGGCCATATCGAAGGACCTGACCCTCTGGGCGCAGAAGGGGTCGAGCATCATCCGGGGAAATCTCCTGGTCATCCCCATCGGTCAGTCTTTCCTGTACGTGGAACCCCTCTATCTGAAGGCCGAGCAGAGCGAACTCCCCGAGCTCAAGCGCGTCATCGTCTCCAACGGGGAGCGGATCGCGATGGAGGAGACCCTGGACCGGGCGCTCGCCGCCGTGTTCGGGGAAACATCCGTGACTTTCGCGGAGACCGTGGCGCAGCCCGCCCCCGCCCGACAGATGGGGGGCATCCCCACGAATGACCTGGCTTCCCGGGTCCTCGACCGCTTTCACAGGGCGCAGGAGCGGCTGAAGGCCGGTGACTTTGCAGGCTACGGACAGGAACTGAAGGAACTGGAACAGGAGTTGGTGCGACTGAGGCAAAAGACGGGTAGCAACTGACCCCTACCCACCCCCATACCCCTCCCTCCCCCCACGTGGGGGGAAGGAGGGGGTATCCAGGGCTTTGCCCCTGGAGTTGAGGGAGGGCAGGGGGCTCGCCTTATGTTTCACACCTTTCGGTCGATATCATGGAGACGGGGACCTCCCCGCGCCATGGCGCCCGGAACAGTCGTAGCTCTGAGGCGTTTGAAAGTACAGAGGATATACCGCTATGAGCAAAAAACCTTTTGCACGTCAGGCGCTCCGGTTCCAGTGGGTCGTGTGGCTCCTTTTCGTTGAGCCGGCGCTCGCACAGGTCAAGAACCCCTTTGAGCGCTCTATGTTCGAGTCTCAATCCGCACGCAAAGACACGACTTTTCTGTTGGTGTTGGGGGGGGCTTTTCTCCTCCTCATCCTCCTCTATTCCATCAAGTCGTTCCTGAGGAACCGGAGCGCCAGCCTCGATCTCGACGACATGGCGGACCAGGACCTCACCACCGTGAAGAAGGGATTCTTCGGCAACGTCGTCGGCATGGTCTCGGGAAAACGGTCCGTCCGCGAGTCGGCGCTGAGCCGCCTCGTCGAACTGGACCCCCCCTCGATCAACTGTTCGATCTCCCGGACAGCGGACGGGCGGGAGGTGGACGAGGACGCCGGCCGGGCCGTCTTATTCCACGTGAACGGGGAGATGTTCATCCAGGACAAGTCCTTCTTCATCACCACGCCGGACGGCCTCAAGGCGGAGGATCGGTCGCTGTTCAACGGCCAGGGTGAGATCATGAACCTCTGGTTCCTCCACGACCGCATCCCCTACACGATCAACTGCCAGGTCGCCGAACGCATGCGGTTCCCCGCTGAGGTACTGCGGAACATGGACCCCAAGATCGGCGTGGGGTATCGTCTCATCCCGCTGACCAACGTGGCGAAACGGGACAAGCGCCAGACGATCCGCTTCTCCCACAAGATCGGGCGGGGCACGATGCGGGTCTACCCCCAGGTCCTGTTCGACGTCTACATCCAGAAGACTGACTTCCGCTTTCCCACCGAGGGAAGCATCCCGCCTCGCCTCAACACCGTCAAGCTGATCCCCTACAGAAAACCCAAGGAAGGGGAGGAGGCCGAATTCTCCGCCGAGCGGGTCGTCACCACCTTCAAGAAGGCGATCCGGCTGAACCACACGGAGGATCGGGTGGTCTACGTGAGCAAGCCCCACATGGACGAAAGGACGAACAAACGCACCCTCATCGACCTGAGCACCGCCGAGGTGCTGGGGCTCGGCGCGCAGGAGATCAGCCGGACGATCCATATCAAGAAACCGATGAAATCCAGGATCAAGAACCGGAAAGACCCTCACTACCTCAACGAGGGGGATATGATCGTCCTGGACTACGCGTCCCGATCCCCCATCGACGGCAAGAATGAGTACTATGAGATGCCCTGCCAGATCATCAAGGGGGGGATCGAAAACATCACCATCCGGCCCCGTCGTAGCCCCCGCCAGGAGATGAACCTTCCCGTCGAACTGCTCGACTTCAGCGTGAACGGGCTCCGGTTCGAGAACAGCCGGGAGTTCATGGGCTACGTCTTCGAGGAAGGAGGGCAGGCGGAAGCGCTGGAGGAGCAGAAGGAGATCATAGAGAGTATGGGGTTTGTCTTCACTTTCTACCCCAGGCTCCGGTTCACCCGGGACACGGAGAGCTACAAACCCGACCTGCCGCTCAAATTCTCCATCCTCAGCAAGATCGCCCGGAGCGAGGTGGAGAAGGAGGAGAACACGGCAGGCGGCGGACGCCTGAAGGAATTCGGCGTGCGCTACACCTATGACCCTGCCGAATACTCGATAGATGACTTCTGCTGGGACCGATGGATCATGATCCGCCCGTTCAAGGAGAACTATTACTTCAAGGAGGTCCACAAGGCCCTGAATGGCCTGATCGCCCACCTCGAAAATCAGTCCAAAGATCTCCTGGAACCGCGCCGTCCGGCAGCGCAGGCGGAGGAGAAGATCACGGCTTGAAACAAGGATCGAGGAATGGGGAATGAGGAATGAGGAAAACTTCTCCTCACCCCTCATTCCTCATTCCTGCCTTTGCTTTTCCCCGCCCCCCAATCCTCGATCCTCACCCCTGCTTTTGGAGATTGCCCATGGAACTCGACTGGATGGTCCTCGCCCTCATCGTCGCCTTCGGGGTCTTCTGCGTCCAGATCTATCTGGTCTACCGGAAACAGATCATGCTCCTGCAGCCGACCGTCGATCAGCTCGAGACCACCCGCACGAACATCGAGACGCAGACGGTGGAGAGCGACAGGGCCACGGAGGAGGTCTACCAGAAGGTCTCCGAAATGGAGAAAGAGCTCGCCCTCATGGACGCCAAACGGACGCAACTCCAGGAAAAACTCTCGGAAAATCAGATGCTCCCGATCCCCGCCGGGGATTTCAAGATGGGAGACGACGAGCAGGGGGTGGCAGAGGAATACCCTATGCATGCGGTCCTGCTCAACGCTTTCTGGATCGACAAATACCCCGTCACGAACGCGGAATACAAGATGTTCATCGATGTCACCGGCCACCGTCCCCCTCCCCACTGGAGCGGCATCGGGGGGACCTACCAGATAGACCAGGCGGACCACCCGGTCGTCAACGTGTCGTGGCACGACGCCAACACCTATGCCAAGTGGGTCAACAAGCGCCTGCCGACGGAGGCGGAGTGGGAGAAGGCCGCACGGGGATAGAAGGGGCAGGTCTATCCGTGGGGGGATGCCTTCCGGAAGGACAACATCAACTGCAACAACGAGAACGAGGGGACCACGTCGGTCAGGGCGTTTCCCCACGGGGTCAGCCCTTACGGGGTGATGGACATGTGCGGGAATGTCTGCGAGTGGGTGGAGGACTGGTATTTCGACGAGTATTACAAGAACGCTCCGATCGACAACCCGCCAGGTCCACCCGGCGGGCAGTATCGAGTCGTTCGAGGGGGGGGGGTCGGGGAGAACAAGGCGGGGGTTCGCTGTGCCAGTCGGCACTACGCCCCCCCGGGCGCCATGCAGGAACACGTCGGCTTCCGGTGCGCCAAGACGCCCACGAAATAAGTGCCAAGTGTCAAGTTCAGATACCTGGTTTTACGTGGCACGTGGCACATGACGCGTGGCACTCTGTTTATAACCAGCTCTTGATCCATTCCCAGGTCGTCAACCGCGCCACATCCCGCTCTGCCACGGCCTCCACCCGGGTCAACAGGCTGTCCCCGAGGGATACCTGTAAAGCGCCCAGCGCCTCTCCCTGTCGGATCGGGGCTGGGCGTTCCTCCGACAGTTTCGTCATGCTTCGTTTGATGGTCTTCTCCTGACCGCTGCGCAGCAGGGCGGAGAAACCCGTCTTGGCCACCAGCTTGACCTTCTCCTCCTTGCCCCCGCCCACCTTCACCTCCCCGAGCGTCTCCCCCTCCCGGACAATCGGCACCTTCTTGTACTGGCTGAATACCCTGCTCAGCAGGCGGGCGCTCTCCGAGAAACGCACCTTGTTGCTCGGAGAGCCCATGACGACGGAGATCAGCCGGAGGTCGTTCCGTCTGGCCGTGGCCACCAGGCAGAACCCGGCCCGATGCGTGTAGCCCGTCTTGAGTCCGTCCAATCCGGGGAACTTGCCCACGAGGTGGTTCGTGTTGGACAGGATGAACTTTCCATCCCGGAAGGTGTCCTCCACCTTTGAAGACCACTCCAGGACCTTGGGGTGTTTCACCAGCTCGCGGGCGATTTGCGCCAGGTCGTAGGCCGATGTGACGTTCACCGCCGCCGCGTCGTCGTCCAGACCGTGGACGTTCGTGAAGTGGGTGTCGTGAAGGCCGATCTCCTGTCCCCTCTGGTTCATCATCTCCACGAAACCCTCCACCGTGCCCGCCAGGTGTTCGGCCACGGCCACGCAGGCGTCGTTGGAGGAGTGGATGGCAATGGCCTTCATCAGGTCTTCGAGTGGAAACACCTCCCCCTGCTTGAGGTAGACCTGCGAACCGCCGATCTTGCTGGCCCACGCCGAGGTGGTGATGGAATCCGTGAGCTTGAGCTTGCCCTCTTCCACCGTCTGCATCACGAGGAGTTCGAGCATGGTCTTGACCGTGCTGGCCGGGGCGCGCGGCAGATGGGGCTTGTCCTCGAACAGCACCCGTCCTGTCTCCGCCTCGATGACGATGGCCGAGACGTAGGAAGGCCCCGATGCGCTCTCCGCCCCCCCCTCTTCGGAGGAAGCCCGACGGGTTCGGGCGCTGACGGAAGATGAAAACGAGAATAAGAGGATGGCGACAAGGGTATATTTGAACATAGACATGATCATTCTCCTCTAAGGCTGTCCTATTTCCGCTTGCTTTCCAAATGCCTTTCTCGTATCTTTTTTGCGCGTCATCCTGCCCTGCCCCTATCGTTCAGTGGTTAGGACACCGGCCTTTCAAGCCGGGAACAGGAGTTCAATTCTCCTTAGGGGCACATCTCACGCTCCCCCTCTCCCTTTCCTCTTTTCCCTCCGAGTTCTCTTCCGCCTCTGCAGTCCAGTTTTTTGCCCTCACCACGGCACGGCAATCCCCACTTCCCTTGCCACATCCTCCAGCGTCTTCTGGTGCTCCGGCCCCACCGGAATGCCCTCCTTCGCCCACGTCTGTTCTCTTTCCCACTCCAGCCCGCCAGGGGCATCGGCCCGGTCGTAACCCGGCGCAGGTCGCATCTTCCGGACCGTCTCGATGAACTCATCCATCTGCCGCCGGAACGTCCCCATGTCCATCAACTGCCCCACGTCCACCGCGATGAAGAACGCCCCCTGGTTGACCCCCTCCCACTTTCGGGGCCCCTGTTCCTCCTGAGACACCATCCCCGCCAGGATGCCGCCCAGGGCGTTGCAGACCAGGCCCAGGCCCAGGGTCTTGAAGAACACCGCCGGTATTCTGGGAAAGATCTCCTCCAGAGTCGACCCGAAGATCCGGCTGTGGCTCGTGGCCATGTCCAGGATAAGGGGAGGCTGTCCCCCGGCTGGCACGCCGAAACTCATGGGCGAGGCCCCGCCCGCCTCCAGGATCGAACCCTTCCAAGGGAAAGGTCGGGTATGGGACGAGACCGCAAACCCGAAGCAGTCAGCGGCCACAGCCACACGCGTGTAATGCCCGGCAGACCCGAAATGCCCGTGGTTGCTCGTCATTCCCACGGCGATGCCCGACGCCTTTGCCTTCTCCACGGCGATGCGAGCCGCCAGGAAGGAGGGCGCGTATCCCAGGCCCCCGTCCCCGTCCACTTTCACGGAGGTGGGCGACTCCTGCACGATCCGCACGTCCGCGCGGGGGTTCAGTTCCCCCTTTTTGAACAACGAAATATAAGAAGCCGTCTGGCGCGTCCCGTGGCTGAACACGCCCCTCAGGTCTGAGGCCACGAGGGCATCCGCCATCATCCGGGCGTGGTCGTCGTTCAGCCCGGCCTTCAGGTACGCCGCCTGGACAAAACCGCGCAGGGCGTCGGGCATTGCCCGGATCGCTGTCTTCGGCACGACGTTCATCAATCACTCCATTTTAAGACAAACGTAAAAAAACGTATCTCGTATCTCGTATCTCGTTGTGGGCTTTTACGAGATGCGCTTCACGCTTCACGGGTTTTTCGTCGCTACCTGTGGTTACGGATGGGGCTTCGCCTGGACGCCCTCCTCCGCGCCCCGGATCAACTCCACCCGCTCGGCCGAACGCCGACGGTCGATGAGGTTCCCGATCACGTAGCCGCCGGTGGCGCTCAGGACGGTGCCGCCCATCCACGTCGTCCAGAAGGCAAGACGACCGACGTTCAGCCTGGAGATGGGCTTTTGGCCCAGCGGGGGGAAATAGCGGTCCTGGATCAGCACGCCGAGCCCGAAGCTGGCCGCAAAACCCAGGATGCCCACGTTGAGCATCAGGGACTTCCGGAAGCCGGTGCGCGTGTTGACCCGGATCTCCTCCTCGCCGATGAGCTTGCCCCGGCGGTCCAGGACGCCATTCACCTGGAGGCGCTTCACATCGCCCCAGATCAACTGGGTCGTGTAGGTGTAGGCCTCCACCGGATGCTGCTGCTGAACGGTCTTTCCGGTCCTGATCACAAGCCCCAGGCGGTCCACATACACCACGCGCCCGTGAAGGATCTTATCCCCTACGGTGACGTGCACCTGGTCTCCGATGCGTACTTTTTGTTCGTAAGGGGGACGGACCTGGACCACGGAGGCGCACCCCGAGGCCGCCAGGAGGACCGCGAGCAGAAGGGAGATAGGAGCGCGCAAAGGGCAAAGAAGACGCCATGGACACCTCCCCCTTAGAGGCGCTGCACAAATGCCTCATAAGAGCTGTTCGATGAGATCCTCAGGGGAGATATCCTAACTCACCTTACGCAGTCAACCGGACAGGTTGGAGTTGACGTAAAGTATCGAAGGATACCTGAAGCGCGTTGAGGTAGAGTTTGGACTTGAGCGCAAAGTGGTTGAGTTTGGTCGAGACTTTCAGCAGTTCGAGTTTGATGTAGCCAC
>SICM01000174.1 GCA_009694805.1 Candidatus Latescibacterota bacterium
CCCGTTGAGGAACATCCTCTTTCATCAGGGTCAGATACGGGACCACAAAGGCCCATTCGTCATCCGAAACATCACTGGGGTAAGGCTTACGGGTTGCCATACCTTACATGACGCTTCGATTGACTCAAAAGTGCATAACACGCTCTAAGGAACGAAATGACCACCACCGAATTCGTCGTGAAGCCGGAGGGCCGCGAACTGACCTGCGCCCTGACCGCACCCGAGGTCTCTGCGTCCGCCCCGGCGCTCCTGCTGACCTTCAGCGGAACCCGGCAGATGTCCACGGGAAGGCATCCCTATGATATGGCGGCGAAGGCCTTCACCGACGCCGGCCACTACGCCCTCAGCTTCGACCTCCCCTGCCACGGGGACCGCATCGACGCCCACGGCGAGGGCATCGCCGGCTTTTGCGCGGACCTGGTCTCCGGAGGGGACCCCTTCGCCCGGTTCGTGGCCGACGGAAAGGCCGCCATAGACGCCTGTCTGGAAAGAGGCGTCGGGTCGAGCGGCAAAATTCTGGCCTACGGCATCTCTCGCGGCGGGTACTGCGCCCTGCGGCTCGCCGCAGCCGACCCGCGCATCCGGGGTGTGGCCAGCATCGCCCCGGTGACCGACTGGCGGGTCCTGAGGGAGTTCGCTGATGTCCGGGACCGGCCTGAAGTGGAGGCCACGATTCTGGACCCCTTTGCCCCCGCCCTCGCCCACAGGTCCGTCTTCCTGATCATCGGCAACCGCGATGGCCGGGTCGGCACCCACTGCTGCCTCCGCTTCGCCACGCGCCTGTTCGAGGCCGAGGCCGGCCAGAACGCCTCCGCCAGCGAACTCCGCGTGCTGAACGCCCCGGGGCACGGCCTGCCGGACGAAGGCTATCTCGCCGGGGCGGAATTCCTGCTCCGGGTGTGCGACCATCAAAAGACCCCTTGAGGAGGCCTCGTATGTCAACAGAGGAAAATAAGGCCGTGATCCGTCGCATCGTGGAAGAGGTCTGGAACAACTGGAGCCTGAAAGCCGCGCACGAACTCTACGCGAAGGACTACATCGACCACATCCGGCCCCCCGGAGAACCGCAGGGCATGGCGGGCCTGGAGAAAATCTTCCACGAGTGGCGCGCGGCCTTCCCCGACTGGACGATCACCATTGACTCGATGATTGCCGAGGGGGACCTGGTGGCCGCCCACCTGACAGGACGGGGTACCCACAAGGGGGTCTACATGGGAATCGCCCCGACCGGCAAGCAGATCGTCGGGGCAGGGATCGAGATATTCCGCATCGCTGGCGGCCAGGTCGTGGAGTTCTGGGCCAGCGTGGATGAACTGGGCATGTTCCGACAGATGGGCATGATCCCCCTGAAATGAGGAGTTCCTGATGCAACCCAACATGATCGGCGCGTACGGCCCCTGGGCCGCCTCCCTGGTGGGAGACCATCCCGCCGCCCTCTCCTATCGCAACCCCAAATTCACGGACCTGGAGGCGTGGCGTCCCGTCGCCCGCCAGCGCCTGCTGGACCTCCTGGCGCAGCCCGACGCGGGCGGCATTCCGAAGCCTGCGATTCATCGTCAATACACGCACGACGGCCTCCACGTGGAGGAACTCTCCTATCAACTCCCCTATGGCCCCCCCACCGAGGCCATCTTCCTCAAGCCCGAGGGCGCGAAGGGGAGGCTGCCCGGCATCCTGGCCCTGCACGACCACGGCGGAAACAAGTTCTACGGACGACAGAAGATCACCCGGACCTCCGGCGACACACATCCCCTCATGGTCACCCACCAGGACCGGTGCTACGGCGGCGTGGGCTGGGCTAACGAGATCGCCCGCCAGGGCTACGCCGTCCTGGTCCCCGACACCTTCCCCTTCGCCAGCCGCCGCGTGCGCCTGGGGGACGTGTCGGAGCGCATCCGGGAGGGGCTAACCGACGAGGAGGGCGAGCGGGAGGAATTCATCGCCGCCTACAATCGGTGGGCAGGCGCCCACGAGCACATCATGGCCAAGTCCCTCTTCTGCGCCGGGACCACCTGGCCGGGCGTCTTCCTGACCGAGGACCAGCGGGCCCTGGACCTCCTCTGCGCCCGGGACGACGTGGACCCGGACCGGGTGGGGTGCGGGGGCCTCTCCGGCGGCGGCATGCGGACCGTCTTCCTGGGAGGGGCCGACCCCCGGATCAAATGTGCGATCTGCGTCGGCCTGATGACCACCTTTCGGGACTGCCTGCTCAACAAGTGCCACACCCACACCTGGATGCTCTACGTCCCCCTGCTCCCCCGCGACATGGACTTCCCGGAGATCCTGGGCCTGCGCGTCCCCCTGCCGACCCTCGTGCAGAACGACATCGACGACCCCCTCTTCACCCTGTCGGAGATGGAGCGGGCCGACACAATCCTCCGGGAAGTCTACGAAAAGGCCGGCGCGCCGGACCGCTACCGCTGCACCTTCTACCCCGGCCCGCACAAGTTCGACCTGGAGATGCAGGCCGAGGCCTTCGCCTGGTTCGACCGATGGCTGAAGACCTGACCTCACGCCCTAACCCCCTCTCCCACGGGAGAGGGGGAACAATCTTGTAAAAATAACAAGAAGCGCGACAGCGCTGAGGGTGCGCCGTCCCGACTTTCAAGCAGGAAGTTCGTGCAGGCAAGGTGGGGTACGAGCGACGCGAAGCGGCGCGGGTGGGTAGTGGATGGGGCTCGTCCTTCCACGGGACCCCCGATTACACCACTGGACAGAGTACGGCGCGCCCAGCCTCCCCGGCGCTTGAGGGGCGTCTTTCTTTGGTGTCACCTTTCTTGGACGAGCAAGAAAGGTGACAATGCGATTTGGGCGCTTCCACGCAGCCGGGAATCACACAGAGGAGCACCTCCCATGCCCGACCTTCTCTACCCCGACCTCGACACCTACCGCCGCGAAGTCTTCGCCCCGGAGGACGACCTCCTCAGGGGGATCATGCCCGCCGCAGTCGCCCAGGGCCTGCCCAAAATCTCCGTCAGCCCCGAATCCGGCAAGACCCTCTACCTCCTGGCGAAGATGATCCACGCCCGCAAGATCCTGGAATTCGGCGCCCTGGCCGGCTACTCCGGGATCTGGCTGGCCCGGGCCCTCCCCCCTGACGGCCGGTTCATCACCCTGGAGATCAACCCCAAACACGCCGAGGTCACCCGCGCCAACTACAAAGCCGCAGGCCTGGCCGACCGGACCGAAGTGCGGGTGGGACCCGCCGTGGACCACCTCCAGGCCGTCGAGCAGGAGGCCCCCTTCGACCTCGTCTTCATCGACGCCGACAAGGAGAGCTACCCCACCTACCTGGACTTCGCCCTGGGGCACACCCGCCCCGGCGGCCTGATCATCGCCGACAACGCGAACGGGCACGGCCACGTCCACGAGGCCCTGAAAGAGGGCGACGGCCCACGCGGCATCCAGGTCTACAACGAGCGCGTGGCCCGGCATCCGGGACTGGTCTCCAACATCCTCCCCGTGGGCGGCTGGCTGGCCGTGTCGCTGGTGCTGTGATTGAAAAATGAGCCTTGAGGCTTGACATGACCCGCTTTTGGGTATGTACACGGCGTATGTAAAACAGGAGCAGGGGCGGTTCGCAAACCGCCCCTGCAAAGATAGAGACACAGGAGGTTCATCATACAGGAGGTTCATCATGAAGATGTACATCGGCGGTCGCTGGATCGACAAATCTCAGAAGATCGACGTCCACAACCCCTACGACGGAAGCGTCATCGACACCGTCCCCAAGGGGGATGCCAAGGACATCGAGGCCGCCCTCCAGAGCGCCGTCCGGGGCGCGAAGGTCATGGCCGCCATGCCCGGGTACGAACGCTACCTCATCCTCAAGAAGGCCGCGGACCTGATAAACGAGCGCACGGAGGACTTTGGCCGGACCATCACCCTGGAGGAGGGGAAGGTCATCGCCGAGGGCCGCTTCGAGGCGTCGCGGGCCGTGCAGACCATGACCCTCTCGGCGGAGGAGGCCAAGCGCATCCACGGTGAGACCATCCCCCTGGACGGCTCCCCCGGCGGACACACCCGCCTCGGCTTCACCCTCCGCGTCCCCTGCGGCGTGGTCGTCGCCATCAGCCCCTTCAACTTCCCCCTCAACCTCGTCTGCCACAAGGTCGGCCCGGCCCTGGCCGCCGGGAACGCCGTCATCGTCAAACCGGCCACGGACACCCCCCTGTCCGCCCTCAAGCTCACCGAGGTCCTCCTGGAGGCCGGCCTGCCCCCCGAGGCCATCCAGTGCGTCACCGGCGCCGGCGGCGAGATCGGCGACGCCCTCTGCTCGGACCGGCGCGTGCGGAAGATCACCTTCACGGGCAGCCGGGACGTGGGCGAGCACATCTGCCACGTGGCCGGGATCAAGAAGGTCACGATGGAACTCGGCTCCAACGCCCCGGTCATCGTCATGCCCGACGCCGACATGGCCAAGGTCGTCGAAGCCGTGGCCGTGACCGGCTTCGCCAACGCCGGCCAGGTCTGCATCTCCGCCCAGCGCATCCTGGCGAGCGACCGGGTCTACGGAGACTTCCTGGACGCCCTCAAGCCACGCATCGAGGCCATCACCACCGGAAATCCCATGGACGAAAAAGTGAAGATGGGCCCCATGATCCGGGAGCGCGACGCCGTCCGGGTCAACGAGTGGATCAAGGAGGCCGCTGCCAGCGGCGCGAAGGTCCTCACCGGCGGGGAGCGGAAGGGGTCCCTCCACCAGCCCACCGTCGTGGCCGATGTGGACCCGAAGATGCGCGTCTCCTGCGACGAACTCTTCGGACCGGCCGTCGCTGTCACCCGCTTCCACGACATCGACGAGGCCATCGCCTCGGCCAACGACACCAACTACGGCCTCAGCGCGTCCATCTTCACGGAGAACCTCGGCTGGGCCATGAAATTCGCCCGCGAGGTCGAATCGGGCAACCTGATGATCAACTGGGGACCGATGTGGCGGGCGGACCTGATGCCCTACGGCGGGCTGAAGGACAGCGGGTTCGGCAAGGAGGGACCGCGCTACGCCGTGGAGGAGATGACGGAACTGAAGCTGGTCTGCTTCAACCTGAGTTAGGCGCGAGGCAGCCCTCACCCCGCCTCGCTGACGCTCGGCTCCCCCTCTCCCGCACGCGGGAGAGGGCGGTGAACGCAGTGAACCGGGGTGAGGGCCTTCCGCCTACCTGTTGCTCTCCAGCGATTGCAAAAGGCCCTTCATGTAGCCCACGCAGTAGGCGATGTACTGCCGCCCCTCCGGCCCGTCCGTGACGAGCTTCATGATATGGTCATAGTCGACCACCCGGTCGTACCCCACGTCGTGCAGCGCCTTCGCCACCCGGTACATGTCCAGCTCCCCCGTGTCCGGGCTCACCTCTTCATACGCCCTGTCCCTCGGGATCTTCCCCTTCACGTTCCGGAAGTGGACGTGAAAAATCTTCCCCTGCTCCCCGAACCGCCGGATGCCCTCGAACACGTCCTCGCCCGACTCATAGCGTGTGCCCACGCAGAACGTCATCCCGTTGTTCGGGGACGGGACCTCCGAGAACAGACGCTCGAACGCCGCGAAGTTGTGGAGGATCTGCGGCACGCCGTGGAGGCTGGGCACGGGCGGGTCATTGCCGTGCATGGCGACCTTCACCCCGGCCTTTTCCGCGGCCGGCACCACCGCCCTGTAAATCTTCAGCGTCCGTTCCCACAGCTCGTCCGCCGTGGGCGCGCCCGGAGGGGCCGGCAGGTCCAGCTCGTCTTTCAGGTCCACCCTCAGATGCCGGTACCCCCCCCGGCCCTCCACCCAGGAATAGGCGCTGTCGTGGAACTTGGCGATCTGCCCGGCCTGGAAACACTGGATGCCCATGACCGGGATCTGAAACGCCCCGCACAACTCCGCATTGTTCACCAGGTTGTCGATCTCCCGCTCGGCCCCCGGCTGGCCCAGGAACGTGGCCTGATAGTGGTGGCTGTAGGTGTTCGCCCGCTCGATCTTGAGTCCGGCCTTCTCGACCGCCTCCACGACCTTCCCCAGCCCCTCCCGGCTGGCACGTCCCCCGGCCTCCTTGTAGCCGGGGCAGATGTCCAGCGTGATGTCCACGCAGTCCACCCCGATCTGCTTCAGAAACTGCAAATCCTGCGGGCGGTTAAGCCAGTCCGGGCTGATGCGGGTGCCGATCTTCATCATGTTGCGCCTCCGGATTGAAAAGTTTACGCCTCTATCTCCCATCGATCCTTTTGATAACCGCAACCATGCGCCTTCAACCGATTTATGTCAAGCATATTCACTTGACTTTGCGCCAAAATTTGGTTATACGTATTCGATCTCTTAACAACCGGAGGATTGACATCGTGCAAAAAAAACTGACCATTACCATAGACGAAAAGGTCTATGCGGGGTTACACCAGGTGATCGGGCGAGGTCATATCAGCCGTTTTATCGAAGACCTCCTTCGCCCTCATGTGCTCAGCCAGAACCTGGAGGCCGCCTACGAACAGATGGGCCGGGACGAATCGCGCGAGGCCGAGGCGCTGGAATGGAGTGAAACAACTCTGGGAGATGTGAGCGATGATGCGCAGTGAAGTCTGGTGGGTGAATTTCGACCCTTCAGTCGGTGGGAAGACACAGAAGAGACGTCCTGCGGTCGTCATCAGTAACGACCCATCCAACAGACACCTGAATCGCGTGCAGGTCGTGCCTTTGACAAGCAACGTCTCCCGCCTCTATCCCAGCGAAGCTTATGTGGCGCTTCAGGGGAGACAGGGCAAAGCCATGGCCGACCAGCTTACAACCGTCAGTAAAAAACGGCTGATGAACCGAATCGGCAGGCTTTCAGCGGAAGATATGCAGAAAGTGGAGGATGCCGTGAAGATACAACTCGGATTAACCGATCTGACAGGCCCTTGAAGGGCGATGATCGAAGGTCTGTAGCACGGCGATTTATCGCCGTGAAAGGCGATTCATCGCCGCGTAAATGGTCACAGCATACGCTCAAAAACCGCGTGCGTCAACCGAAAAATCGTGTTGACAGGCATCCTGAACAGAGGTATACTTCGGGGGACGCAGCAAAGGGACTCACGGTGCGGACCGGCCTGCTGATGGAGGTCCATCAGACGGCTCTTTTCCCGGAGGCAGCCATGGAAGCATCCCTGATCAGTCGAGACCCCGAAATCATGAGTGGCGCGCTGTGCTTCACCGGTACACGCGTCCCCGTCCAGAACCTGTTCGACTACCTGGAAGGAAGTTCCTCCCTGGAAGACTTCCTTGAAGACTTTCCGTCCGTCCGACGCGAAGTCGCAATAGCCGTTCTGGAGACCGCCAGAGCGCGGTTGTTCGCCGATGCGCCTGCTACTTGATGAGTCCGTCCCGAAGCGCCTGAGACGATACCTTCCCACTCACGAGGTGAGGACTGTCGTCGAAATGGGTTGGGGTGGTGTAAAAAACGGGGCGCTGCTCGCGTTGGCAGCCAAAGACTTTGACGCGTTCATAACGGTAGACAAAAATCTGCCGTATCAGCAGAACCTGGCAACGCTACCCGTGGCCGTCGTGGTGCTACGCGCAGCCTCGAACGAGTTGTCGAGTCTGGCCCCATTGATGCCTCGGTTGGAGGAAACGCTTACCAAGCTACAGCCCGGTAGTTGCATCCACATTGGGGCATAAACCCCGCCATCGAACCGATCGCGTCTAGCCTGCAAAAAACTGAGCCGCCATGCCTTCACTCGATTTCAATGGAATAAACGGCGATTTGTCTGGGGCGAATAGGATATCCAGAAAAATCGCTGCACAATCAATTAGACGCCCCTGCGCATCCGTTCGAAAAATGCCCCCTTGCTCAGCCAGCGAGAAGAATCCAGTGACGAGTCAGCCTGAAACCAAGTACGTCCAGTCATACATGCCCGACGACAGAAGGCGCCCGTACCGAGGCTCTTGTGAGAGCGCCCACCCGTCCAGCGACCTCAATCCGGATGCCGCATGAAGCTCGTTCACAATACCGGCACCGACCGCGTCATCGACTTGCTTCGCCCGGGGCTCACAGCAGGGCGCCAGCTTGACGTTGTGACTCCGGCTTTTTCGCTCTTCGCCTTCTCCGAGATGCTGCATGAAGTGGCCGCACTGGCGCGATGCCGCTTATTACTTCCACCGGCCAGTGCGGAACTTGCGGTTCTAGGATCGGGCGCCGACCGCGCCGCGCGCAACTGTCTGCAAACGCGCTGGCTTGCTCGACGGCTCTCGCAATGGCTTGAGAACAAGACCGAGGTACGGCGAGCCCTCGGCGCGGTTCCGCAGGGTGCTTTCGTCCTCCGCGACGGCGAGGCACGCCCCCTGCAAGTGCTTCTCGGCTCTCTCGCCTTCAGTACCGATGGTCTCGGACTGACGCCCGGTAACCCTTTGAGCCTGATCCAGGCGTCTGAGACGCCCGAAGAAGCCAGCTTGCTCAGTCAGTGGTTCGACGCCCAGTGGTCCAGCCTTGCAGCCGATTCCAACGCCAAAGCCGGATTGATTGGCGCTTTGCAATCGCTCGCGGCCCACCACGACCCATTCCTCGTCTACACGCTCATCCTGCACCACCTCTTCCGTGACCGTGGGGACGACCTCGATGAAGAGCGCATCATCAAGTCGGCCACCGGCATCCGCAACACGGTGGTCTGGAAGAAGCTCTACCGGTTTCAGCGCGACGGCGTCGTCGGCGCCATCGACAAGCTCGAGCGCTTCGGCGGCTGCATCATCGCCGACAGCGTCGGTCTGGGAAAAACCTTCGAGGCGTTGGCGATCATCAAGTACCACGAGCTGCGGAACGACCGCGTCCTGGTGTTGGTGCCCAAACGCCTGCGCGACAACTGGACGCTCTACAAGGCGAATGACCGCCGCAACTTCCTTGCGCCTGACCGCTTCAACTACGACGTGCTGAACCACACCGACCTCTCGCGGGACGGGGGGCTGTCCGGTGACATCGACCTCGCGCACGTCAACTGGGGTAACTACGACCTCGTGGTGATCGACGAGTCGCACAACTTCCGCAATAAGCGCACGCCCAGGCAAGGTGGCGAAACCCGCTACGACCGCCTGATGCGGAAGATCATCCGCGAAGGCGTCAAGACCCGAGTCCTGATGCTCTCGGCCACGCCAGTCAACAACCGGCTGGCCGATCTGCGCAACCAGATCGCGTTCGTGACCGAGGGCGACGACACGGCCCTGCTCGATCACGGTATCGGCAGCATCGACAGCACCACGCGCCTGGCGCAGAAGCAGTTCAATCGCTGGCTTGATCTCGAGGACGCCGACCGAACGCCCTCGCGGCTGATCGAGATGCTCGGGTTCGACTACTTCACCCTGCTCGATCTCCTCACCATCGCCCGCTCGCGCAAGCACATCGAGAAGTACTACGGCACCGCCGAGACTGGCCGCTTTCCGGATCGGCTCAGGCCGATCAACATCAAGGCCGATGTGGACCGCGCCGGCGAGTTCCGCTCGATCCGGGAGATCAACAACGAGATCCGCCGTCTGAACCTCGCTTCCTACGCGCCGCTCCGATACGTGCTGCCACACAGACAGGCGGCGTACGACAAGAAGTACAGCACCGAGATTCGCGGCGGCGAGGGCTTTTTCCGCCAGGCCGATCGCGAGGAGAGCCTTATCCACCTGCTGCGCGTCAACGTGCTCAAGCGCATGGAAAGCGCCGTGCCGTCATTCGCCCTCACGGTGCAGCGCCAGTTGCGCGACGTGGAGGCCACGCTGGCCCGCATCGAGAGTCACGCCGAGGAGATGGAGGAGATCGACATCGAGGACGTGGACCTCGACGATCCCGCGTTCGAGAGTCTGCTCGTCGGGCGCAAGGTGAAGGTGCTGCTGAAGGACGTGGACCTCATCCGCTGGAAACAGGAACTGATCGAGGACCGCAATCGCTTGGCAACCCTGCATGCGGCCGCGGCCCAGGTGGATGCCTCCCGTGACGCCAAGCTCACTGCCCTGCGCGAGATGATCGAGCTCAAGTGCCGGAACCCGATCAACCCCGGTAACCGCAAGGTGATCGTCTTTACCGCCTTCGCCGACACCGCCCGCTATCTCTACGACCAACTCGCCCCGTGGGCAAAGACCACCCTCGGCATCGACACGGCGTTGGTCACCGGCACCGGCAGCAACCAGACGACGCTCGCCGGCCTGCGCAGGGATCTGTCCTCGATTCTCACCACGTTCGCACCGCGGGCCAAAGAACGACCCGAGGAATTCGCGAACGAAGGTGATCTCGACCTGCTTATCGCTACGGACTGCATCTCAGAGGGCCAGAACCTGCAGGACTGCGACTGGCTGATCAACTACGACATCCACTGGAACCCGGTGCGCATCATCCAGCGCTTCGGCCGCATCGACCGCATCGGCTCGCCCAATGATCGCATCCAGTTGGTCAACTTCTGGCCCAACATGGAGCTGGAGGAGTACATCAACCTGGAACAGCGGGTCAGCGGCCGCATGGTGCTGCTCGACATCTCCGC
>SICM01000175.1 GCA_009694805.1 Candidatus Latescibacterota bacterium
TCGGTCGGTAGGGGATGAAGTGACTACCGATTTGATCCGCAAGTACATTACCTATCATCAGCACCAGAGCAGTAATATGCAGTTAGAGCTGCCGTTTTAGGGGTTTTGGGTTTTAATGCCCCGCAGCTCTGCTGCGGGGTTCTTTACTTCTTCTTCACGGCCGCTGGCTCCTCCGCTTTGATAAAATCCGACAGTCCCTTCGTCACAGCGATATAGATCGCACCCGCCAGCAGACAGACCGCGAACAGGACCGCGAAGACGCGCCGGGTTTGGGACCCTGACCGCCGCCGCCGCCGCCGCACCCTCTGGCGATCCACCTCGTGAGGGGGGAGAGGAAGGGGAGCAGGAGGCAGAGGGAGAGCGCCCGGCCCCTGATACCCTGAGGCCACGGGCCGCGAGGAGGCCCGCTCTGCCGAGCCCCAGAAAGACTTTCTCCCGACGGACTCCGAAGCGGTCTCTGGATCCGGCAGGGAAGTCCCGGGCGCGGGAAAGGACTGGACAGGAGGCCTGTTCTTCTTGGACTCCTCATAGACTTCGTTGAGGCGCTGCTCGACGATCTGCTGAAATTCCTCATCGGTCATGACGGGCGCACGCTCGGCAGACCACTCCGGCAACACCCTGGAGATGGCCTGTGCGATCTGATAAAAAGCGTCCGTTTTTCGCACAAATTCATTTGCTCCCAGGGACTTGAGCATCTCAATGCGGTTCGTCTCCAGGTGGTCGAAAACCACGACCACGGGGGTGAGATCGCCCTCTTCCCTGAGAAAGCCGAGGAGGGCCTCCCCTGTCACCGTATGCATGTCGGGGTTGATCAGAATGGACTCGGGACGCTCGTCCAGGATCTTGTCCAGGGCCTCCGTCCAGTTGCTCGCCGTCGAGACGCGCAATCCCAGATCGGCCAGGTAGATCGCCAGTGCCCTGCTGAAGTCCCCCGCTTCTTCGACGATCAGCACCCCTCGCTCTCCTTGCGCTTCCTCCATCCTCTATCTCTCTCCTCCGCCCTTCGACCGGGCGCAGACCTCACACAGGTAGGATACCATTCGACGGCCGTCCTTCAGGCGGACGAGCTTCACCGTCCCCTCCCTCTCCCTGCATCGGGCGCACGGCCTTTCCAGGGCGGGAGTCGAGGAGGCTGCCTCCCGACGGCAGATATCACACAGATAAGCCGCGGCCTTGCGGCCTTCGACCAGGACCGTCGAGACCGTTGAGACCGGACGTTTTCCGCAGCGATCGCAGATCATAAGAAAAGTGTGAAAACTTTAGGTGGTAGGTAGCATACGGGGAAGGTGGCCCCACATACCACCTACTGCCTACCCCCTTACCCGCGACTCTATTTTTACGTAAATCTATCCCCTGACCCGGCAATAGTCAAGGTCAAAAACCATCTTTGTCACGAGTTGGGAGTCCTGCGTCCAAACCAGATCCTGGACGCTGGACACAGGCCCCGGGACCCGCGGCCTGCCGTGAGCAGCGGGTAAAATTCCGCTTGACAAAGCGCCGGGGGGCGTCTATTTTGGAGGCTGGGATCAGGGGCCAGGGGCCAGGGATCAGAAAAAACAAAAACAGGTCAGGTTTTAGGTTTTCCCGGCCCCCGACACCCGATCCCCGCCCCCTGACCCCGCTTCTTTCAGGAGATCTCCCCATGACCAAAGAGGAACTGAAGACCCAGGTCTACGAAGCCATAGATCGCCGCCGGGACGAGATCGTCGCCCTGGGAGAGACGATCATGAAAAACCCCGAACTCGGCTTCAAGGAGTTCGAGACCGCCGCCCTCGTCCGGGATAAGTTCGCCTCCCTGGACCTCCCCCACCGGGCAGGTCTGGCCATCACCGGCGTCAAGGCGAAGCTCGAAAGCGGCAAGAAGGGCCCCACCGTGGCCCTCATCGGCGAACTGGACGCCCTCATCGTGGCCAGCCACCCCCAGGTCAACGCCGCCACCGGGGCCGCCCACGCCTGCGGCCACAACGCCCAGATTGCCGGGCTCATCGGCGCGGCTATGGGCCTCGTGGACGCAGGCGCGATCCAGCACCTCGCCGGGGACGTGGTCTTCTTCGCCGTCCCTGCCGAGGAGTACGTGGAGGTCGAATACCGGTCCGGCCTGATGAAGGAGGGGGAAATCGAGTTTCTGGGCGGCAAGCCCGAGCTGATCGGCCTCGGAGAGTTTGACGACATCGACATGGCCATGATGATCCACACGAGCGGGTCCCGCGAGGACCGGCTGGCGGGCGTGGCGGACTCCTCCAACGGCTGCATCGTCAAGCAGATCCGCTACATCGGCAGGGAGGCGCACGCCGGGGGCGCGCCCGAAAGGGGGGTCAACGCCCTCTACGCAGCCCACGTGGCCCTCGCGGCCATCAACGCCCTCCGGGAGACCTTCCGCGACCAGGACAGCATCCGCGTCCACCCCATCATCACCCGGGGCGGGGACCTGGTCAACGTCATCCCCGCGGATGTGCGGATGGAGACCTACGTGCGCGGCAAGACCACTGCCGCCATCCAGGAGGCCAACCGGAAGGTGGACCGGGCGCTCAGGGCCGGGGCCCTGGCCCTCGGCGCACAGGTCGAGATCGCCACCCTCCCCGGCTATTTCCCCCTCAAGAACGACCGCCGGATGGGGGAACTGTTCAAGCAGAACATCCTCCCGATCCTCGGCGGCGAGGAGAACTTCGCTCAGGGCGGCCACCGGGCAGGGTCCACGGACATGGGCGACGTCTCCTACATCATGCCCGCCCTCCACCCCTTCATGGCCGGGGCCACGGGCAGCGGCCACACCCCGGAGTGGCACATCTCCGACGCGGAGAAGGGCTACGTCTGGCCGGCCAAATCCCTGGCCGCCATGGCCATCGACCTGCTCTACGGAGACGCGGAGCCTGCCCGCCAGATCCTGGAGACCACGAAGCCGGAGATGACCAAGGAAGAGTACCTCGCCTTCCAGCGGAGCATGAAGAAGACCGAGGTGTATCAGGGCGAATAGCGCGACCGCGGCCCGGCCCTCACCCTCCCTCGGTCAGTAGGGGCGGATCGTTGTATTTCCCGTCTTTCTCCTTGACTTCCGGTTTCAAGTCCATTATATATAGGCAGAATTTCTCTGCGCAACGTTCCCTGAATTTCCGGATGAAGTTTGAGTTGTCGCAAGGATCCATTTGAATCGAGTTGCGGTGTGACAAGGAGGTAAGCGCGTGAAGAGTTTCGAGTACGTGGCCCCGAAGACGATCAAGGAGGTCACTTCCGCCCTCAAGAGACACGGGAAGCGGGCCATGATCGTCGCAGGGGGAACCGACCTGCTCGTCAAGATGAAGGGGCGGGCCCTCACGCCGGAGGTGATCGTGGACATCAAGCGCGTCCCCGGCCTCGACGAGATCAAGTTCGACAAGAAGAACGGCCTCACCCTGGGGGCCTGCGTCACCATGCGGGAGGCTGAACTCTCCCCCGTCGTGCGCAAGCACTATGCAGGCCTGGCGGAGGGGGCTGAGATCGTCGGCTCCGTGCAGATCCGAAACCGCGCCACGATCGTCGGAAACCTCTGCAACGCCGCCCCGTCCGCCGAGGTGGCCCCCAGCCTCATGGCCCTCGACGCGAAGGTCAAAATCGCCGGCCCCCGTGGCAGCCGGACCCTCCCCCTCGACCAGCTCTTCGCCGGCCCCGGCAAGAATGTCCTGAAACCCGGGGAATGGGTGACCCACGTGGTGGTCCCGTCCCCCCCGCCCAGGACCGGCTCTGCCTACGTCCGGCACACCACGCGGGAGGCGATGGACATCGCCGTGGTGGGCGTGGGCGCCGCGGTGACGCTCGCACCCCGGAACGGCATCTGCAAGGACGCCCGCATCGTCCTAGGCGCAGTGGCCCCCACACCCATCCGGGCGCCTCGCGCCGAAAGCCTCCTCAAGGGCCAGAAATTGACGGCGGACCTGATCGCCCAGGCCGGGCAGGCCGCCTCCGAAGAGGCCCGTCCTATCTCGGACCAGCGGGGGTCGGCCGAGTTCCGGCGGGACCTGACAAAGGTCCTGACGGAACGGATGGTCACCCGGGCGTTTGAAGCGGCTAAAAAAGGCTGAGACATCCACTCATACAGGAGAACGAGGGTGGCCAAACATCTGATCAAGACCCGGATTAACGGCGAGGACTACGAAGTCCTGGTCGAACCCCGCAAGACCCTGCTGTCCACGCTCCGGGACCAGCTTCAGTTGACAGGGACCAAGGAAGGGTGCAGCACAGGCGACTGCGGGGCCTGCACCGTCATCATGAACGGCAAGGTCGTCACCTCCTGCCTCGTCCTGGCTGTGGAGGCCGACGGTGGAACGATCACCACCATCGAGGGGATCGCCGCTGACGAGGCCCTGCACCCCGTCCAGAGGACGATGATCGAGAAGGGCGGCATCCAGTGCGGGTTCTGCACCCCCGGCATGATCGTCTCCGCCGTGCAGTTGCTCCGGGAGAACCCGACCCCCTCGGAGCGTGACATTCGCCGCGCCATTGCGGGCAACCTCTGCCGCTGCACCGGCTACAGCAAGATCGTGGAGGCGGTCCAGGAGGCCGCCGCCGACCTCCGGAAGACGAAGAAAAAGCCTGCCCGGAGGGCAAAGGCCGCGAAGGCCGCATAGTTTGAACCGGTTAGAATGATTTTTTAGGGATGCCAGATGTCCACGCTGAGTTGACGGGCATCTGGCATCTTTTTATTATGATCTACGCCATCGTGCTCGCCGCCGGGGAGTCCCGCCGCATGGGAGCGCCCAAGCAGCTCCTCCCCTTCGGCGGCAAGACCGTCCTTCTGGCCGTCGTGGATCGGCTCCTGTTGAGCAGGGCCGACGGCGTTCTGGTGGTCCTGGGCTGCCGGGCGGAGGAGGTCCGGGCAACCCTCGCAGACCGCCCCGTCCAGGTCGTCCTGAACCTGGACTACGCACAGGGCATGCTCGCCTCGGTCCAGGCCGGCGTCGCGGCCCTCCCTCCCGATGCCACCGCGTCCCTGATCTGCCTGGGAGACC
Source organism: Candidatus Latescibacterota bacterium (assembly GCA_009694805.1). Classification (GTDB taxonomy): domain Bacteria; phylum Latescibacterota; class UBA2968; order SICM01; family SICM01; genus SICM01. The sequence goes on from SICM01000175.1 coordinate 4,983, forward strand.
AGCCCACCCTCGATCCGGCAGTGGTGGATCAGGTGATCGAGGCCCATCGCCAGACCGGCAGGGGGATCGTCATCCCGACCTTCAACGGCAAGCGCGGCCATCCGGCCCTCATCAGCCTCCGGTATCGCGACGAGATCCTCGCCCTGTCCGGGGAGCCGGGCCTCAAGGCCGTGATGCGCGGCCACCTGGAGGACACCGCCGAGGTGGAGGTCCACAGGCCGGAGATCCTGGACGATATCGACACACCGGAAGACTACCAGAAAGCGCTCAAAACGCATGGCCTTTGAAAACCTGCGCCAGTTCATCGACGCCCTGGACCGGGCCGGGGAGCTACGCCGCATCCGGACGGAGATCGACCCCAAATTCGAGGTCACTGAGATCGCCGACCGGTGCATGAAGAGCCCCGGCGGAGGCCCCGCGCTCCTGTTCGAGAACGTCCGGGGGACCCGGATGCCCCTGGCCATCAACCTGTTCGGCTCCCGACGCCGCATGGCGATGGCCCTCGGCGTGGAGGACCTGAACGAGGTGGGCGACCGTCTCGCCCGCATGCTCAACCTGAAGGTCCCGGAGGGGCTCCTGGGCAAGCTGGCCATGCTCCCCCAGATCGTCGAGATGACGAAGTTCCCGCCTCGTCGCGTACGGTCCGCTCCCTGCCAGGAGGTCGTCCTGAAGGGGGACGAGGTGGACCTGGGTCTTCTTCCCATCATCACCTGCTGGCCCCAGGACGGCGGGCCCTACATCACCCTGCCGATGGTCATCACCCGCGACCCGGAGACCGGCATCCGCAACGTCGGCATGTACCGCATCCAGGTGTTCGACCGGAACACCACGGCCATGCACTGGCAGCGGCACAAGGGGAGCGCCCGGCACTTCGACCTCCACCAGAGGCGCGGAGAACGCATGGAGGTGGCCGTGGCCCTGGGCGGAGACCCGGCCACGATGTACTGCCCCACGGCCCCCCTCCCCCCCTCTATCGACGAGTTCCTGTTCGCCGGGTTCCTCCGGTCGAGCCCCGTGGAACTCGTCAAAGGCGTCACGGTCGATCTGGAGGTGCCTGCCCAGGCCGAGATCGTGCTGGAGGGCTACGTGGACCCGAAGGAGGAGATGCTCGTCGAAGGGCCGTTCGGCGACCACACCGGGTTCTATTCGCTGGCCGATAGGTATCCCGCCTTCCACGTCACGGCCCTGACGATGCGGAAGGACCCTGTCTATCCCACGACCATCGTGGGCTGGCCGCCCATGGAGGACTACTACCTGGGCCACGCCACCGAGCGCATCTTCCTCCCCCTGAGCCGGCTCATCCTGCCGGAGATCGTGGACTACCACATGCCCCCGGAGGGCATCTTCCACAACCTGATCTTCGTGGCCATCGACAAACAGTACCCCGGCCACGCCTACAAGGTCATGAACGGCCTCTGGGGCCAGGGCCTGATGATGCTGGCCAAGCTCATCATCGTCGTGGACAAGGACGTGAACGTCCACGACCCGGTCGAGGCCTGGTGTACGGTCCTCAACCACATCGATCCCCGCCGGGACGTCCACTTCACCCCCGGCCCGGTGGACGTGCTCGACCACGCCAGCGCCTCCTTCACGTTCGGGACCAAGATGGGCATCGACGGCACACGCAAGTGGCCGGAGGAGGGGTTCGCGCGCGACTGGCCGGATAAGATCGTGATGAGCGATGAGGTGAAGCAGAAGATCGATCAAATATGGGATAAGCTGGGAATTTGAATGGATACCCTCATCCGAATTAAACGCCTTATCATTGCCGGGAAAATCATTTTCACCGAGAAGGCAGAGGATGAGATGAACAGAGATGACCTGACCCCCGAACTCATCTCCGAGGCGATCCTCAACGCACCTGCCATCACAAAAATACTTCGTTCGCGCAATTCGCAATCAAGACATCGAGAAACCCTTTACGTCATCAAAGGATTGACTTTCGATGGGCTCTTGATCTACACAAAAGGCAAAATCCTGATCCACCAACAACAGGAAGTCTTTTATGTCCTCATCTCCTCGAAGCGTTCGACGGACTAGCAAACGTACTGTAATGACGCAATCCTCCGACATTCTGCCCTGTCCTGAATGCGGCAAGGTGGCGCTCCGCTCTGTAATCGGACCCTGCCCCCTGAGCGACGGCACGGTCGTGCCCGGTCTGAAACGCCTGCAATGCGCTGCGTGCCGGGCGAACTTTTTTGACCCGGAGGCAATGAAGGCCATCGCTGATTTCCGACGGAGCCTTTCCTCTGTACGGCGCTAACCATTGCTCAAAGGAATCAGGAGCCTGTATGGAAGCCCTCATTCGAAAATCCGAACTTGCGGACCTCTACGATAAAGTCCTGGCTGGCGTCCGCCTCTCCCGTGAGGATGGCCTGCGCCTCTATGAGACGGACGACCTGCCCCTCGTCGGCTACCTGGCCAACCTCGTGCGCGAGCGAATGAACGGAGACGTGGCCTACTACGTCCGCAACCAGCACATCAACTACACGAACGTCTGCAACAAACTCTGCAAGTTCTGCTCCTTCTACGTCGCCCCGAAGGACGAGCGGGGCTATGTCCTCTCTCCCGAGGATATCCAGGCCCGCGTCCTCCAGCACATCGACCTGCCGATCACCGAGATCCACATGGTCGCGGGCATCAACCCCAAATTGCCTTATCAGTACTACCTCGACATCCTGAACGCCGTCCGCGAGGTCCGCCCGGAGGTCCACATCAAGGCGTTCACCATGATCGAACTCGCCCAGATCCAGCGCGTCGCCAAAAAACCCATGCGCGACGTGCTCCTGGACCTCAAGGCGCACGGCCTCTCCTCCCTGCCCGGCGGCGGGGCCGAGGTCTTCAGCGAGCGCGTACACGAAGACCTGTTCTGGACCAAGGCCGACTCCGAGCAGTGGCTGGCCATCGCCCGGACCGCGCACGAGGTGGGCCTCCGGTCCAATGCCACGATGCTCTACGGCCACGTCGAGAACCGGGAGGAGAAGGTCGATCACCTCATTCGCCTGCGCGAACTCCAGGACGAGACCGGCGGGTTCCTGACCTACATCCCCCTGTCGTTCCACCCGGAGCGGACCGAACTGGAACACCTCCCCGGCCCCACCGGGAGCAACGACCTGCGGGAGGTCGCCGTGGGGCGTCTGATGCTCGACAACTTCCCTCACATCAAGACCTTCTGGATCATGAACACCATCGAGGTCTCGCAGGCCGCCCTCTGGTACGGCGCGGACGACATCGACGGCACCATCATGGAATACGAGATCACCCGGCGCACCGTGGAGGAGACCCGGCAGGTCCTCACCCGGAGCCAACTCGTCGCGCGCATCATCGAAGCAGGTCGCAACCCCGTGGAGCGGGACAACCTCTACAACGTCGTCTCCACGAGCCGGGAGATCGTTCCCGATACGATGGGGGTTATGTCATGACCACCGACATCGCCGAAAAAATCCACGCCGGCCAGCGCCTTTCCGTGGAGGACGGCCTGCGCCTGTTCCGGCACCCCAACCTGGCGGAACTGGGTCTGCTGGCGGACCACGTCCGCCGCCGGAAGCACCCGGAACGGATCGTCACCTACGTTGTGGGACGGAACGTCAACTACACGAACGTCTGCTGGGTGCGCTGCAAGTTCTGCGCCTTCTACCGCCCCCCCGGCGCCGACGAGGGCTACGTCCTTCCCCAGGAGAAGATCTTCGAGAAGATTCAGGAACTGGTGGACGTGGGCGGCGCGAGGCCCAAGTCCTGCGAACTGCTCATGCAGGGCGGCCTCAACCCGAAACTCAAGCTCGACTACTACGAGGATCTCCTCGGGTCCATCCGGACGCATTTCCCCGCCATCCAGTTGCACTCCCTGTCCGCCACGGAGATCGTCTACATCGCCCACCTCTCCCGCCTCTCCCTGGAGGACTGCATCCGCCGCCTGCGGGACGCCGGCCTGGACTCCATCCCCGGCGCCGGGGCCGAGATCCTGTCCGACGAGGTGCGCCAGATCATCGGCTTCCGCAAGGACACCGTGTCCGAATGGCTGGACGTCCACAGCACGGCCCACCGCCTGGGCATGCGCTCATCGGCCACCATGATGTACGGCCACGTGGAGACCGTCGAGCAGCGGATGGAACACCTGAAACACATCCGCGACCTCCAGGACGAGACCGGGGGCTTCACCGCCTTCATCGCCTGGAACTTCCAGCCTACGGACACGGAACTCGCCCAGGAATGGAACGGCCCTAAGGCCACCGGCTACGACCACCTCCGCACCGTGGCCGTCGCCCGCCTGTTCCTGGACAACATCGACAACCTCCAGGCGTCCTGGGTCACACAGGGGCCCAGGATCGCGCAGGTCAGCCTCCACTACGGCGTGAACGACTTCGGCAGCACCATGATGGAGGAGAACGTCGTCAGCGCCGCCGGCACCCGGCATTGCATGCCCCTCAGCGAGATGCAGCGCCTCATCCGGGACGTGGGCTGCGAGCCGGTGAGACGTAATACGCGGTATGAGCTGTTAAACTGATATGCCTATCCGACTCGGCATCGTCAGCTATCTCAACACCCGTCCTCTTGTCTACGCACTGGAACGGAACCTCATCCCGCACCGCTTCGAGCTGATCTACGACGTACCTTCCGCCTGTGCCCGGGCGCTGGCCGCCGGGGAGGTCGACCTGGCCATCGTCCCGTCCATCGAGTACGCCCGGTCCCGGGACTACCGGATCGTCCCCGACATCGCCATTGCCTCCGACGGGCCGGTGCGGAGCGTCCTCCTCCTCTCTCGAAAGCCCTTCGGCCAGGTCCGGTCCATCGCCCTCGACACGAGTTCCCGGACCTCCGTGACCCTGGCCCGCGTCCTGATGCGCCGCCACGGGTTCGCCGGGGCGTGCATCGACCACCCGCCGGACCTCGACGCGATGCTCCGGGCCGCCGATGCCGCCGTCCTGATCGGGGACAGCGCCCTCCACGTCGAACGCCCCGACCTGCACACCCTGGACCTGGGCCAGGCCTGGCGCGAGGAGACCGGCCTGCCGTTCGTCTTCGCCGTCTGGGCCGGACGCCCGGACGCCCTGACGCCCGGGGATGTCGCCGCGCTCATCGAGGCGAAACGGATCGGCCTTCGCCACGTGGACGACATCGCCGTGGCCTATGCCGGGGGTCGCCGGAATCCGCCCTCTTTCTACGCCGCCTACCTGACCGAATCCATCCGCTACGGGCTCGGCAGCCGGGAGATCGAGGGCCTCCGGGCGTTCTATCGCTGCGCCGCAGGACTCGGCCTGGTCGAACAGGAACCAGACCTGCGATTTTACGAAGAGGATTGACAGGGTGGAGACCAGTAACGTCCGGTTAGGTTTTTGCTCAACAGAAATCAGGAGTTGATAAGAGGGAGAAGATGCGGTATCTCTTAGGGGAGAAGTCCAATACTCCCTATAAAACAAGGAGAAACCGCCATAGAATCCTCCGTCCTCTCCACCTCGTCTT
>SICM01000176.1 GCA_009694805.1 Candidatus Latescibacterota bacterium
GGTCGCCGACCAAAGCCGCCTCGACCGCTCCGTCAACGCCGGCCTGAGGACCGTGTACTTTCTGCGCAAGATATTGAAGTTCACGCATCAAAGGTACAACCGCGCCCTGTCGAAATCAATCGCTTATTTCTTCACAACCCCTTAGCCTCCTTTTCCATCCTGCTCATCCGTATATCCTTATACTTGGGGCATAAAAAAAACCGGGCACGCAATACCATCAGCGTCAGCCCGGCTGGCTTGATCTCTGGGACTTTATAAAACGATGAAATGTGGACAGCGGGGAATATAGATCAGGATCGAACCGAAGGCAAGAAAAAAGATGAACAGGGTGAAAAAGAAATAAGGGGAGAGGGAGTGCCTTTTCTCCGATCCTCCGACCCGCTTTTTATTCACGCCTGCCGTCTGCCCCTCGATACGGGCCTGCGGCCCGTATCGAGGGGCCGCTCTCTCACTTTTTTCCCCTCAGCCAGTGAATGTAGGCGATGATCGCCTCCACCTGTTCGTCCGTGATAGAGCGCCGGTAGGCGGGCATCTTGATCGGCTGCTGCTGGATGAACCAGCGGGCGACCGGGTGTTCGAGGATGCGCTTCGGCCCGCCGTCCAGAATCCAGTCTCGCAGCTCCTGGTCGTTCGCCACCAGGTCCGGGAAATCATCGCCATCCCAGCTCGGGATGTAGCCTTTGAAGGCCCGCACGTTGGGCATCGTGCCCCGCCCCTGCGGCCCGTGGCAACTGAAGCAGCCCAGCTTCCACGCGGCCAGCCTCCCCTCGTCCGCCCTGGACCCTTCCGGCGGCACCTCTCCGAAATCGGACACGGCCTTGAAGAACGCCACCAGATCGTCCAGATCCCTTGTCGAGATCTTCCCCCTCCAGCCCGGCATCTGGATCACGGCGTCCTGGCGAGACCGCATCGCGTCGGGGCTGTTGCGGATACGCGCCGGAACCCCGTCCAGGATCCACTCCCGGATCTCCTGTTCATTCTCCACGTATTGCATCACCGTGCCCCCGTCCCACGCCGGCGTGTCGCCGAAGGAGTAGCCCGGGTTGGGCGCGCCGCGAAGGCCGCCGGGGCCGTGGCAGGTGAAGCACCCCTTGTTCAGCGCCACGACGAACCCCCGCTGCACCGGGGAGATGTTCTTCGTGCGCCACCAGCGATAACCGAGCGCGAGCGCCGCGATACCGACGACGAGAACGCCAGAAATGATGAAGATGGTACGTCTCCGAAACACGGCACCTCCTCTCTCACACCGACCGAAGCGTCGCCTGCCACGCCTCCTTCAGGTCGAAGATGTCCGCGTCCACGACCGTGCGTCCGTCCAGCCCCGTCACGTGGAACCCCCGCCCCCCCCTCACCGCCCCCACCTGCCCGAACGGGACATCCCCCAGCGCGGCCTCGAACGCCGCCCGGCGTCCCGGCTCGACCTCCACGATGAACCGTGTGTTGGACTCCGAGAACAGGGTCTGATCGCTCCGGGTCACGTCCGCGCCCCGGGGGACGGGCCTCAGATCCACCTCCGCCCCGAACGCCCCCGCGAACGCCATCTCCGCCAGGGCCACGCCGATTCCCCCCTCGCTGCAGTCGTGACAGGCCCGCACCGTCCCCGCCTGAATCGCCCGGTGGACCGCGTCCAGCGCCCGCCGGCCCAGCGCCACATCCACCTGCGGGACGCGGTTACCCCGGTACCCGTGGACCATGGAATAGTGCGACCCGCCCAGTTCATCCTTCGTCAGCCCCACGACATACAGCAGGTTTCCGGCGGCCTTCAGGTCCATCGACACGACCTTCTCCACGTCGTCGATCACACAGATCGCCGAGATCAGCAGCGTGGGCGGGATCGGCACGCTCTCCCCCTCCACCACGTACTCGTTGTTCAGGCTGTCCTTCCCGGAGATGAACGGCGTGCCGTAACCCACGGCGATGTCGTAGCACGCCTTCGCCGCCCGCACCAGCCCCCCCAGGCGGTCGGGCTTGTCAGGATTGCCCCAGCAGAAATTGTCTAACAGCGCCGTCCGCTCCCGGCGCCCCCCCACGGCCACGACCTGCCGCACGGCCTCGTCAATCGCAGAGGCCGCCATGTGGTAAGGATCGATCACCCCGTAGCGCGGGTTGATCCCGTTGGAGATGACGATTCCCTTCTTCGACGTCAGGATCGGGCGGACGACCGCTGCGTCCCCCGGCCCGTCGTCGTGCGCCCCCACCAGGGGCTTGAGCGCGCTCCCCCCCTGCACCTCGTGGTCGTACTGCCGGATGACCCACTCCTTGCTGCACACATTGGGCGAGCCCAGGATGCGCATCAGGTCTCCCGTCAGGTCAGCCGGCTCCGGGAACGACGGCTCCGGGAACGACGGCGGCTGCCACGTGGCCTTCCGGCGCAGGCGGGGAATGCCCTTGTGCAGGAATTCCATGTCCAGCTCGCCCACCAGGTGATCCTGGTAGAACAGCCGGAGCCTCCGGTCGTTCGTGAACCTCCCGATGGCCGTCGCCTCCACGTCCTCGGACCGGAACAGCGCGATCAGCGCCTCCGCGTGTTCGGGCGGCACGGCCAGGACCATCCGCTCCTGCGCCTCCGAGATCCAGACCTCCGTGTAGGACAGGCCGCTGTACTTGAGGGGCGCCTTCTCCAGCTCCACGACCGCCCCGATCTCCTGCCCCATCTCCCCCACCGCGGACGACAGCCCCCCGGCCCCGCAGTCCGTGATGGCCGTGTAGAGCCCCCGGTCCCGAGCCTGAAGGAGCACATCCAGCACCCGCTTCTCCGTGATCGCGTTCCCGATCTGCACCGCCCCCCCGGAGACCGTCTCCGACCGCTCCGTCAGGGCGTCCGACGAGAACGTCGCCCCGTGGATGCCGTCCCGCCCCGTGCCCCCGCCCACCACCACCACCAGGTCCCCCGGACGGGCCCCCTTCTGGCTCATCCCCTTCGGGATCAGCCCCACGTCCCCGCAGTAGACCAGGGGGTTCCCGATGTACCCCTCGTCGAAACAGATCGCCCCGTTCAGCGTCGGGATGCCCATCCGGTTGCCGTAGTCCCGCACCCCCGCGACCACCCCCTTGAACACGCGCTTCGGGTGGAGACACCCCCGGGGCAGCTTCGAGGCCGGCAGGTCGAGCGGGCCGAAGCAGAACACATCCGTGTTGGCGATGGGCCTGGCCCCCAGGCCGGTGCCCAGGATGTCCCGGATGACCCCCCCCACCCCCGTGCCCGCCCCGCCGTAAGGCTCCAGCGCGGACGGGTGGTTGTGGGTCTCCACCTTGAAGCAGACGTCGAACGCCTCGTCGAACGCGATCACCCCGGCGTTGTCCGAGAACACGGAGACGCACCAGGGCCGGTCCAGTTCCCGCGTCGCCCGCATCACCGTGGACCGGAGGAGGTTGTCGATCTCCTCCCCGTCGAAGTCGATCAGCCCCTTGAACGTCTTGTGGACGCAGTGCTCCGACCAGGTCTGCGCCAGCGTCTCCAGCTCCGCGTCCGTCGGGTCCGCGCCCAGCCCGCGATAATACGCCTGGATCGCCCGCATCTCCTCCAGGTTGAGCGAGAGCTGCCCCTCCCGGCTGATCTTCATCAGGGCCGCGTCGTCCGCCTCCCGCAGCGGGACCCGGATGAGCCGGAAGCGGTACTCCGTCCCCTGAACCGCGTGCTCCCTGTCCCCCAGCGCCACGTGCTGGATCACGCTGTTCGCCAGCAGGCTCTCCGACAGCCTCCGGACCTCCGCCTCCGTGAGATCCCCCCGGAGGGCGTACTGCTTCGCCGTGCGGACCGACGCCACGCCCTCGATGCCGAGATCGCGGATACCCTTCCGTACGCTCGCCTCCACAGGGTCCATCACGCCGGGGTTGTAGGCCACCTCCACGACCTGCGCCCCATCCGGGGACGCCGGCCCGATCCGGTGGACCTGCGTCAGCGGATCGGCCAGCAGCTCTCCGGCGATGCGTTCGGCCTCCGCCCGGGACAGATCCCCTTCGATGTAGGTGACGCCCGAGACGGACACGGACGACACCCCGGCCATCCCCAGGTCTTCGATCCCCCGCTTCACGTCCGCCCCGGCCACGTCCGGGACCCCGGGCTTCAGGCCGACCTCAATGCGATAGCGCATGGGAAAATCCTCAAAACATCAAATAAGGGATGAGGGGTGGAGAATCGAGGGATGAGGTTTATCTCCCTCGCCCCCCAATCCTTGATCTTATTCCACCTCAATCCTCACGCCGAGCCCGAAGACCTTTTTGAACAGGTCTGCCTTTTTGAGGGCCGCGGCGATCTCAGCCTCCGGGGAGAGCGCAGGGACGAGGCGGATGAGGAAGGTATCGCCCTCGACCCGGCACGTGAGGTCGCGCACAGCGCCCCGGTGCGTCCGGTCGAGACCGTCTGCGATGCGCAGGAGCGCGGCCAGGCGCTCGACCCGGGCTCGGTCCTCCGGTGACAGGGCGGCGAACCCCTTGTGCGCGAGCCTGGGGGAGGCCCGGCGGTGGTACCGGGCCACGTGGGCGATCACCATCCGCTCCCCCTCCGTGAAACCGTCGAGGGAGGCGTCCCGGATCATCCGGAAGGCGTGCTTGTGGTGCTGCGACCCGTCCGGGCTGGCCGACCAGCCGATGTCGTGCAGGCGGGCGGCGGCCTCCAGGAGTCCCCGGTCCGCCGCCAGGCCGTGCAGACCGCGCGTCTCGTCGAACAGCCGGAGGGCCAGAAAGGCGTCCTGTTTCGAGTGGGACGGCTCCAGGTCGTGGCCTGCCGCCAGCGCCTCTACAGCCATCCGCCTGCGTTCCTGTCGGGTGGGAGCGGACATGGAGCTATTTCCCGAAGTCCACCTTCGGCGCCTTGGAGACCTCTGCCTCGTTCTCCACCGTGAACGACGGTTTGACCGAAAACCCGAACAGCCTGGCGGTCAGGTTGGAAGGGAACGAACGCACGGTCACATTGTAGCCCTTCACAGCCTCGATATATCTTCGCCGCGCCACCGTGATCCGGTTCTCCGTGCCTTCGAGCTGCGTCTGCAGGTCGCGAAAGGAGCCGTCCGCCTTGAGCTGCGGGTAGTTCTCGGCCACGACCAGCAGCCGCGACAGCGCGGAACTCAGAGCCCCCTGGGCCTGCTGGAACCGCGCCAGGGCCTGCGGATCGTTCAGCACCTCCGGCGTCACCGTGACCGACCCGACCCGGGAGCGGGCCTCCGTCACCCCCACCAGAACCTCCTTCTCGTGCGACGCATACCCTTTGACCACGCTGACGAGATTGGGGACGAGGTCCGCCCGGCGCTGGTACTGGTTCAGCACTTCGGCCCACGTCGATTTGATCTCCTCGTCAGCCCCCTGCAGGGTGTTATAACCGCACCCGGACAGGAAGACGAGGACCATGGAACAGGCCCAGACGAGACGCAAACGATGACGCATGGATGTTCTCCTTCTCCGAAAAATCCTGCACGTCTTGTTGAACCTTCACCAGCTCCCTGAAGCCCCCCCCCCGGAGAAACTGCCCCCTCCCCCGGAGAAGCTGCTCCCCCCCCCGGAAGAACCCGTGCCGATCCACCACCCCCCCCTGCTCCTCGATCCCGTTCTAAATCTCTTGAGCGCCGCGAACAGGCCGATGACCCCCATAAAGAGTAAAAGGGGCACCACCTGAGACGTTCGGCCGGGCCTCGAAGACCCTGCGCGAGGGGCGTAGGTCCCCCCGATCGCGCTGAGGATCGCGAGCGTCCCATTCCGCACCCCCACATCGTAGTCCCCATCCCTGAAACGGGGCACGATCTCGTGGCGGATGATCTGACCGCAGGTGATGTCCGGCAGCGCCCCCTCCAGGCCGCCCCCCACCTCGATGCGGACCTTCCGGTCATCGCGGGCGACGAGCAGGATCACGCCGTTGTCTCTCCCCTTCTGGCCGATCTTCCAGGTCTCCGCGACCTTCATCGAATAGTCCTCGAGCGCCTCCCCCTCCAGCGACGAGACCGTCAGCACCACGACCTGGTTCGAGGTGGAGTCCTCGTGCGCCTTCAGCGCGGCCTCCAGCTCCGCGACCGTCTGTGGCGACAGCATCCTGGCCGTGTCGTTGACCCGTCCCGCCAGAAAAGGGACCTCCAGCGCCTGCCCGCGCGAGGCGTGTGCGCAGACGAAAGCCGCGACGATCAGGAGAGAGAGAAAGAGACGTTTCATGGCTCTGGGGTCCCCTCCGTGCGAAGCGAGTTGCCCAGTTCGTCCGTGTCGTCCTGCCGCAGCGCCACCCCCTGCTTCTGCAGCAAAACGCCGCTCTGCTGGATGGCGTCGATCAGCCCCTCGGCCGGCCTCCCCGCGCGTATGCCGGCCACGATGCGCTGCACGATATCCGCCCATTCCCGGGGCTCGACCTTCGCGTTGATCCCGGCGTCCCCCACCACCAGCACTTTGTGTTCGAGCAGGCTCAAGAAGATGAGAATGCCGGTCCGGTCGCGCGTTTGGAAGACCTCCTCCGCGATGAAGGCCTGGGCCGCGCGCTGGGACACCCGCCGCGCCATCAGGCCGTCGCCCGCAAAGAGCCGCTTCAGCGCGGGGATGAAATGGACCAGCAGGGCCCCCCCGCCCCCCGCGACGCACGTCGCCATCGCGATCGGGACGAAGTCCACGGGTAGCCACGCCGTGGTCCACTGACGGACGCCCAGGGCTGCGGCAAGGGCTGACAGGCCAAAGAAAAGACCGCCTCGCCAGGCCGCCTCTTCGTAAGAATCGGACCGCTCGACCACGTAGGGCACGATCTCACCGGCCGTCTGGCGCTCAGCCTCCTGGACCGCCGTGGTGATGCGGTCGAGGTCGGCCTGGCTGAAGAACTGCTTCACACGTCGGGGGCTGAGCGGTCTCTCTGCCGTGTTCATCCCTTCGCCCTCCTGGACGGACCGGATGCGATTCTGCCTGAAGACTCCCCTTCCGTGAGCTTCAGGAACGTCTGAACGTGCGCCGCCTTCTCTGCCCTCCACCCGGCGATCAGCTCGCACCCGGCCCGGACGAGCGGGAGCCGGCGTCGAAAGACATCCCGGTCCGCGAGCAGCCCTGTGGCCGTCTCTTCCAGCACCTCCAGGTCGTGCCAGTGGCCGAGCGCCTGCTGAATCGCCCGCATCGGCTCGATCCGTCTCCGGAACGAGCCGATCTGGAGCTCATCCGAGGTTTCAAGGATGTATCGGAGGCGCTTCCCCGTGATCCGGGCGAGGTGGAGGTCATCCGGTCCCAGGCTGTCTCTGGCCGTCGAAACCGCCTTCTGAAAGGCATCGGTGCGCTCTGCGATCCGGGCCCGCGCCCTGAGCGCCACCTGCGTACGGGTGAGCGCGGAACCTGAACCCGGGTCCGGCCCCTCTCCGAGGCCGGTGGCCATCAGCCCTTCGAGGTCGGCGCACAGCCCCCCCAGGTCCAGGGACTTGAGGGCCTCGGCCATCTTCTGGTGGCGTCTCCTCCGGCGAACCCCCATCGCCTTCTGCACGAACCGGAGCGTCTTCCGCGCGTCTGCCGTGGCCCCTTTGGCCATGCTGTCCAGATGCTCGGCCATCACGTCCAGGTCCCGCACGCGCGACTGGACGCGCCGGGCGCGCCGGATGACCCGGATCAGCCCGGGAAGGCGGGGCGCCTCCGCAAAGACCAGTTGGAGGACCTCCTGCAGCCGCCGCGACGCCACCCGCATGTCGTGGATGGCCTCCGGTTCCTCCCCCGCGAGTACAGACTCTTCGAGGGAAAAGAAGGCCTCGAGTTTCTGCCTGAGGATCTCCCGAAGCCGATCCGCCCACAGCATGACCAACCCCTAAAAAAGGAACGGGTCACGGGTCACAGGTCACGAGTCAAGACGATTTTTGACCCGCGACTGCTTTGACCCGCGACCCGCGACTGCTTTTCAGACTCGCGACTCAGGACTTATTTGGCAGCCTGCCGGGTATCCCGATCCATGCCCTCGGCCAGGGACCCGCGCTTGCTGAAGGAGATCCCGATGGCCAGCGCCACGATGCAGAGGAGGACGATGACGACGCGACTGACGGACAGTTCGTGCATGTTGATGTGGATCACGAACGGCGCGATGAGGAGGCCGACGAGGTTCATGACCTTGATCAGCGGGTTGAACGCCGGCCCCGCCGTGTCCTTGTACGGATCGCCCACGGTGTCCCCGATCACGCCCGCCTTGTGGGCGTCGGTCCCCTTGCCCCCCAGGAATCCGTCCTCGATCTTCTTCTTGGCGTTGTCCCACGTCGCCCCGGTGTTGCACATGTAGCCGGCCAGCAACTGCCCGGTCAGGATCGCCCCGGCCAGGTAGCCGCCCAGCGCCCCCGGCCCCAGCCCGAAGCCCACCAGGACCGGCGTGGCAATGGCCAGGATGCCGGGGCCCAGGAGTTCCTTCTGCGCCGCCGCCGTCACGATGGACACGCAGGTGCCGTACTCCGGTTTCTCCTGGCCCGTCATGATGCCGGGGTGCTCCCGGAACTGCCGGCGCACCTCCTCCACCACCTGGAAGGCGGCGCGGCCCACGGCCTTGATGGCGAACGACGAGAACAGGAAGGGCACGGCCCCGCCGATCAGCAGGCCCACGAACACGTGCGGCAGGTTGACCTGGATGCCCTCCGTCAGGTGTGTGGCATCGATGAAGGAACTGAACAGCGAGATGGCCGCGATCACCGCCGTGGCAATGGCCAGGCCCTTCGTCAGGGCCTTGGTCGTGTTCCCGATGGCGTCCATCCAGGCCAGGTTCCGGCTGGCCTCGTGCGCCTCCGTGATGCCCGACATCTCGAAGATGCCGTGGGCGTTGTCCGTGATCGGCCCGTAGGTGTCCATCGCCAGGATGAACCCGGTGGTCGTCAGCAGCCCCAGCCCGGTCAGGGCGATGCCGTAGGCCGCCAGGGCCACGTTGTCCGGGAAGATGATCAGCGAGGAGATGATCGTCAGACCGATGGCCAGCGCCGCCCAGACCGTGGACTCCAGCCCCTCCGCCATACCCGCCAGGATCAGCGTGGCCGGTCCGGTCCGGGCCGCCACCGCCGTCTCTGTGGTCGGCCTCAGGTTCGGGTGCGTGAAGTGGTTGGTCAGCCAGAGCGTGACCACGGCCAGGACAATGCCCATCGTCGTCGCCCAGAAGAACCGGTAGTCGGGCGCGCCCGTGTTGGGGTCGATCAGGTAGAAGTGGTTGACGATCCAGAAGCCGATGACGGAGACGATGGACGCCGTCCAGTAGCCGATGCTGATGGGCCGCATCGGGTCCGCCAGCTCCTTGTCCTTGGCCCTCACCGCCCAGGTGCCGATGATCGACGAAAACACGCCCAGGGCACGGATGAGCAGGGGGTAGAGGATGAGCTTGAGGGCGAAGGCGGACGCCGCCGCCCCGTAGATCGCATTAAACCCGGGATTGTGCAGGCACGCCGCCGCCAGGATGATGGCCGCGACCAGGGTCACTTCGTAGGACTCGAACATGTCCGCCGCCATCCCGGCGCAGTCCCCCACGTTGTCCCCCACGTTGTCCGCGATCACCGCTGCGTTGCGGGGGTCGTCCTCCGGGATGTTCTGCTCCACCTTGCCCACCAGGTCCGCGCCCACGTCCGCCGCCTTCGTGAAGATGCCGCCTCCCACGCGCATGAACAGGGCCGCCAGGGACCCCCCGAACCCGAACCCGACCAGGATCTTCATGGCGTTCTCTCTAAAAATCATGAAGATCAGAATAGCGCCCAGAAGGCCAAACCCTACGGTGAACATGCCCGACACGGTCCCGGCGCGGAAGGCCAGTTCCAGGGCCTGCTTGAACCCCTTCAGGGCCGCGTTGGCCGCGCGCACGTTTGCCTTGACGGCCAGCCACATACCTACGTAGCCCGCCCCGTAGGAGGCCATCACGCCCATCAAAAAGGCCACGGCCACGCCGAGAGGAACATTCTCCTGGCCGGGCATGCCCTGAGTCTCGCTGCGATACATGAAAAACAGGCCGATGGTGATCACGATGACGAACCAGATCATCGTCCTGACCTGCCGGCCCAGGTAGGCCATCGCTCCCTCCTCGATGGCGCGGGCAACCTGCTGCATCTGGGGCGTGCCGGGGTCCTCCTTGAGCACCTTCCGCACCAGATACCATCCGTACCCCAGCGCGACGAAGGCGGACGCCAGGACGGCCCACAACAGCGTCAACTCCGACTGCCCCAGAGGGGGCAATTGAATGTTACCTTCCATAAAACGGCTGAACCTCCCTCCTGAAATCGACTGCGATCCACCCTCATCTGAATCTGAATAGGTTTACCGAATATATATATTTCCCCCGCTCCTGTCAACGGAAAGAAGAAAGGAGATAGGTCAACTCACCTTACGCAGTCAACCGGACAGGTTGGAGTTGACGTAAAGTATCGAAGGATACCTGAAGCGCGTTGAGGTAGAGTTTGGACTTGAGCGCAAAGTGGTTGAGTTTGGTCGAGACTTTCAGCAGTTCGAGTTTGATGTAGCC
>SICM01000177.1 GCA_009694805.1 Candidatus Latescibacterota bacterium
AAGCTTTCGGGCCTGAAATATAGGCGTCAGCTTCACCAACGAATACGGCTCTCTAAGAGGCGGTTCCTGCGATAATCCAAAACTGCTATTTATATCAGCTAAAACAATATCTTGCGTCAATTTTTGGTAATCGTGAGTGAACAGTGTCGGAAAATCAGAGATCATTTCTGGTTTTCTCCGAAACCCGAAACCTGACACCCGATACCTTTGCCTACTCCTCCACCACATAGTCAAAAAGGATGATCGACGCTGCCGTGAACAGCACGCAGAACGCCACGGCGATCTTGATCCAGCCCGACACGCCGCCCAGCCCTTCGCCCGCCAGGACGGCCTCTGTCCCCTTGACCGCCGCCAGAAGGATGGGCACCAGGATCGGGAACAGGAGCAGCGGGAGCATCACCTCCCGCATCTTGGTGTTGGCCGACATGGCCGCGAACAGGGTCCCCACGGCGGAGAACCCGACCGTGCCCAGGGCCATCAGGACCATCAACCGCCCCAGCGAGGGGAGCACGGCCACGTTCATGAACACCGCAAAAAACGGCAGGGCCACGGCCTCCACGGCCACCATGAACACGGCGTTGCCCAGCGCCTTGCCGATGAAGATCGCCCCCCGGTCCGCCGGGCAGAGGAGTAGGCCGGAGAGGCAGCCGTTCTCCCGCTCCATCGTGAACGACCGCGTCAGCCCCAGCAGCCCCGCGAAGGTGAACGTCACCCAGAGAATACCCGGCGCGATCTCCCGCATCGCCTCGGACCCCGGCTCGAACACGAAGTTGAAGATGACGATGACGAGCAGGGCGAAGAAGAACATCGAACTGAGCCGCTCCTTCGTCCGCAGCTCGACGACGATGTCCTTCCAGAAAATGGCCCCCACCTGAGTCCAGAATCCCATCACACGGCCTGCGCGTGGCGTTCATAGGTTGCCTTCAACTGCGCGGCGTTCAGATCCTTCGCCGCCCCCTGATAGGCCCACCGCCCCTGCACGAGAAGGGCCACCCGATCCGCCAGGTCCAGCCCGTGGGCGATGTCGTGCGTGATCATCACCACCGTCCGCCCCCCTTCCTTCAGGGTCCTGAGCAGCCCCGACAGCATGTCCGAGGCAGACGGGTCCAGCCCGGTGAACGGTTCGTCTAAGAGCAGGACGGAGGGGTCGTGCAGCGTGGACCGGGCGATGGACAGCCGCTGCTTCATCCCGCGCGAGAACCCCCCGGCCCGGTCGTGCCCCCGTGGTGCCAGGCCCACCTGCGTCAGCGCCCGTTCCACGCGCCCCTGCAGGTCGCTCAGGCCGTACATCCTTCCGTAGAAACAGAGGTTCTCCCAGGCCGTCAGATCGTCATAGATCAGCGTCTGGTGAGAGATGACGCCGATCCTGCCCCTCACCCGGTGCGCCTCCTCGCGTACGTCCCACCCCTCCACCCGCACAGTCCCGGAGGTCGGCCGGACCAGGGTCGACAGGATGCCCAGCAGCGTGGATTTGCCCGCCCCGTTGGGCCCGAAGATCGACAGGAAGTCCCCACGCGTCACCGTCAGGTCCACCCCGCGCAGCGCCCGCGTGCCCCCGAATGTCTTCGTCACGCCGACAGCCTCAATCGCAGGCCCGTCACCCATCGCCCGGCCTCAGCGCCTCCGTCAGCCGCACCGCCTCGTCCTTCAATTCCGACCGGCGTTTCTCGTAGGCCGCCTCTTCGACCCGCCCGGCCTCGTGCGCGTCGTCCAGGTCCGCGATCTGCCGGATCACCTCCGCCCGCCGCTCCTCCAGCCTTCGCGTCTCTCCTTTTCCCTGCCCATCCTGTCTATCCCTGTTAACCGCTGCCTTCTTCCCCGGCCTGTAGAACAGTGCCGCTGCCCCCAGCAGGACAGCCAGCCCCAGAAGCCCCCACTTGAGTGTCTCCCGCGAGAGGCCCGTCTTCTCGTCGGCGTGCTCGTGGCCGGAGTGGTCCTCTCCCCCACCGGCCGCGCTCCCGGTGACCCGGAAGTCAATGGGAGCGCCCGCCGCCACGTTCGACCCGATCAGGTGGAGAAATTTCTGTCCCTCGAAGTCCACGACCCCCTGATTGGCCAGAGACCGGCTCTCCGCAGCCACGTCCGAAGGGTGGATCAGGACGCTCACCATCGAAGCGGGATAGGGCGCAGGGCGGGAGAAGGCCTCCCCCGCAGGCAGCCGGTACCGGAACCGGAGGCGGGTCTGGCCGGGCGGGACCGGCCAGCGGCTCGCGAACCCGGAGGCCGTGGGCGCGGTGGCGGCAGGCTCCACCTCCAGCCCCGAGAAGCCGGACGGAAGCGGAATCCGGAGCGACAGACCGTCCGCTCCGTAGATCGTCCGGTCCCCGTCGTTCCGGAGGGAGAGAATCTCCATCACCTCCAGACCCGGACCGTGGACGTTGACGATGAGATGGTAGGCATCTGCCTGGACCGCCGCGTCCGAGGACGTGGTGTCGTAGACCGCCACCTCAAGGTCCGAGCCCCGCCGGATCACCTCGTCGGAGACCACGTAGGGCACACCGAGGTAGGTGGTCGTCAGGGCCAGGGAGGCGCTGTCCTCCAGGGCCACCTGCTCAAACCTGAAAACCCCGTCCGCCCCGGCGACGGCCTTCACGCGATCCGCCGCCTCCCCCCGGTGCCGGACAAGCGTCACCTCCTGGCCAGGCACAGGGGCGTTGTGCGTCCGGTTGACGACCCTGCCGGAGAGGCGGATCGTCTGTAGAGCATCTGCCCCGAGTGGGAAACTAAATAAAGAAGTGCAAAATGCAAAATATAAAATGTAGAATGCAAAATGAGAAAAACCCAATTTTACACTTTGCACTTTACACTTTGCACTCTGCATTTTCCAGGCTCTCAAAGGGGTATCCCGTCTATCCCTGGTCATTCGTCCCCTACCTTCGACCCGCACCGGGCGCAGAACCGGTCGTTCGGCCTCACCTTCACCCCGCAAGAGGAGCAGAAGGCCACCTGGGCCTGGACCTGCCCCCCCTTTTTGCGAAACGAAGCGACCTCCTGCTCGACGTCGTCGGCCGCGCGACTCCGGCCATTGCCCCGGTCGACCTCCTTCAGCAGGGACACGGCCTGCTGGGTGTAATCCCCCCGCATCCGCCGGTAGTCCTCGTCGTCGACCTTGCCCATCCGGTGGTCAAAGTCCAGCTCCCGGATCGCGGCGTAGAGCGCATCCCGCTGCTCCATCAACACCGCATGACGACTCTTTCGCCTGGCTGTGGCGGCCACGACGCCCTGCTGCGTGAACAGGGGCCGGCCCACGTAGACCATCACCCCCACGGCGATCAACAGACACAGAAATGAAATCACAACACGATCTCCTCACCGGTCCAGATCCTTCAACTCTTTTTCCACCCTGGCCTGATACTCGGCGTCTTCTGCCGGGGAGGAGCGACCGGGGTCAGACCGCGCCCCCGGCTTCGTCCACCGCTTGATGACGACCCTCACGATCCCTCCCCCCACAAGGATCATGACGAACGGAAGGATCCAGGCGGTCAGGTTGAACCCCTTCTTCGTCGGGGCAGCCAGAACCACCTCCCCATACTGCGCCACAAACGACTGCATGATCCCCTCTTTGGTCATCCCGGAGGCGATCTTCTCGTCGATGGACTTGCGCGCCGGAATGGCGAAGGGGCAGTTCGTGTGGTTGCAGCCGTCCACGGTCATGTTGCACCCGCACCGGCAGGACAACTCCCGCGCCACCTCCGACACGGTCAGCGCCCCGGCCAGCGACGAGGCGCTCAAGATCAGCAAAAAGAGAACTGGAAATCGCTTCACAGAAAAACCCTGTCATCCTGGAACATTTGAATCTATTTGGACAACGGGTGAGGGGGTCTACGCCTTCACCTCGTGCCCGTGGCTTACCTCTGCCGCAACGTCCTCCCGACCCCTTCCACCCGTCTTCCCATCCGGCAACATCACGATGATCGTCCCCAGCGTCACGATGAACCCCCCGATCCAGACCCAGGAGACCAGGGGATTGACGTGGATGCGAAGAAAGGACACCCCATCCTCACCCTGGCCCTCCAAAATCACGTAGAGGTCCTCCCGAAGCGTCGAATGGATGGACACCTCCGTCACGCGCTGCTGGTCGGGTCGCTTGTAGTAGGTCAGGATCCCAGGCTTCATCGTGCCCAGAGGCTCACCGCTCTTCTGCACCCCCACAAAGGCCCGGATGTCGATCGTGCTGTCGTTCTGCTCCCGGGAATCCCCTTTATACGTCAGCACATAGTCGCGAATCTGCTTTGATTCCCCGGGCCTCAATTTGGCGTCCGTCTCCGCGTTGAACGCCGTGCCGGTGAACCCCAGGAAAAGCAGCACGATCCCGAAGTGGACCACGTAGCCCCCGTAGCGTCGCTTGTTCCGAAACGTCAGCGTCTTGAGCGCAGCGATGTAGGACTCTCCCGAAGAATGCCTCCGGGCCAGAGCCCCCCGGTGAAACTCGGACACGATGGTCGTCGTCACAAAGGCGCACAAAGACAACGAGATCAGCGCGTAGACCTCCCGAACCCCCCCTGCCACAAGCCCCAGGAACGCAGCCAGACCGATGAGCGCCGGGATCAAAAAGTGCCGCAGGAGGCTCTTGCCCGAGGTGTGCCGCCAGGCCAGGAGCGGACCGATCCCGGTCAGTCCCATCAGGATCAGCCCGATGGGGACCATGATCTTGTTGAAGTAGGGCGCCCCAACCGTCACCTTGGTCCCCGTGACCCACTCGGAGAACACCGGGAACATCGTCCCCCAGAACACAGCGAACGTGGCCCCCAGAAACATCACATTGTTCATCAGGAACCCGCTCTCCCGAGACACCGGGGACTCGAACACGTTCCGGCTCTTGAGCAGGCCGCGACGACTCCACAACAGATAACTCGAAGACACCACCGTCAAAACCACAAACCCCAGGAACAGAGGCCCGATCTCCGACTGCGCGAAGGCGTGGACCGATGACACCACGCCGCTGCGCGTCAGAAACGTCCCGTAGATGCACAGCGTGAACGTCAGGATGATCAACGCCATGTTCCAGACCTTGAGCATCCCCTTCTTCTCCTGGATCATCACCGAATGCAGGAAGGCCGTGCCCGTCAGCCAGGGCAGCATCGCCGAGTTCTCAACAGGGTCCCAGCCCCAGTAACCTCCCCACCCCAGAACCACATAGGCCCATTTCCCGCCCAGAAGCTGACCCGTGCCCAGAAAAAACCAGGGAAAAAGCGTCCAGCGACGCGTCGCCCGGATCCACCCCTCCTCCATCTCCCGGCTCAAAAGTGCGGCCATCGCGAAGGCAAAGGGCACGGCGAACCCCACGTAACCTAAGTAGAGCATCGGCGGGTGAATGGCCATGGCCGGGTGGATCAAAAGCGGGTTGAGTCCCTGACCGTCGGCCGGGACGAAATCCAGCCTGGCGAACGGATTCTCATAAAACGAGATGACGCCTGTAAAAAAGGCCAGCACCGCGGCCAGCACCGCGTGGGAATAGGAGGTGAGCGCCCCCCGGCGCTTGCGGTTGATCAGCGTGATGGCCAACCCATAGCTCGACAGGACAAACGCCCAGAGTAAAAGCGATCCCTCCATACCCGACCAGAACGCCGCCACGTTGTAGGGGAAGCCAAGGTCCCAACTGGAGTGCATCGCCACATATTTGACCTGAAAATCCTTGGTGACGAACAGATAGACCAGACAGGCCGAGGAAAGAAGCAGAAGCCCGAACACCGCGATCAGGCCGTTCTCCGCGCTCACGATCATCTCGTGCCGACGGGTCTTCCCCCCCAGGGCGCCGGTGAAAATCGTGTAGAGCGCCACCGCAAAGGCCGCCATCACGGCGAAAGAGCCCAGTTCTGCCACCTCAGGACCTCCTCTGTTGCTTGATCTGTTCCACGTCCATCCCCTCGTATTTCGACGGGCACTTGGCCAGAAGCGTCTCGGCCCGGAACACCCCGTCCGCCCCCCGCTTGCCTTCCACGACCACTTCCGCCCCGTCCTTGAACGTGTCCGGAACGATCCCCCGGTAGGCCACCGCAAGGGCCTGCCCCCCCTCCTCTGCCCGGAAACTCACCTGCATCGTCCCCCGGTCCTGAGAGATCGACCCGGCCACCACCTTGCCGGCCACCTTCACCCGACGGCCGGATACCAAAGACTCCCGGGTGTGGAACTCGCTCACCGTCAGATAGTAGACCGACGTGTTCTGGAACCCGGTCACCACCAGATACAAAAGGGAGGCCACGATCACACCCAGACCCCCCGCCAGCTTTGCCTTCCGACGCATATATACCTCGCTCAAAATCACAACTTTATAGCATTGCGAAAAGATACGGATCAAAAGATAACGATTCCGGAGAGGGTTGCCAAACGGAATCTGCCACGCTGATGAGAGGCCCTCACGCGAAGAAAAACCGCTCCGCCGTCTTTCGTAAGACCCATTCCCGGTCCTCCGCCGACAGAAAATCGAGCCCATCCCGGATGAGCGCGATCCCATCCTCATACGTGGCCCCCTGCACTTGATAGGGGCAGTCGGACGCCCACATCAGACGCTCAGGCCCGAAGGCATCCCGGACGCGGCGGATGAGCGGGGCCAGATCCAGGTAGGGCGGCCGCTTCTCCCCGAGGGCATAGAAGGCCGAGACCTTCACCATGACGTTCCGGTGGCGGGCCATCTGGCAGAGGGCGTCTACGTCCGCATCCACGACCGAACCCCGTGCGCCGATCCGGGCGAGGTGGTCGATGATGACCGGCGTATCCGGGAACCGGTCACACATCCGGGACAGGGCCGGCAGGCCATCGGGATCGATCAGGGGACAAACGGCCAGCCGCTCCTCCCCCCCGGCCCGGAACATCTGCTCGTAGCCCTCCCCATCCAGCCACGTCGCTGCCGGGACGCCCGCCGGGTAGACCCGGAAACCCCGCACGCCGCACCGCCCCAGCCGCCGCATCTCCAGGTCGGGCCGCGCCTTCCGATCCACGATGGCCACCCCCCGGAAGACATCCGGCGCGTCCCGGATGACGTCCAGCATGTAGCGGTTGTCCGACCCGTAATAGCTCATCTGAATGAGTACGACCCGGTTCACGCCGCACGGCCCCGCGTGCCGGAGGATATCCTTCGGGAGGAAGGTCGCCGGCTTCATCTGCTCCGGCCTGAACCCCTCCGCCAGCGGATACCGCTCAAAATCGTCCGTCCAGACGTGTACGTGTGCGTCGATGTAATTCATAGCCATCCCCTGTGTTATCGCGGCACCAGCTTCACGTGCGACACGCATGTCCACGCCCCTGTCGGATGCCGGAGAACGACCTGCCGCCCGGTCATGTCCACCGTTCCGACCCCCACCTCCCGGCAGTCGGTCTCCCCCCCCTCCAGCCGGAGACGTTCGAACGCTCCCCCGACCCGGACCTCCACCTCCGAGGGCTGGCCGTCCAGGGAACAGATGCCGATATAGATTTCGTAGAGGCCCTGGACTTCGGGAGAAAGAAGGAGATCCGGGGCCCGGCTGACAGGCAGGGCGACCAGCGCGGGCCCCCCGTCCATCGGCTCTATTATCCACCGCTCGGGCGAGGGGCTCCTGGCCACCGCACCGGCCGGAGCCCGGTAGGGGAGATCATCGATCAGGAGGGTCCTTCGGTCATCCATCAGTTTCTTATTGATACCCTGTGGCCAATTCATTAAATTAGGGCTGCTCGGTTCCCGTCCCCTCTCAGGAGAATGCGATGAACGAGGTATTCGATCAGGTTGTTCTGGACCCCCTGCGGGTCCTCTTTCTCTCGGTTCAGGTGTTTCTGCCTCGCATCTTCTGGGCGATGGGAGTGCTCCTGATCGGGTATCTTCTCAGCATTGTCCTGCGGCAGATCGTCCACTATCTCCTCTGGGCCGTTGGCCTGAACATGGCCGCCGAACGGGCCGGCATCTCGGCCTTCCTGAGGCGAGGGCACGTGGACCGGCAGCCGTCGGAACTCGTCGGGGCGCTGGTCTCCTGGGTGATCGCATTCGCCTCTTTCATGATCGCCCTCTACCACCTCGGGCTGACGGCCGCCGAGCAGATCCTCCTCAATTTCTTCCTCTACGTCCCGCAGGGCCTTGTCGCCCTCGTCATCGTCATCGTCGGCCTGTTCCTGGCCGGGTTCACGGCCCGGCTCGTGGAGGGGAGCGTGGCCGCCGCCAACATCCGGGCGGCCTCCCTGCTCGGCTACGGGGCGCGGGTCGTGATCGTGGTGCTGGCCTGCTTCATCGCCCTGGAAAAGCTGGATATTGGGCTGGGAGGATTGATGGTCGGCATGGTCGTCGTCCTGGTCAGCATCCCCATCGGCCTCGTGTTCGCCTTCTGCATCGGCGGACGCCAGTTCATCCAGGACCTCATCGCAGGCCAGAGCCTGATCCGCGTGCTCTCGCCAGGGGATTCGGTGTCCGTGGCGGAACATCGGGGGGAGATCGCCGAGATCGGCCTGACCGCCACGACCATTCACACCCCATCCGGCGAGGTCTTGATGGCCAACTCCGTCCTGGCCGCGCAGGTCGTCGTCGTCCGTTCGCGCGTGGCCCGCCCGGAGTCGACCTCAGAGGAGTCAGATCCGTTCTCCGAAGAGCCGGACGAAACCCCTCCGCCCGAACCCCCTGCGCCCCGGAAGGCCGTGGTCACCTCCGATGCGGCGCAGTAAGGGCGCAAAAAATCGTATCTCGTATCTCGTCCCATCTCCACCTCTTACGAGATACGCTTCACGCTTCACGGCTTTTGACCCCGAACACCCGCTCCGTAATCCTCAGCAGGTCTCTCCTCGCATCCCGCTTTTTCACGTTTCACGTCTGCCGTCTGCCGTTTGCCCGATCTTCTTATCCGAACGACAGACTCGCCCACTGTTTCGCGCTCTGCACGGCGCTTGCCGGGTCCTTCCGGCTGCGCGCCAGGTGACCGTGCGTGCTGCGCATCGTCGGCTGCGTCGCATCCTGATAGCGCCAGTCCAGACTCCAGCGGACGGTCTTCGAGCGATTCGGTAACCCCTGATGAAACAGGAGATTGTGAAATAGGACCACATCCCCCGGGTCCATCTCCACGGAGACCGCCTGCCCCAGCCGCACATCGAGGTGGTCCCTGGCGATCTCCAGGTAATACTGCCGCCGCTCGTGTGGAACCACGCCCAGCTTGTGCGTCCCCGGGATGAACTGCATGCAGCCGTTCTCCTCGCGCACCGGCACCATGGGCGTCCAGACATTCACCATGCGAAGCGTCTCCACCGGCCCACCGGCCCCCCCTGCCTCGGTGTAGCCCCCGTCCTGGTGCCACAGCACCCGCGTGGCCTCGTGGTCCGGCAGTTTGGGCCGGACCGTGTAGTTGGGATACAGCCGGATCTCGTCGCCCAGAAACATCTCGGCCACGTCCAGCAGAAGGGGATGAAAGAACAGGCCGAACAGCCCTTCGAGATGCAGCTCGGGCCGGAACGACTTGGGCGCGGCGTCCATGCACGTCTCGTAGAGACAGGCCAGACGGGTCTCGAACGGCTCGCGCTTCATCGGGTCCTGGATCTTCCCCTCTGCCACCAACTTCTCCGCGCAGCGGTCCACGAGCCCCTCCAGCGCACCCCGGGCCTCCCGGAGGACCTCCGGCTCCAGGAAATTCCACAGGATCACATAGCCCTGCTCATCGAACTGCTGGTGTAAGGTGTCCGGAGCAGGGAGGATAGGCATAGACACGGATCTCCTGAGCAAAAAGGGCTGAAAAACAGACAGGGCGGACATAAGCCCGCCCTTTTATGAGGACTGTAGTTCTATAAGTGCGCCGACTCAGTCCTTCAGCCCGAAGGACTGGAGCATCCGGTCGGCGATGGCGGACCGGGTCTCCGGCTTTTCGTAGAACCCTTCCTGGATGCGGGCGCGGGCCTGGGCCACGCGGTCGGCGCGCACATCAGGCGCATTTTTCGCCGCCTCCACGAGGCGGGCCTGACGGGCGCGCATATCGCTCACCTGATCCGAAGCGTCAGCGCCGCGTGCGGCGCTGTCCGTCTTGGAGCGCTCCGTCGAGGTGCGCTCTGCCCGGCGCTGCTCCCCGCGCCGGATGCCCCCGGCATTTTCGGGCTGGCCGTGCCCATCGCCGATTCTTGGCATGCATTCCTCCACAAAAGATACAGTGATCAGCGAAAAAAGGTTTAACGGTTCACTGACCTCTTGTCACGCGTCACCATCTGTTAAGATAAGCAGTTCTCCCATTCAGGTCAAGCCTTTTTGCAAGGGCCTATGACGGAGTAACTGACTAATTCCATTTTCAAGTATTAGGGTGAATCGTGTAGTTCTAGTCCTCGCGAAACAGATGAGGCTTCAGTTTGATCCGGGCCATTTGCTCATCGGTCACGAAGACACCGGCAGGATACCGACCGT
>SICM01000178.1 GCA_009694805.1 Candidatus Latescibacterota bacterium
GAAGGCCGGGAGACATCTCAAACTCCTGTTTCAAACAAATCGCAGATGTTGACTGCTTGATCCTCTTTTTCAATAATCGGCCCAAGTCATCCACAAATGCAGTCAAACAGCAAAAATCCTACTCAACCCAACTGTACGGTTACAAAAAAGGTTCCCCTTGAACTTCCGGGTTTTTATGAAGACCAGTATATCGCCGCAACTTCCAGCAATCGTGACCCCTGTGCATATAACCATCCAGTCGGAAGGATACATCCACAAACACACGAGGGCCAGGAGACCTGTACAAACAAGTGGCAAAAACAAAACAATACGGAACGCTTGAATTTTTATGGGACCTGAAAACTCACAGTAAGGCATGAGCCCCTTCCAGATACATCCGAATTTGATGGCTTTAGCAGGTATTTTACCCCAGCAAAATAAAGCGAAAGCATGAAGCAACTCATGAACGACAATGACCAGAAGATAAAAACCGAAGAATCCCAATAGTTCCAGGCGTGTCCATGCTGAATCCCGAATACCAAGCCAATACTCAGCCAGCCGTCTAACGGTAAATATGATCACGAGTGAGAAAAGCATGGTGAAGAGGTAGAATTCCCGCTTTCCCAAATTTATCTCAGCGATCTTCTGGCCCGGGTCCATCCTGTTCATCTTACCTCCTTTATACAACTGAGTATCGGCTAAAGGGGATAAACCTCATCCTGGTCGAAGTTGACGTAGATCCAAAATATCCTTTCTTCAAAAGCTAAAAAAGGAGGCGGTTTATGGCACGACGCATAAACCGCCCTTGTGCCTGAAACAAATTAACGTTACTTGACGGAATTTTATTAAGATAGTAATGATAATATCAATTTGTTACCCAGCCCCACATAGTGCTCACTCCTCCCGACACATCTCGGTACGCGGTAGTAAGGATACCCTCAGCCGTCTCCGGAATGCTCCCCAGGAAGTGACCAATCGGGTCTGAGTATTTCAGGATTAAACCGGCAGTAAGACCGGCACCAGCAGTCAGCGCAATCTTTATCGCTTCTCCCATTGCGGCAACTGGAGCCATAAGAGCATCATAGGGACCAAATTGTACGGGAGGCACGGATCCCCCGGCGATCCCTCTCATCATCTCCCGGCTCAACATCTCGTGTCGTGTTTCAGAAATCCAAACCATTTTGAGTACCCTCCTGTGATGTGGTGTGAATGGTATGAATCATTTCCACTTCGGGATGAAACCGATATCGCGATCATTTTTCGACATCACATCCTGACCACCTCCTTCAATATAGTTGGGGTTGGAATCCTGTCCAGACATTTCTGGGGGGCTGGATGATCCTCTTGCAAGCCGTATGCCAGGCGTCTTTTCGCGTTCCCATGTAAGGGTATGTACTGATTGCACCTCTTGTGCGAAGACAAAGGCGCAGAGGGCTTGAAAGAGAGTTTCATTTGGGAGGAATGGAGAAGAAAGGTTCTTTCCAAGAAAAATGCAACTTTTCCCATTCCTGAGGGTCAAAGGGGTGCGAAAGAGTCCCCCGAGGATCTCTCTGCATCAAAAAAACATTGACTTTGTCCAAAAAATGTGTATATATACACCGAAATCCTTCAGGAAGGAGGCGGTCACATGAAACGAATGATGGCCATAGCTTTGACGGTGCTAGTGGGGGCCTCGGTCTCCTGGGCCCAGGAGACGCCGGCGGTGGAAGGGATCAAACCGTTGAATCTCACCTCCGGGGGCGTTGACTTCAAGAAAGCGCAGAGCGCCCTGCGCAGCCTGTTCGACTCGAAACGGTTGTCCATGTCCCACACCTTCGGGATGGGCTTCGGTTCGGGTTCGACAGGCGGTACGAATCAGTACTATTTGAACACGATGACCTATCAGTTCACGCCCAAACTCACGGCCGTGGCGCAGGTCGGCATTCAGCATCATAACCTCGGCTCCGCCTTCGGACCGTCCGGCGCCAGGACGCAGGTGATCGTGCCCAACCTCGGCCTCCTCTACACGCCCAAGCCCAACATGCGGATCGAGTTTCAGATGTCCCAGATGCCGAGCTACGGCTACTCCCGGTCCTACGATCACCCCTACGACCTTTTCAACGAGCGATAAGGCCTTCTTGAACGTGGACCTATCACAGGAAGACTCTACTTTCAGGATGCTCACGGGCCCGTGGCCTGTGAGCATCCTTTTTTTGTCCGGGACCTCGTGCAGGGCCGACCTTCCCGACGCCGCCTGTCGCAACTGATGTATGGGGTCGCGGCCCTGGCCGCCCTGGCTGGAGGGACGCTTCTGGCCCTCTACACCCGAGGTGAGACCCTTCGCCCGGCCCCGGACCCCGCGAGCCGACCCGGCGTCCTCCCTTCCCCGTCCCGTGATCAAGGGAGCCCGTCCGGGACAGGGCCCGTCGTCCTCCACAGCAGGAACATCCGCGTGGAGGTCCTGAACGGATGCGGCGAGGCCGGCGCGGTGGACCTGTTCACCCGGTCGCTCCGCTCGGCGGGATTCGATGTGATCAAGACGGGCAATGCCCGCAGCTTTTCCTACCTGGAGAGCATGGTCCTGGACCGGTCAGGCAAGCGAGAAGTTGCCGACGAGGTCGCCGGGACCCTGCGGATCAAGGCGGTCATCCAGCAGGTGAAGGACGACCCTTACCGGATTGAGGACGTCACGGTGATCATCGGGCGGGACCATCGGAAGCTGGGGTTGGAATAAGAGTCCGTACGGACTCTATAAAGACGTGGATCGGGGTTCGAGACACCCCATTCCTCCCCCGTAACCCCCTCCCTCCCCCAGTACTGGGGGAGGGAGGGGGGACTCCAGGGCTTCGCCCCTTGAGTTGGGGGAGGGCTGGGGGCCGCGCGAATCCCGAATTTGGAGGGACCTTTTTGAGACGACAGCAGAAGGATACGCGCCATGTCGTGGACCTCACGGTGGAAGCCCTGAAGTCCATGAAGGGAGAGGAGATCCTGGTCATGGACCTCCGGGAACTGACCGACGTCGTCGACTACTTCGTGCTCTGTACGGGAAACTCCGACACGCACGTCAAGGCCCTGGCCGATGCGGTGGAAGAGACGCTGAAGAAACGGGATGTGAAGCCCTGGGGGATCGAGGGCTACGAGGGACGGAAGTGGGTGCTGGTGGATGCCGTGGACGTGGCCGTCCACGTCTTTCAAAGGTCTGCGCGGGAGTTCTACCGGCTGGATCGGCTCTGGGGGGATGCCAAGATGGAGATGATCTCGGACGAGGCGGAGGCGGTCAGGTCCGGGCAGGAGTCTCTGATAACGGAGGACGCATGAGCGTACTGGTCGTGGGTTCCATCGCATTGGATACGGTCAAGACCCCCTTCGGCGAAGCGACGGATGCCGTGGGGGGGTCGGGAGTCTACTTTGCCGCCGGGGCGAGCTTTTTCACGCCGGTGAACGTCGTGGGGGTCGTGGGACAGGATTTCCCCATGCACAGCCTGGACTTCCTGAAGGCGCGGGGGGTCGACCTGCACGGCCTTTCCGTGAAGCCGGGGAAGACCTTCCGCTGGTCCGGCGTCTATGGGTTCGACCTCAACGTGCGCGAGACGCTCGACACCCAGCTCAACGCCTTCGCGACCTTCAAGCCGTCCATCCCGGACGTCTACCGGAAGACCGACTACGTCTTCCTGGCCAACATCGACCCCGAACTCCAGCTCGACGTCCTCCGGCAGGTGGAACGCCCCCGGCTGGTCGTCTGCGACACGATGGACTTCTGGATCGAAGGGAAGCGGGATGCGCTGCTCAGGACCCTGCAGGAGGTGGACGTCCTCATCCTGAACGACGCCGAGACGAGGGAACTGGCCGAAGAGGCAGACCTGATCAAGGCTGCGCGGAGGGTCCTGACGATGGGGCCCAAGACCGTGGTCGTCAAGAAAGGCGAACACGGGGCGCTCCTGATCTCCTCGGACGCCTTCTTCGCCGCCCCCGCCTTTCCGACCGAGTCCGTGTTCGACCCCACCGGGGCCGGGGATTCCTTCGCCGGAGGGTTCGTCGGCCACCTCGCCCGGACCGGAGACCTGTCACACGAGACCATGCGCCAGGCCGTCATCTACGGGAGCGTCATCGCCTCCTTCAACGTGGAGCGGTTCAGCATGGAACGCCTGAAGAGCCTCTCCCAGGAGGAGATCCGGGAACGATTCCGGGCCTTCCAGAAGATCACACACTTTGATGAGTGAAAAAATGGGGGCCGGGGATCGGGGGTCAGGAAAAGGCAAAGTCGCTTCTGGTTTTCCTGGTCCCTGACCCCTGGCCCCCGATCCCGCCTTTACACAGGAGCCTTTCATGAGCATTCTGATCGACCAGGACACCCGCGTGGTCGTGCAGGGCATCACCGGCGGCGAGGGGAGCTTTCACACGAAGCAGATGGTCGAATACGGCACGCAGGTCGTGGCCGGCGTCACCCCCGGCAAGGGCGGGCAGACCTTCGAGGGCATCCCGGTCTACGACACGGTGGAACAGGCCGTGAAGGCCACCGGGGCGAATGCCTCCGCCGTCTTCGTCCCGCCCGCCTTCGCAGCCGATGCCCTCATGGAGGCCGCCGACGCAGGGCTGGACCTCGTCATCTGCATCACTGAAGGCATCCCGGCCCTGGACATGGTGAAGGTCAAGCCCTACCTCAGCAGCCGAAAGGCGCGCCTGATCGGCCCCAACTGTCCCGGCGTCATCTCCCCAGGCAAGGCCAAGATCGGCATCATGCCCGGCTTCATCCACCGGGAGGGCCGCATCGGCGTCATCTCCCGCAGCGGGACGCTCACCTACGAGACCGTCGCTCAACTCACCGCCCTCGGTTTCGGCCAGTCCACCTGCGTGGGCATCGGCGGCGACCCCGTCATCGGCACCACCTTCACGGACGTCTTCAAGCTCTTCCGGGAAGACCCGGACACCGATGCCGTCGTCATGATCGGTGAGATCGGGGGGGCCGCTGAAGAGGAGGCCGCTGCCTACGTCAAGCGCGCCTACAAAAAGCCTGTCGTCGCCTTCATCGCCGGACAGACCGCCCCTCCGGGCCGTCGCATGGGACACGCCGGCGCCATCATCGCCGGAGGCCACGGCACCGCCGCCGAGAAGATGACCGCGCTCCAGAAGGCCGGCATCCACGTCTGCGCCAGCCCGGCGGAGATCGGGGAGACGGTCAAGAAAGCCCTCACCCCCTGACCCCTTTCGCCGCATTCCCACTTTTCTTGCTCGTGCAAGAAAAGTGGGCAAAAGAAGCACGCTCGCTCAAGCGCCGCGAGGGGCTATAGCGCGGCGCAAATGCTCCCCCAGCCAGATCGGGGTCGTTGATGGCCGCGACAGGGGCGTTGCCTCTGAGGAACCATTATCAAGGGGGATTCCGGCGCCGCGCTATCTGTTCTTGTGCGCTGTGCTGTAGGCGCTGAAACACAGACCCCTCCCTACGTCGGGAAGGGGAGAAAACCAGGAAGCGCGACAGCGTCTCCGGGCGCACCGATAGAAACCCCCACTACCAGAGTCCAGCAGAAGCGACCCACTCTCCGGGGGCACATCATGACGTGTGACAACTGAACGTCAAGGTTGCGGCGCGCCCAGCCCGCGCGGCGCCTGAGCGCGATTCTTTGCGCCACTTTCTTCTAAAGAAAGTGGCCAATGGGTCGCTGAGAGAAAGCATTGAGACTAAGCGGTATTCTCAAGGAGAACCCTCATGTCTCACAGATTCAGCAAGACTGTTCTGCTGACCTTCGTCCTGACGCTGTTGGCCTCATCTCCCGCCCTCCCGTGGGGCGCCGAAGGCCACAAACTGATCGCCACCAAGGCCGTGGAGGTCCTCCCCCTGGAACTCCGTCCCCTGTTCGAGGGCCGCCTCCAGGACCTCCGGCGTCTCTCCGTGGAGCCGGACGAACTCTGGAAGGACCAGAAACAGTGGGACGCCCACCCGGAGTGGAAGAACCGCTCCAACTGGCACTTCCTGGACATCGACCACTTCCATTTCAAGTATCCGTTCAGGGAGTTCCCCCGCACCCGCCCCGGGGCCGATTCCCTCTACGCCAGGGCCGATTCCCTCTATGCCGGTCGGGGGAACGCAGGCTACCTCCCCTGGACCATCGCGGACTTCTACCGCGCCCTCGTCGACGCCTATAAGAAGGGGGACCCCGAGGCCATCATCCAGAACGCCGGCCTCCTCTCCCACTTCGCCGGGGATGCCTCCATGCCCCTGCACGCCACCCGCAACTACGACGGCCTCTACAGCGGCAACATCAAATACAAGGTCAAGTCGGGCGAGCCCGGCTATCCCGACCGGTCCGTCCACGAGCGGTTTGAGCTGGCCCTCGTGGACCTGAACCTCGGCCGCTACGGGGAGGGCATCCGGATCGTCGACGCCGACCGGAAATCCCTCACCGACATCCTCTCCGGCGCCTTCGACTTCATCGTGGAGTCCTACTTCCAGACCGACAGGATCATCGCCGCGGACAAAGTCATCATGGAGCGACTGAACGTCCTCACCGAGGACAAGAAGCCCTTCGACGCCCGCCGCGACGACTACTACAAGGCCCTCGACGAACAGGTCGGCCAGCTCGCCGTGGACCGCCTGAAGGCCGGGGCCGTCTACCTGGGGAACCTCTGGTACTCGGCCTGGTTGGATGCGGGGAAACCCGCCTTATCTAAAAAGTAAGGGCGAAACATTCGCTCAACAGAACCTCTGGTGGCTTCCAGCGAATGCTTCGCCCCTACGGGAACCCAAACACAATCGGCGATCCGGCCCGCAGGCTGGATCGCCGATTTTTTGTAGAGACGTGTTTCAAACCCGCGCCCCCTCACGCCTTCTGATAGATCTCCGCGCCCCTCTCCTTGAACTCCTCCGCCTTCTCTTCCATCCCGATCTTCAACGCCTCCTCGACCTCGACGCGCTTCTGCGCCGCGTAGTCCCGCACGTCCTGCGTGATCTTCATGCTGCAGAAATGAGGCCCGCACATGCTGCAGAAGTGGGCCAGCTTGGCGCCCGGGGCCGGCAGGGTCTCGTCGTGATACTTCCGCGCGGTCTCCGGGTCCAGCGAGAGGTTGAACTGGTCCTCCCAGCGGAACTCGAAGCGCGCCTTCGAGATGGCGTCGTCCCGCACCCGCGCGCCGGGGTGCCCCTTGGCCAGGTCGGCCGCGTGCGCTGCGATCTTGTAGGCGATCACGCCATCCTTCACGTCCTGCTTGTTCGGTAGTCCCAGGTGTTCCTTCGGCGTGACGTAGCAGAGCATGGCCGTCCCGAACCAGCCGATCATCGCCGCGCCGATGGCCGACGTGATGTGGTCGTACCCCGGCGCGATGTCCGTCGTCAGCGGGCCGAGGGTGTAGAACGGGGCCTCGTTGCACCACTCGAGCTGCTTCTCCATGTTCTCCTTGATCAGATGCATGGGGACGTGGCCGGGACCCTCGTTCATCACCTGCACGTCGTATTCCCAAGCGATGCGGGTGAGTTCCCCCTGCGTCCGGAGCTCCCCGAACTGCGCCTCGTCGTTGGCGTCCGCGATGCAGCCGGGCCTCAGCCCGTCCCCCAGCGAGAAGGAGACGTCGTAGTGTTTCATGATCTCGCAGATCTCGCGGAAGTGGGTGTAGAGGAAATTCTCCCGGTGATGCGCCAGGCACCACTTGGCCAGGATCGACCCACCCCGGGACACGATCCCCGTGACCCGGCTGGCCGTGAGCGGAATGTAGCGCAGCAGCACCCCGGCGTGAACGGTGAAATAGTCCACCCCCTGCTCGCACTGCTCAAGGAGCGTGTCCCGGTAGACCTCCCAGGTCAGCTCCTCCGCCTTGCCGTCCACCTTTTCAAGCGCTTGATAGATCGGGACCGTGCCGATGGGCGCCGGCGAGTTGCGGAGGATCCACTCCCGCGTCTCGTGGATGTTCTTTCCGGTGGAGAGGTCCATGACCGTGTCAGCCCCCCACTGGACGGCCCACTGGAGCTTTTCGACCTCCTCCTCGATGGAGGAGGTAACCGCGGAGTTGCCGATGTTGGCGTTGATCTTCACCAGGAAGTTGCGCCCGATGATCATCGGCTCCAGCTCGAGGTGGTTGATGTTGGCCGGGATGATGGCCCGCCCTCGGGCCACCTCGGAGCGGACGAATTCCGGGGCCACGTTCTCCCGCAGGGCGATGAATTCCATCTCCGGCGTGACGACCCCCTTCCGGGCATAGTGCATCTGCGTGACATTCTCCCGGCCACGCAGCACCCTGCGCCGAAGACCTCCGGGGATCTCCGAGGGACCTCTGTCGCCGGGTTCGACCGCCTCACAGTCCCCCCGCGCCTCGATCCAGGGGCGACGCAACGGCAGCAGGCCCTTCCGAACGTCCTGACCCTGAGGGCCGCTCGTGTCATAGACGTAGACAGGGGCATCATCGTTCGAAAGGGTGATCTTTCGGACGGGGACGCGCACGTCCCCCTGGCCCTCGACATAGGTCTTTTCGGAACTGGGAAGGCCCGCGTCGTTTCCCCCATCGGGATTCCCGTTTTGGCCGTCTTTCGAGGATCTATCGGTTGCCTTATGCATCGCCTGTCTCCTCTGATGAATGGAAGAACATTCGGTGCTCTAAACAAAAGCGCCGATTCTCCCAGCGAAGCGGAATCGGCGTGTCAAGGAATCGACAGCGATCCGTTCTCCCTACGCTGGTATTAACCAGATCAGGTTAAGAGGGTATATTCTCAGCCTTTCGGCACCCCTGCACGGACGACCACATCGTCAAGCTGTCAAAGAACGAACTGCCGTGAATATACACAAAAACGGCCTTTGCGTCAAGGGGGGAGGCCCAACCGCATCAGATCCAGAGAGAATCCCTGCTTACAACCCGTATTCCCGCATCTTCCGCCGGAGCGTGGGCCGGGTGATCCCCAGGAGATCACAGGCCCGGCCCCGGTTGCCCTGAGCGATCCGGAGCGTCCGTTCGATGTGCGCCCGTTCCATCTCGGCCAGGGTCCTGGGCCGTCGATCCTGCTCCTCCGGACGCGCCTCCGGCGTCATCAGCGCCGGCAGGTCGTCGCACGCCACGACCTGTCCCCTCGTGCAGATCGCCGCCCGCGTCAGGACATTCTCCAGTTCCCGGACGTTTCCCGGCCAGGTGTATTCCATCAACCGCTGGATGGCCCCGGGCGAAACCCCGTCGATCCGACGGCCCACCCGGCGGGCGATCCGGCGGATCAGATGCTGAACGAGCAGGGGAAGGTCTTCCGGACGCTCCCGCAGCGGAGGGAGGGAGATCGTCACCACGCTCAGTCGGTAGTAGAGATCCGCCCGGAACGTTCCCTCCTGCACCATCTCCTCCAGGTCCCGGTTCGTGGCGGCCACGATCCGGATCTCGAAGCGCAGGGTCTCCCGCCCCCCCACCCGCTCGAACTCCCCACGGTCCAGCGCCCGGAGCAGCTTGACCTGCACGGACGCAGGGGCATCCCCGATCTCGTCCAGGAACAGCGTCCCTCCGGCAGCCAGCTCAAACCGCCCCCGCCGCCGCTCCACCGCTCCCGTGAACGCCCCCCGCTCGTGCCCGAACAGCTCCGACTCGGCCAGCGTCTCCACCACGGCGGAGCAGTTGACGGCCACGAACAGCCCGGATCGGCCCGAATGGCGGTGGAGGGCCCTGGCCACCGGCTCCTTCCCCGTCCCGCTCTCTCCTCGGAGCAGGACCGGCGCGCCGGTCGGGGCCGCGCGTCCTATAGATTTAAATACCTCCAGCATAGCGGGGCTCTGCCCGACGAGCAGGGCTTCATCCACCTCCTCTGCCTCCCCGGCCGCCGCCCGAACACGCGCATCCGGTCGGCGGCAGAGCCGCTGAACCAGGGCGATCAGAGACTCGGGACGAAAGGGCTTGCTCAGGTAATATTTTGCTGTTTTTCTGCAACCCCTTGGCGCGCAAGGGTTTTCATTCTAAGTCACTGAAACGCAAGATCATAAGCAGGCCATCAAGTGCGTTTGAGTGCAGTTGAGTGCTGTCAAATGCGGTGAAATGCATCGACCTTTGGTCACCAACCGGTCACAAATTCAAGCCCTTCTTTCCTCGCCCTTTCCCGGCCTCCACCCCCGGCTTCGTCTTCCTCGCCCGCAGCGCCTCGATCTGGGCATCGCTCACCCGCTGGCCGCGGCCTGGAGGCTGGAGCGCCGGTATAATGGTCTGGGATTTTTGGACAGGGGAATAAGGTGGATTTGCCGATAGGATCAGGGATCGATTCAGGAGGCAAACCATGCGGAAGAGCTATACGGCAGAGTTCAAGGCGAAGGTGGCGTTGGAGGCGGTGAAGGGAGAGCGGAG
>SICM01000179.1 GCA_009694805.1 Candidatus Latescibacterota bacterium
TTTCGGGCCTGAAATATAGGCGTCAGCTTCACCAACGAATACGGCTCTCTAAGAGGCGGTTCCTGCGATAATCCAAAACTGCTATTTATATCAGCTAAAACAATATCTTGCGTCAATTTTTGGTAATCGTGAGTGAACAGTGTCAAAAAGGAGATATAGATGTCTAAAAAGAAAGTGCTGCTCACCGGCGCGGCTGGCCTGATCGGGAGCGCGTGTCGAAAAAATTGGGGGGATCACTACGATCTCCGCCTGCTCGTCTACGTCCCGTCCGACAGGCCGGCGGATGCTCAGGATGTTGTGGTGGGGGGAGTTCAGGATCTGGAACTGATGAAAAAAGCCACGGAGGGCGTGGACGCCGTGGTCCACCTCGCCGGCATACCGGGCGAGAAGTCTTTCCAGGAACTCCTGGAGTCCAACATCGTCGGGACCTACAACGTGATCGAGGCCTCCCGGCTGAACGGCGTCAAGCGGGTCGTCTTCGCCAGCACCAACCACGTGACCGGCGCGTGGGAGTGGAACGGCGTACAGGCCAACCCCGACATGCCCCCCCGCGCCGACTCGCTCTACGGCTGCTCCAAGACCTACGGCGAGGTCGTGGGCCGCTACTACGCGGACCGCTACGGCCTGGAGTTCATCGCCCTGCGCATCGGCGGGGTGAACCGGGAGGACCGCCCCACTGGCCTCCGGGACATCTGGATGTGGACCAGCCAGCGGGACATCGCTGAACTGATCCGCCTCGCCGTGGACACGGAGGGCATCCAGTTCGCCATCGTCTACGGCGCGTCCGACTGCCCGAACAGTTGCCTGGAGTTCTCCTCCTCCCGCGAACTCCTCGGCTTCGTCCCGAAGGATCACGTCCCGGACTATCTCCCCGAGTACCCCCCGGAGCGGGTGGCCAAACACGCCACCACCATCTGGCAGGTCAAAAACCGGGAGACCGGCCATACGCTCAAGCAGGCGAACGTGAAAAAGCAGGCATGAGGCAACAGGCAACAGGCAATCGTAAAACCTAAAGACAAAAAATGGGCGGGCGGGGGGACCTATTGCCTACTGCCTATTGCCTGTTTTTAAAACGACGCCTGGACCTCTGCCTGGCCGAGATGGATGATGGGCAGGCCCGGCGCCCGGCGGCCCGTGTACGTGCAGGAGGCCGTCACCACGCGGCCCATCTGGACGTCCCCGCCCACCTCCCACCGGAGCGTGTCCCCCGGCCTGCGGCCCTGCGCCAGGGCCAGATAGAGCGGGAGGTCCGCCGGGGCCGAGGTCCGCGTCCACTCCCCGGCGACCCGGAGCCGGCCCATCCCCCGGAACGAGCGGACGAACTCCGGGGCTGCGGAGAAGAACCGGGAGATGGTCGCGCGGTCCCGATCCTGCCCGGCGGACAGTGTTAGCGTCGTCCGCAGGTCGCCCGCGCGCCAGTGCGCCCGGCCCTGGACCTCCCCGGATCTCAGATCGTATCCTGGACCCGCCCCCTCTGCGCGGCGATCCCGGTTGAAGGCCTCCACCTCCGCGTCCAGGTCGGACCGGAGCCGCGCCCGGACGCGCAGGGACCGCTCCACGGACCTG
The DNA here is from genome assembly GCA_009694805.1 of Candidatus Latescibacterota bacterium. Classification (GTDB taxonomy): domain Bacteria; phylum Latescibacterota; class UBA2968; order SICM01; family SICM01; genus SICM01. The sequence goes on from SICM01000179.1 coordinate 1,567, forward strand.
CGCAGGTCTCCGGAGGTGTACTCCCGGCTGAGGGAATCGTCCCTCCGGTAGCGCGTCCGCACCGAGAGCCGCCGGCCATACCGGAAGACGTAGACGTCCTGCTGGAGACTGCGCCGGCCGGAGGTCATGTCCGCCCCGGCGGAGAACCTCCCCAGCGCCCAGGGCGTCACCCCCATCTCCCCCTGTCCCATCCCCTCGCCCCGCAACACGCGCCGGTCCGCGTCCAGCGAGGTTTCAAAGGAGAGCGCGGAAAAGAACGCTTTTACCGCAGAGGAGGGAGAGGAAAAAGACGTATCTCGTATCTCATATCTCGTATCTCGTTCCGCCCCTCCCCACGCTTCACCCTTCACGAGAGACGCTTCACGGGTTTTTCGCGCTTCTCGCTTCTCGCTTCTCAACCGTCCCAGGTCCATCGTCAGCCGGGCGCTGAACGTCGCGTCCCGCACCGGCTCGCCCACGCCCGCCCGCTCGATGTACAGGGCGTAGTCTCCGTCGGGGTCGGGAAGGTACTCGTCGTCCTCACGATGCCCGTCCGCGTTCAGGTCCACCCACGTAAAGCCCCCGTGTCCCCGTCCCACCTCCACGAAGGTCCGGCGGCGCTGTTCGAGGCGGGTGCTGGACAGACGGTAGAACACCTCCTGCGAGACCGCCCCCTCTCTCGATGTGTAGAAAAGACGCCCTTCAGCCAGATGGTCCGACGAGGGGGAGGCCCCGGGGGTCCGCCTGGACCGGTGGGTGTAGTCCCCTTCGAGCGATAGAGACCTCCACCTCGGCACGGACAGCCGCAGGCGCTGCGCCAGGACCTCGGCGCTGTCCGCCCAGACGCCCCCGTCCCGCCGCGCCGTGCGCCGGTGCGTCCACTCCGAAGACCAGGTGACGCCCCGGCGGTCCCCCTGCGCAGACCCCAGCCCACCCGCCAACTCGCGATAGCGCCAGTCTGACCCGGAGATCGCCTCAAGCCTCTCCTCCGGCCCGTCCAGACGCTCCGCCTGTCCCGCGGCCAGATTTCGGGCGACCTGGCCCTCTGCCCGTTCGGACGCGAACCGGAAGAACGGACGGAGACCGTGGACCGTCTGTTCCAGGGCAGCCCGGTGGCGGGCCAGCCGCCCCCCCGGCCCCGCTCCGGGTCGTTGCCCCACGACCTCGACGTCGTACAGGAAGCGCGGGAGGCCGGGCTGCGCGGAGAACAGGGAGAGACTGCGGCGGGCGCTGGCGTCCGCCCCCCATCGCCCCCGGCCATAGCTCAGCCGGGCGCCGGAGGCCTCCGTCAGCCGGTAGACCCCCTCCACCTCGCCCGAACGCGCTCCGTTCGCGTCTGATCCCACCCCCCATCGCCGGTACTCCTCCACCCCCTGCGTTCGCCCCATGGGCCTGAACCTGCCTGACACGGAACGCGCCCTCAGCGAAAGGCCGAACGTCCCCGCCCGCCTCCCCCGCAGGGCCACGGGCCTCAACTCCAGCCCCGTCCGGAAGGCGATCCCCCGGCTGAACCGCTCCTCCCCCTTTGACAGAAGGTCTCCGTCCAGGTCGCTCATTGCGAACTCCCCGCTGACGCTCAGGTTCCGGAGCGGCTCAGCGGCCGCGTCGAACCCCATCACCTGGTGGCGCATCGGAGAGACGCCGATCGAGTCCCCTTCGGAGGCCTCTGCAGGCGCCGGGCGCGTCGCGGACAGAAACGGCGTCTCCGCCGGACGACCCCGCACGTCGCTCTCCCGGACCATCGTCGCCCCGACCGACACCCGGCTGTCCCACAGGGTGGCGCGTCCGCGCCCCCCGGCGATGCGCCGCCCGAAGACCCCATCCGCGCCCTGCGCCTCGACCACGATGCGGGACTCGGCCGTGATCGGCCGGCGGGGCGTGAACGTGATCGTCCCCGCGTCGTAGTCGATGACGTAGTCCTCGCTCAGCCCCCGGACGAGACGCTCCCCGTCCAGGAAGACCCGCTCCGACCCGGCCAGGACACGCCCTCCGCCCTCATCTATGACATACGGCCCCTGGTCCCCCTCGGCTGCCGGGACCTGATGGGTGAAGTAGGCCCCCCGCGCCGAGGCCCCGAAGACCGTCACGCCCCCCGACGGCAGGACCACCTCGCCGGTCACCCCCTGGATGCGGCGCTCATACCGCCCGAACTCCGTCTCCGTGAGGCTCACGTCCATGTCCCCGAGACCCGCCGACAGGTTGGGCGACCGGATGCGGAGGAGGACCTGGTCCAGTTCCGAAAGCGTCCGCGTGCTCCCATCCGGCTGGATCGGAAGGTTGCGGTCCGACAGGATGCCGAGGACCTCCACGCCCCCGCCCAGCTTTCCCGACAGGTTGAGCCGGAGGCTCTGCGTGAGGGTCGCATCCCGGTCCGACCCGAACCCCACGCCGAACGTCTTGCTGCCCCCCACGGTCAGGTCCGTGGAGTCGGAAGACGCGTCGCCCAGGGTTGGGAACGCGACCTCAGGGGAGCGTTTGGTGGTGGGGAATTTATCGCCTGGAGGGATGAACCCGTAGTCCGGAGATTTATCTCCGGGCCAAGATTCATCGCCCGGATAGGGAAGGCTGTCCGTCCCTGCGGGGACGTGGTGGCGGTAGACCGGCTTCAGGAGGTTCGGGATGTACCGATAAACAGCCTGGATGATCGTCCCGCGCGGCACGCCCTGCTCGAACGTGACCTCCGCCGTCCGGTAGTCGATCCGGTAGTCCACGTCTCGGACCATGTCCCGGCCCCCCACCCGGATGCGCTCGCTCTGCGCCACGATGCGCCGGTCTCCGATCCTGTAGGGCCCCCGGCTCCCGTCCGCCATCACCTCCCCCTCCGCGTCGAAGGCCGTGAAGGTCTGCTGCGCGTGGAGGAGAAGGGGCGAGAAAATGCAAAGTGCAAAGCGCAGAGTGCAAAATGTAAAATGGAGGTTTACACTTTGCACTCTGCACTTTCCGGATCGGGTTCTCATGTCCGTCTCATCACAAAGATCGTCGGCTTCACGCCCCGGATGGAGACCTGGAGCGTTCGAACGACCCGAAACCCGGCTTCCCCGCGCGCGACGATCCCCTCCACCGCCTTCGCATCCGAGGTCATCACCACCGCCAGGCCCCCGGGCCTCAGTGCGCGCGCCATCTCCCGCAACAGCGGTCGCATGGCCTCCGGCTCCGAACCGCGCAGGAGCGCCACCTGCTTGCCGTAGGGGAGGTTCACGACCAGGCGGTCCACGGCCGCGTCCCGCAGCGGGAGACATGCCGCATCCCAGCAGGCCAGGCACGCGCGCACCCCGGCTGCGTCCGCGCTCTCACGGGCCGCCCTCAATGCACTCCGTTCCGAGTCCCCGCCCAGAAGGAGCCGGGCCGGGGCCGTCAGGCCCCGCTCGATGAGCGTGGTCCCGGCCCCGCAGGCCGGGTCCAGAAAAGCGTCTCGGGGTCCCGGCTCCGTCAGCCGGCCGATCAGGTAGGCCACGGTCCCTTCGAGGGAGCCCGGACGGGAGGCGCGGCGATAGGGCCGCTTCCAGGCCCGGCCCCGGAAGAGCTGAAGGCCCACGAGCGCCCGGTCCCTGACGAAGTGGAGATGGATGTTGTAGAAAGGGAGGGAAGGGTCTGCGGAAAATGGGAGCAGGGAGGAGAGGGCCGCCTGCGCGACGCGGCAGACATCTCCGGAGGAGAAGCGGCGCTCCCGGTCCAGGTGGGGCGTGACCACGAACGCCGGACGCTCCGGGGGACCGTGGAGCCCGTCGAACAGGTGGAAGGCCGGCCCCCACGCCATCCCCCCCAGCCCCGACGCGATCCGGTCGAGGGACTGCGGCCCCACGGTCAGGTCACGCACCTCCCCGACGCGCGCGAACAGGTTCTCCACGGACCGCAGGTCGAGGAGCTTGCGGGGGCTCCGCTCGTAGTGAAAATAGACGCGCCCGTGCCGCTGCCCCCGCTCCACCCGGACCCGGTCGATCTGCTTCAACTGGCCCCGCAGGTCGGCCACCACCAGGTCTTCCAGCCCGGCCACCGTCGTGGCGTAATAATCGTAGACCTTGTCAGTCATAGATCCTGAAATGGAGAACGGCCCTCTCCTCCCCCACAGAGCCGTAGAAAAAATCAATTCCCCCTCCCTCTTCCGGCATCGGGAGAGGGCCAGGGGGTGGGTGAGGGCCGAAATCGTAGTTGTTATTTCTGGTTATTCCGGCCAGCGCATCTGGAACTTCTGCACCCGACCGTTGCCGCTGTCGAGGACGTAGAGATACCCGTCCAGGTCCACGGCCACGCCCTTCGGCCCATCGAAGGCCATCGGCCCGTCCCCGGCCTGGCCCATCTCACCGATGACCTGGTACCGTCTGCTGTCGAAGAACACGACCCGGTGGTGCCCGGTGTCGGCCACGACCACGATGCCGTGCGGGGCCACGGCCACGCCGGCCGGGGTCTTCAGGTCCTCCTCCCCGAACACGGCCACCAGGCCGCCGAACGCGTCGAAGGCCACGACCCGGTCGTTCTCCTGGTCCGCCACGTAGACCTTCCCGTCCTCGGCCACCGCGAGGCCCGCGGGCCGGCTCAACTCCCCGCCCCCGTAGCCGATCCCGCCGAATCCCCGGTCCACGCGGTCGAACCGGGTGAACTTGACCACCTGGTTCCCCTCCGCGTCGGTCACGTAGACCTGCCCGGAGCGGGAGACGGCCACCCCGCCCAGGAAGCCGAGTTCCATCGCCGGCCGCACCGCCCCTTCCCCCCCCACGATGCCCGCCAGGCGGAGGCCCTGCGTGAAGATGGAGAGGCGGCGGTTCCGGCTGTCCGCCACGTAGACCTCCAGCCCGAACCCGGCGGCCACCCCCACGGGCCGGTTGAACTGCGCGTCCCTCCGGCCGAACCCTCCGACCTGATCCAGGAAGACCCCGCGCGGGCTGAACCGCTGCACCCGGTCGTTGTCCGTGTCCGCCACGTAGATGTCCCCCGACTGGCTCACGGAGATGCCGGAGGGGTTCTTGAACTGCCCCGGACCCACGCCCGGCACCCCGAACTCCATCATGAACCGGAACAGGGGCGCCCTCTGCTTCGGCACAGACGCAGAGGCCGTGTCGCCCGGAACGTCGGCGGCCAGGCAGACCTGGGCGTAGAACAGGCACAGGACGAGGACCAGAGGCCAGAAGTTAGAAGTTCGTGGCTCGTATCTCGTATCTCGTATCTCGTAAAAGCCTCCTACGAGATACGCTTCACGAGATCCGGTCTTTTCACGTCTCTTTCGCATACCGCACCGCATTCTCAAAGATGGCCAGCCCGTCCCCGCGCGGCTTCAGCCCCTCCCGCGTCCAGCGCGGGTGCTGCGTGGGCAGGCAGTGCCGCTCCGGGTGGGGCATCAGACCGAACACCCGGCCCGTGGGGTCGCAGATGCCCGCCACGTGATCCACAGAGCCGTTGGGGTTCCACGGATAGCGCGCCTCCCCCTCCGGCGCGACGTAGCGCAGGGCGACCTGTCCGTTCGCCCGCAGCCGGTCGAGTGTCTCCCGGTCCTTCGTCACGAACTTCCCCTCCCCGTGCGCCACCGGCAGCGTGATTTGCCCCCCGATCCCCTCCGTGAAGATGCACCGGCTCTCCGGGTCCGGCGCCAGGCAGGTCCACCGGTCCTCGAATTTTCCGGAGTCGTTGTTCGTCAGCGTCGCGGCCTGCGCCCCGCCGGGGCCGTCGAGCGCCGGCAGGAGCCCCGCCTTCACGAGCACCTGGAACCCGTTGCAGATGCCGATGACCGGCCGGCCCGCCTCGATGAACCGGCGCAGTTCGTCCATCAACTTATGTTTCAACTCGTTGGCCAGCACCTTTCCCGCCGCGATATCGTCCCCGTAGCTGAACCCCCCCGGCAGGGCCAGGATGCGGTAGTCCATGAGCGATTTCTGGCCCGACGTGAGGGCGTTGACGTGGACCCGATCGACCTGCGCGCCCGCCATCTCGAACGCGCACCCCGTCTCGTAGTCGCAGTTCGTGCCGGCGGTCCGAAGGATCAGAACAGGTGGTTTCATAAAGGTCATCGCTTTCAGAAAACGCTGATGTTCAAGTACCGCTTCGGGTTCCGCTTGATGTCGACAAGAAGGCTGTCCATCTGAGACAGCGTGCTGCGCATGTCCTTATACAACTGTTCGTCATTGACGAGCTTGCCCACCGTGCCGTCCCCCTGCTTGATCTTCTGCGTGATGTCGCGCAGGTTGTCGGAGGCGCTCCGGAGAGAGCCCGTGGCCACGCCCAGGCTGGCGGTCACGCTGTCCAGCCGGACCGTGGTCTTCGCGAGTTGGCCCATGATCTGCCGGACATCCGGCCGGTTCTCCCCCATCATCCCCTGCGCCTCCGTCGCCGTCCTGTCCAGGTTGTCCAGCGTCTCCCTCAGCGGGCGCTGGCTTTGCGCGAGCAGAACGTGGAGGGACGCCGTGGCGCTGTCCATGGAGGCCAGGGTCGCGGCGAGCCGGCGGAGGTTCTCGTCGCTCAGCGCGCCCGTCTGCGGGTTGGTCAGGCGCTCCGACAACCGCTTGGCGTCCGGGGCCAGGCTCTCCAACCCGGCTTCGACCCTCCCCAGCACGTGGTCCTCCGAGCCGAACATCTCCGGGCTGCTGCCGAGTTCAATGTCCACGAGATACCCGCCCAGCAGGCTCTCGCTCTTCAGCCAGAACCGGGAATCCGTCGGTATCCCGTCTGGGACGCCCCAGATCGCGGCATAGGCCGCAGGCTTCCCCTGGTAGAACTCCGTCTTGAGCACCTTGCCCACCTGGATGCCCCGGACGTTCACGTGATCCCCGGCGTGGAGCGTCCCGATGTCGTCGAACACGATGTGGAGCTTGTAGTCCCCCACGCGGAGGTTCAGCCGTGAACTCAGCCACGCCACCCCCAGGACAGCCGACACCAGGGCGACGAACACCACGATGCCCAGGATGACCTCCATGTCTCGGTGTTTCATGCGCCTACAGTTCTCCTCTCAGGAAACGCCTGATGATGTCCTCCTCGCTCGTCTCGATCTCCTTCGGGGTCCCCTGCGAGGCGATCACCCCCTGGTAGATCAGGGCGATCTTGTCGGAGATGCGGAGGGCAAGGGGCATGTCGTGGGTGACCACGACGGCGGTGATCCCCATCTGCTTGTGAATGTCCAGGATCAGGTCCCCCACTACGTTGGCCGTCTTCGGGTCGAGGCCCGTCGTGGGCTCGTCATAGAGAATGATCGCCGGGTCCATGGCGATCGCCCGCGCCAGGGCGGCGCGCTTCCGCATCCCGCCGGAGAGGTCGCTGGGCGCCCTGTCCTCCACGCCGACCAGGTTGACCCGCTTCAGGCACTCGGTCACCTTCGCGCGGATCTGCTCATCCGGCATCTTGGTGTGCATCCGGAGGCCGAAGGCCACGTTCTCCAGGACCGACATGGAGTCGAACAGGGCCGCCGACTGGAACAGCACGCCGATGCGCTTGCGCAGGGCCTGCACGCCCGCCCGGTTGAGCTGGGCCACATCCTCCCCCAGCACCTGCACCGTCCCCGAATCCGCCTTGAGCACCCCGATGATGTGCTTGAGCAGGACGCTCTTGCCCGACCCGCTCGGGCCGAGGATCGTCGTGACCTTCCCCTTCGGGACGTCGAAGGTCAGGCCCCGCAGGACCTCGTTCTCGTCGAAGCTCTTGTGAACGTCGTCGAACTCGATGATGATGTCGTCAGAGGCCATGTCAGATATTTAACAAAGTGTGCGTGATGAAATAGTCCGAGATCAGGATCAGCGCTGACGAGATCACGACCGAGCTCGTGGCGGCCTCGCCCACGCCCGCCGCGCCCCCCTTCGTCTCCAGCCCCATGTAGGACCCCATGAAGGTGATGAGCCCCCCGTAGGCCATGGCCTTGACGAGGCCGACGAACACGTCATAGATGTAGAAATCCAGGCGCATCCCCTTGATGAAATCGGTGGGACTGAGGCCCATCTTGATGATGGCGATGGCGAACCCCCCCCCGATGGACACGACCTCCGAGAAGATGACCAGGACGGGGACCATGATCAGCCCCCCCAGGACGCGGGGCATCATCAGGTAGCCCACCGGGTCCACGGCCATCGACTGCAGGGCATCCACCTGTTCCGACACCTTCATCGTCCCGATCTCCGAGGCGATGCCCGCCCCCACCCGGCCCGCAATCACGAGCGACATCATCGTGGGGGCCAGTTCCAGCACCGTCGATTTAACCACGATGGAGCCGACCATGTAGCGGGGGACGTAGTCCGATATCTGGTAAGCCGTCTGGATGGAGATGGCCATGCCGGTGAACACGGAGATGAGGCAGACGAGCGGGATCGTCTCCACGCCGATCCAGTAGAACTGCTCGACGATCTGCCGGCGGTAGAAGTAGACGTTCCGCACCTCCAGGACCGACGCCAGGGCGTACGTCCACATCCGGTAGAGGTGCCCGAGAAAACCGTAGGCCCTCTTACCGATGAACTTGAACAGAGCCATCATGCCTTCGTCTCCCTGCTTCTGAAGGGTCAGAATCGGCGAATATTCCGATTTTACCGGATATCCTATTTTAATATACAGTAGTACGTTACCGGGGTAAAGACATCGAGCAATCTGCCGATCTCACATCATGCTATGAGCGACCCTACCCACACAGAACAGCGGCCAACCTATGAGGAGTTACTGGCCGAGAACGCCAGGTTGCGTCGGCGCGTAGCCGAACTGGAG
>SICM01000180.1 GCA_009694805.1 Candidatus Latescibacterota bacterium
GCGAGCATTTCTTAGGAGAACTCACCCATTGGCCCGCCTAAAGTGGCCTCTGCGCCCCTAATTGCTGAAAAATCGAGCAGTCACCTCTTTTTGACCCTAATTTAACGTATTCTGCTACAGCGAATTACGCTTAACTTTACGAGGATGCAACCTCAACATAAGGGGTGAGGGGTGAGGAATAAGGGTTGAGAGACAAGCCTGCTTCTCTCACGCCTCAATCCTCAATCCTCGTCCCTGTTCTTTATCCTGCCGCCGCGGCGCCGAAAAAAAACGCGATCTCCTGCGCCGCGTTGTCCGGCGAATCAGAGGCGTGGACGGCGTTGTTCTGCACATTCGTGGCAAACGCCTTGCGGATGGTGCCGGGTTCGGCCTTGGCCGGATCGGTGGCCCCGATGACCTTCCGGAGGTGGGCCACGGCGTCATCCCGCTCCAGGACCATGGGGACGACACGATCCGAGGTCATGAACTCTAGCAGGTCATTGTAGAAGGGGCGCTCCTTGTGGACAGCGTAAAACTCCGCGGCCTGCGGCCGGGTCAGCCGGGCCATCTTCATCTCCACCACCCGGAACCCCGCCTGCTCCACGTGGCGAACGATCTCCCCGATCAGGTTGCGGGAGACGGCATCGGGCTTGATGATCATCAGCGTGCGAGCCATAGGAAAGTTAAACTCCTGAGTCAGCGTGGGAAAGTTAAGAGTCCGTAGAGACTCTTGCTAAAGATCAGAAAAAATAGACTTTTTGATCACATTTGTCAACTTATTTTAACGCCCTTACCCTGTCTCTCCGAAGTGTTCGGCGAAGCGGAAAAAGTCCTCCAGGCCGATGGACCTGTCCCCGTCGAGGTCAAACAGAGGGTCGAATCCCCCCTGTCCCGACGACCGGCCAAACCGGTCTGCGAACAGGAAAAAGTCGTCAAAATCCACCCTTCCGTCCCCGTCGAAGTCACACAGGGAGGCCGGGGAGGGTTGGAAGGGGTCCGCGGAGATGAAGAACTGAACCTCTCCGGAGCCCCCTCCCGCGCGGCCGATCACGGCCACGATCCGGTCTGCCCGGACGGCCTGAACCGCCCCCTTGTTCGCACTGCTGAGCGTCATATCCAGGACCCCGAGGACGCCGGCGCGCACGGTGACGAGGCGGACCCGGAAGGTGTCCTGCGCCCCACCCTCGAACCCCACGCGCAGCCCCTCCTGCTTCCCGAAGTCGAAGTAGCGGGCAGCCCAGGCGTGGACCCGCCGGGGAGAAGGCCCAAGGGGGAGGGCGGACATCTTCTCGGCGGTCAGGGAAGCGAGTTGGAGATCCGCGTAGCCGTACCGCCCCGCCGCGTCCAGGAGGTTGGCCGCGATCCAGTCCGCGAACAGATCCGTGAACGTCCCGGCCCCCTCGATGGCCGAAAGCGCGGAGGCGAACCCGGCGACCCCGTGCGCCCGGTCCTGCACGAGGCGACGGAGGGACGGACGTCCGTAGCGATGCGCAAAATAAGCGACGAACAGCATCGACTTCTCGTAGTCCAGCGAGAGGTCCTGCCATTCGGTCAGTCCCACGTTCGGAAAAGACAGAAAGGCCTGGGCCACCCCGGTCGTGTCCGCGTACCCGCTCATCCGCTCCGCATACTCCGAGCACCCCTCGTCCACCCACTTCTCCTCCTTCGAGTCGGCGTTCCAGTGGATCATGTGCTGGAACTCGTGGACCAGGGTCGCGCGGGCCAGGCGGCTGTCCAGGTCCAGAGGCCGGTCGTCGATGAAGAGGACCTCCCGGCCGATGGGCGGGGACTCGTTCGCAAAGTCGAAGTAACCGGCAAAGAAGTTGCCCGTCGAGGCATAGCCATCCTGGATGTCCAGGACGAGGATGAGGATCCTGGGATCGCCGTCCACGTCCGGAGGGGGGCCGAAGGTCGCGGTGTCCAGGTCGAAGATGCCCCGCGTCGTGTCGGCGGCGGCGGAGCGGTCGAAGGCGTCCGCCAGGCCCTGGATCTGAGGGAGTCGGACGCGCGTGTTCCACTCCTCGTCCTGCACGAAGGCGTAGCAGTGCTGGCCCACGAGCCGGCAGGTGGCCGTGAGGGTGTAGGGCTTGCCGCTGCCGAAGTCAAAGGCGCGAAAGGTCAGCGTGTCCCCGACGACGAAGGGATGGAGGAGGGTCGTCTGAAGAGGCTTGGATGCCGGAGAGACCCCGCGAGGCGGAAGCGCGCGCGTCCCGCACAGGATGTGGGAATCGAGGGCGACGGAGGGGGCCGGAAGGAGAAGGACGGTCAGCAGGAGGGGGAGGAGGAGGCGTGTCATGGCTGGACTTCAGAACGTCCCTGACACGGCGAAGGCCCATCCGCCCCGGAGGTCCGGGACCAGGACCGCGCTCACGGCCCTCCGGGCCGTGGAGCGGCTGCGGGCCAGGTACGCGGCGTGAATCGCCCCCGCAAAACGGTTCAGCACGAGCCCGCCCACGCACAGCAGCGCGTCCCGCCGCGCTGAGGTGCTGGCGCTCCGGAGCCTCTGAAAACGCTGCATGGAGGCGTCCGAGTCCCACTCCCAGAGATTCTCCGGCGTCTCCGGGAGCAGGTCAGCGTCCGGCCCGTCCAGGTACCGGGCCGTGCTGTTGCGGACGTAAATATTTTTATAAAAAGCCACGTCATCGAAGTAGCGCACCCCCTTGCCCTCCGGCCGGACGCCCGCGTGCGCCGAGGAAAATCCCTTGAAGGTGTTGTCGCGGGCGCGGGCCAGCAGCCGGAACCCGATGTTCCCGGCCCAGAGCGCCCCCTCTGAAAATAGAAAGAAACGGGCCGACTTCCCGCCCCCCGCGTAGGCCTGCCCCGCGCCCGGCAAGGCCAGCGATAACAAGGCGGCCAGCCTGGGAGACTTGGCGTCGCGCACGGTCCGGGCAGTGTCGGCAGGGGCCTTCCCTTCTTCTCCCTTCGCAGAAGAGGTGAAGAGGGCCAGGGTCAGGGCGATACAAAATAGGAGAGCGGTTCTGACACCCATTTTATCTCTGCGTTCTCTGCGGTGAATGTTAAAACCTCATGTTGAGCCGCATCGCCGGAGCAGGGTCCGGGAGCCCGATCAGGTCCGCATCCACCCAGAAGCGGGCCTCGCGGCCTCGGGCGTGGACAGAGGCGTCGATGGCGCTGACCAGGTGATTCACGACCACCAGGCCCAGGATGCGGGACGAGCGCTTGAAGTAGCGATTGCTCCGATTGCGTTCGACCTCGTAGGCGAGCCGGTTGGGAGAGGTCACATTGCGGGGATGGATGCTGTAGTCCGTCCCCACGGGCCTCCCCTGCGCGTCCCTCCCGTCATCCCACCCGAACACGAACTGGTCATACTTGCCGATCAATTCGTAGTACTGCTGGATGTCTGTCTGCCTGGAGGGGAGCCGCTCGGTGCGCATGTAAAAACTCTCCGGCGTGTTGCGGTCCCAATTCTGATAGCGGGCCTCGCTCCAGTGCTGGTCCGCAAAACCCCGGAAATCCCGCTCAATGGACCGCCCCCGGTTGTACCAGGAAGCGTAGGTGACCCACAGGCCCGCCTCCGCGGCCAGGAAAGCCATCCCCCGCTTCTCGGCCCCGTAGTAGAGTTCCCCCAGGCCGGGGACGACCAGGGACATCAGAAAGGCGAGCTTGGAGGACCGCCCGACCTTGCTCGTCGGGTTCCCCTCTTCGGCCTCTGCGCGGGAGGGCAGAGGACCTGTGAACAGGCCGATCACGAGTGGGATGACGATGATATATCTCATCACGAGCAGCCCTCCTAAAAAGACTCGTATCTCGTATCTCGTAACAACCTTCTACGCTTCACGCTTCACGAGATACGCTTCACGTCTTTTTACAGATACCCGAACAGCAGCGTAAAGTAGACCTTCAGCCCGGACCGCTTCTCCGGGTCGCCCGCCTGCTGGAGCGGAACCGTGTCGAGGCCATAGGCCGCGTCCAGGCTGATCCGCGTCGGGAAGATGTGGAACGAGACTGCATCGAACCGCAACTGCGCCCCCACGTCCCTTTTAACGCCCCGCTTCAGGATGCGATCCATCGAATCTCCATACCAGGCCCGGCCCACGTCCGCGTACACCGCCCCGTAGATCTTGTCGAGATACAGGGGACCGACCTGCCGCGCGATGCCGGTGAGGAGCGGGAAGCGATAGGCCGCGTTGAGCGTGACCACCCGGCTCCCTTCCAGGCTGTAATAGGTGTAGCCTTTCATGCCGACCAGGCCCCCTGTCCGAAAGGCAAAGAAGGGGTCGACCTTCCGGTCGATCAGCCCCCCGAACACCCCCAGGGCCAGCGTGCTGCGGCGGGGAAGCGGCAGGTACTCCCGCCAGTCGAGCGTAAACTGATCGTAGAAGAACTTGTCGTAGATCTCCTGGACGATGGAGGCGTCCTGCCGGAACCCATTCAGGAAATAGTTGAAATAGCGATCGTACCGGACGAAGACATTCCGGCCCCCGCGCGGGTTGATGTCGGAGTCCCGGCGGGGCGGGACGGCCTCCAGGCGGTAACTCAGGGCCACGTCCAGACCGCTCAGGTAGTTGGCGCTCACCCGGCCGCGCGGCACGTCGATCCGGTTGAAGCTCGACTGTTCGAGGGTTGTGTTGTAGCGGCTGTAGATCAGAGACCCGGAGGCCGTGCCCCCCTTCACCTCGCGGCGGAGGCCCGCGTCGATCTCGCTCAACGTGAAGATGCGCTCGTAGAGGCGGTAGTCCTCGTCCCGGTTGACGATCTGCTCATCGTCGTGGCGGACCTGCCGGTAGTATTCCAGGAAGAAGGTCGGGCGGAACCGCCGCAGTTCGAAGATGCCGAACAGGTCCAGGTCGAAATTCCGGGCGAGCAGGACCCCGGCCAGCAGGGACTGTTTGCCCAGCACGTCGTCGGAGGCCAGGAAGGCGCCCACCTTGACCACCCGGTCGTCCACGGCCAGGCGCGGCAGGAGGGTGAGACCGAAGAATTCGCCCCGGTAGGACCGCGCCCGGAGCCTGTTCTCCCCCGGCCCCGGCTGAAGGGAGGCGCGCGTCCCGGCCGGGTCAGACCCCGGCCCGGGGCGATCCCCCCCGGAGGGGTGCAGGAGGGACGAATCCGTCCCCGCCGAAACCCTGTCCGGCGCGGGGCGATGGAACAGGGCCGGGTCGGCCGTGCGCCAGGGCTGGGCGTCGGGCAGGACGCGGACCTCGTAGCCCGCCTTTCCATAGTGGGAGAAGGCCACCCGCCCATCCTTCGGGTTCACGTCCGGCGAGAACGCCCCGCCCAGGACGTTCGTGACCTGCGAGACCGTCCCGTCCCCCGGGTCGAGGGCGTAGAGGTTGAAGATCCCCGTGGCGTCCGATGCGAACAGCAACCGCCGCCCGTCCGGGGACCAGCAGGGGTCCCGGTCCGTCCCGTCCGAGGAGATCAGAATCTCCATCGGCCCGCCCTCTGCGAACACCGCGCCGATGTCCCGCCGGTCGCCTGCTGAGAAAGAGAAGACGATCCGCTTTCCGTCCGGCGACCAGCGCGGGGCATAGACCTGCGCCCCGTCGCGCAAATCGGTCAGCGCCCGGGCCCCGGTCCCGTCGGACCAGCAGACGTAGAGATTGGCGTCCCCCCCGCCGTTCCGGACGAAGGCGATCCGCGTCCCATCCGGCGAGACCGACGGCTGCGTCGCCCGGAACCCGTGCGTCAGGCGATGCGGCTCCCCGCGCGTCCCCGGCGTGGCCTCATACAGGTCCCAGAACCGGGAGCCGTTCCGGTCCGGGGGGCTCCGCCTGGAGAAGACGATCCGCTTCCCGTCCGGGGACCACGCCGCCCCCGTGACCCCTCCGCCCGCCACCTGCCGGTCCGCGCTGTCCTTCCGGGCCACCACGAACAGCCCCATCCGGCCATAGTCCCCCCCCTGGTTGGACAGGTATACGAGCTGCCGCCCATCCGGCGACCAGCGCGGGGCCATGTTCAGGAAGCCTTCGGCCCGGAGGCTGTCCCCGTCGATCCGGCGGGCGTTGATCGAGTCCGCCACGGCCCGGTAGCGCGCCTCCAGATCGGCCTTCCAGCGGCGGTGGAGCTCCTTCCCGGAGATGCCCAGGGCCTTCTGGACCGAGGCGGAGAAGGTGTACCGCCACCGCGAGGACATGCCCTTCATCAGCCGCGCCAGCTTGTCCTCGCCGAACTGGCGGGCGATGAAGAGGGTCAGTGAGTACCCGTGATCGTAGACCTGTTCGTTGCCCAGGCCGTTCTTCTCAAAGACCCCCATCTCGTCGTACGTCAGCAGCCAGCCGTTCAGCGCCGCCATCCGCAGGATCATGTCCCGGTGCGAGTCCCATCGGTCGTGCCGGGCCCCCGCCGCCTGGTACTGGGCCGTGCCCTCCGCGAACCAGGGGGGACAGATCACCGACGGAATGGCGTAGGACGCGATCACGTCCGGGAATCCCCGCAGGATGTCCTTCCGGTTCTGCTCCTGCTGGTAGCCGAAATAGTGAAAGTAGAGCGCCGGGACGCGGCGGGAGGCCTTCTGCGCCGTCTGAAGCGTGATCACGTGGGTGAATTCGTGCACGATCACGTTCCGCAGCCAGTCGCTCGTCCCCCGCAGTTCAAAGTCCTGCGCCAGGTTCGTCAGCCAGATCTCGATGGTGTTCTGAAAATAGAAGGCCGCGCCGTTGGCAAAATCGTCCGTGTCCTTCAGGATGAGGCGGACCTTCTCCGGCGGGGTGAAGTCGTAGAGCCGGGTGACCGGCCCGAACGCCTCCTCCGCGATCTCCGCCGTGCGGCGCGCGGCCCGCTCCAGCCCCCGGTCGTAATAGACCTTGAAGTGGTCCGTCTCGACCACCTGCCAGGCCAGCTCCGGGTGGTTGGCGGACGGGAACTGGGCGTGCGCCGGGGAGGACCAGAGACAAAAGGCAAAAGCAACCACCAAGACACTAAGACACCAAGGAATTCGACGGTTTTTCTTTGTGTCTTGGTGTCCTGGTGGTGAGCTTTCGTTTTGCATTCCGTTCCTATCTCTTAATCGCGACCTTGACAAATCGCACATCTCTCCTGCCATCCCCGCCCACGGCCTCCACGCGACAGACGTAGAGGCCCGTGGCGTAGCCCGATGTGTCCCACGCCATCTCATTCTCCGCGCGGGGGACAGCGTTCGCCAGCGTCATCGTCTCCACCAGGTCCGCAGCGGCGTTGAACACCTTCACCTCCACGCGGGCCTCCCGGCCCAGGTAGAATCGCAACCGGGCCGAAGTCCCCTCCACGGGGTTCGGATAACAATACACGCGCCCCGCCGGGAGGAGGGCGTCCAGAGGCGGCGGGCCCGGGGTCTGCGCAGCGACCAGCGCGGCGTTCCGGTTTCCGGGCCCCCCGCCTGCCTGTCCCCACACGACCTGCTTCCCCTTGAGGGACCCGTCGATCCCCCTCAGGTCCCAGCGGCTGAAGGTCCCCGACGCCGTAAGGGCCAGGAGTTCGAGTCCCCCGTCCCCGTCCAGGTCATCCAGCAACGGGGAGGCCACGACGTGGCCCACCGCCACCACGGGAAACCCGGGCAGAGGCGAACCGTCTCCCCGAACGCCATAAATATAATCGCCGGCCGTGAACAGGAGGTCGAGCTTCCCGTCCCCGTCCAGATCCGCCGCCAGCGGGGGGGCCTCCACGGCAGGGGCGCGGTCCCTGGCCGGAAGGGTGAAGGGGGTTCCGGTCTGGGCGATGCCGTTGTGCCTGAAGATGTACAGGCCCGCGCCCCCGGCCACGACCTCTGAGAAGCCGTCCCCGTCCACGTCCGCGATCACGGGCGCGGAGCGGATTCCGCTGGCGCTGGTCCGGACCACCGTCCCGTCTTTGATGAGAACCATCGCCCCGTCGTCCGAGACCACGGCGACCTCCGCCTTTCCGTCCCGGTCCAGGTCTCCCACGGCCGGCGGACGTGACACGCGCCCCGGCGCGCCCCCGATCCGGCGACGCTGGTCCCCCTGTACGGCATAGAGGCCACCGTCCGACGCCACGACGATGACCTCATGCTTCTTGTCTCCGTCGATGTCCCCCACGCCCAGGCCCGCGATGGACACATTCGTCACAGGGCCGTTCGGCCCCGTCGTCTTCCCGTCCCGGCCATTCAGCGCAATCAGGTCTCCCGAGGCCCCGCCCAGCAGGATGAGAGGGCCGGCGCCGAGGTCCACCACCGTGGGAGGCGTGGAGGGGCGGGAACTCAGGCGAACGGACCAGAGGAGGCCCTTCTGACCCGACCGCGCCGAGACGAGACCCGACGCCCCGGCGGTGACCAGGTCCTCGGACCCGTCCCCGTCCAGGTCCCCGACCGCAGGGGTGAAAGCGCTCGAATCCCCGCTCACGGTCCACAGACCTTCGGGGCCGTAGGGCCGGCCATTGGCCCGGTAGGCGTAGAGCCGGCCGTCAGGGGTCTCGGCCACGACCTCCTTGCTCCCGTCGCCGTCCAGGTCCAGGGCGCGAGCGGCGTTGCCGCCGAATGCAGGCAGCCCGGTGACCGGCCACCGTCCCCCGGTCCGGTCGAACGAGATCGACACCGTCATCGTGTCCTGCGCCGGGCTTTTGACCAGGATGCGGATGCCCGTGTCGTAGCCCGCGTTGCTCTTCGTGGCGGGTCGGGTCGTTGGCCCGAACGCCACGGCCTTGCCGCCCACATAGAACGGGTCGTCCGGCCCCCCTTCGATCTGATCCACCCGGTCGAACGGTACGAAGATGTTGCCGATGTCCGAGTACCCGTCCGCCTCCACCAGCCGGACGCCCCGGCGGTGCGGGTCGTCGTTCACGCCCCGGCCCTCGCCCGCCTCCCGGATGACCGACTCGTCCACGTGCCAGATCAGGATGCCGGACCCCGGGATGAACGCGTCGATGTGGTCCCTCCGCAGCCAGACGCCCCCGGAGTCGCCCCGCGAGAACACGACCTTCGGGACCTCCCCCGGCTTGAGGCGGCTCTCCCGGTTCTCCAGCAGAAAATACTCGTCGGAGGTGATCGGGACCTTCACGGCGCGGGGGAGAGGCGTGACCGCGTCCGCCGCCGCGACCTGAAGCGTGGTGTCCCGCGTCACCACGAGGGGCGAGAGCCATCCGAGACGGACCCTGGACCACGCCTCCGGCAGGACCGGGGCGAAGCCGATCAGGCCCGTGGCGTCCCGGACGAACCCCGGCAACCGTTCGGCGATCTCCCTGGGGACGATCCGGTTGGACCCCACGTCCATCAGGCTCCACCCCCCCGCCGCCGGAAGATCGTCCTTGAAGTTGGACAGGCCCGGAAGGCCGAGCTGGCTGCCGAAGAAGCGCGCGAGGGTGCCGTTCAGCCCGCCCCGGCCATCCGTGCTGATGGCCTCCGGGAGGAGCATGCCGTTCTGGACCCTCCCCCCTTTCACCGGGATCGATCCCTTGACATAGCGGAGGAGGTCTTGCTCGGAGACGAACGCGGAGGGGACGTCGTTGAAGGCCCGGCCCGACCGCGCCTCTGCGCCGATGCCCGCGTGGAACACCACATAGGCACGGTAGGCCGAAAAATCCAGCTGCCCCCCTTCCGCCGAATCCGCCGCCGAGATGCCGTCCCGGAAGAGTTCCGTGATCCGCGCGGCCACCTCCTCCTGAGTCCGTCCGTTGCCGTAACTCAGCAGGGGACGGGAGAGGCGGTAGCTGTCACTGAGCCCCTTCGGCCAGACCTCGAACGTGATCTCGACCTGCCCATCGGAGACCGCGCCATAGTAACTGGCCAGCGCCTGCAGGTGAGCTTCAAAATAGGTCCGGTCGTGAGGGGGGGTATCGTAGAGAAAGCGGTAGTCGGGCCTCGCCCTAGCCGGATCGCGCAGGTCAAAGGCGCCGTCCCCAGACGTGGTGGGATTGTCCGGGATCTCTTGAGGGAAGGAGATGCGGAGGGCGAGGATACGCCATCGGTCCAGGGCGAAGGTGTCTGTCGCGCTCAGGACGAAAAGGATGAGGCCGAGGAGATAGTGACGGACCTTCAAAGACTTCCTCTTTTGGACTCGTACATAGGATAAGCCACAAAGCGGCATCGAGAGGCGGTTGTGCCCTGCTCGATCCGGTCTTGTGGCTCCTGGAAGAACTCAGAAAGCAGTAAGGGGTTGTGAAGAAATAAGCGATTGATTTCGACAGGGCGCGGTTGTACCTTTGATGCGTGAACTTCAATATCTTGCGCAGAAAGTACACGGTCCTCAGGCCGGCGTTGACGGAGCGGTCGAGGCGGCTTTGGTCGGCGACCGAAG
>SICM01000181.1 GCA_009694805.1 Candidatus Latescibacterota bacterium
ACGAGGTGGAGAGGACGGAGGATTCTATGGCGGTTTCTCCTTGTTTTATAGGGAGTATTGGACTTCTCCCCTAAGAGATACCGCATCTTCTCCCTCTTATCAACTCCTGATTTCTGTTGAGCAAAAACCTAACCGGACGTTACTGCGTTAAACTATCAAAAGGAGGTCGATTTGCAGGACAGAGTCGTTGTATTGGAGACGAATCAGGGCGCAATTGAGATCAAGTTGATGCCCGAAGTCGCTCCGAAGGCGTGTGAGAACTTTGAGACCCTGGTTGAGCAGGGGTATTATGATGGTCTCGTATTCCACCGGGTCATCAAAGGCTTCATGATCCAGGGAGGCGACCCCACGGGGACGGGCAGGGGCGGGGCCTCCATCTGGAAGAAGCCCTTCGAGGACGAGTGCAGCACGGACGTCAAGTTCGACCGGAAGGGCCTCCTGGCCATGGCCAACTCCGGCCCCAACACCAACGGCAGCCAGTTCTTCATCACCACTGCGCCGACGCCCTGGCTCAACACGCGCCATACCATCTTCGGGGAGGTCACCTCAGGCTACGAGATCATCGAAAAGATCGAGAATACGGAGACGAACGCATCGGACAGGCCGGCTGCAGAACAGAAAATCGTAAAGGCGCATCGTAAATAAAGGTTCAAGGTTCTAACTTTGAACCTTGAACCTTAAACTTTGAACGCCTCTCTTCATCTCCCTCCAGAAAGGACTCCAGGTGAAATCAAAGTGGATTGCGGTATTGTGCGTAGGGCTGCTGGGATGCCAGAATAAGCCCCAGGAGAAGACAGAACTGAAGACCCAGAAAGACAAGATCAGCTACAGCATCGGGCTGGACATCGGGAACACGTTGAAGAGACAGAAGCTGGATGTCGAAGCGGAAGTCCTTGCAAAGGGGATCCGGGATGGGCTCGCGGACAGCGCCAAGGCCCTGATGACCCAGGAGCAGATCCGGGAGACGATGGAGGCCTTTCAGAAAGAGATGATGGCCAAACAGCAGTCCAGCATGCAGAAACTCGCCGAGGAGAAAAAGAAGGAAGGCGAGGCGTTCCTGGCGGACAACGGGAAGAAGGAGGGCGTCGTCACCCTGCCGAGCGGTCTTCAGTACAAAGTGATCAAATCCGGAACCGGCCCGACGCCCAAGGCAAGCGATACGGTGACGACCCACTATCGCGGCACCCTGACGGATGGAACGGAGTTCGACAGCTCCTACAAGCAGGGAAAACCCGTGGAATTCCCGGTGGGCAGAGTGATCACCGGCTGGCAGGAAGCCCTCCAGAAGATGAAGGTGGGCGACAAGTGGCAACTGTTCGTCCCCGCACAACTGGGCTATGGACCGAACGGAAATGGTCCTATCCCCCCGAACGCGACCCTCATCTTCGAGATGGAGCTGCTCTCGATCAAGTAGCGCTGAAATAAAGGGGAGCGGTGGACGATAGAGGGTGAAGTAGATACCCACGGGCTTACGCCCGTGGTCCTTGGTAGTCAAAGGCCCACCCTACCCCAGAGCGCCGCCTTCACCCCCGCGCTTACGCACGGGGTCCCCGGCGGGTTAGATTCATGGAACTTCCTGAGTTTCCACTCACCCTCGTATCATTAGGGCTGCTGCCCTATCTGAGAAAGCGGATGCACACCACCAAGCTGTTCAAGCCGGACGATTTCGCTTTTATCCGGGATGGCCTCCCTGTGGGGATGCCGGAGGTGATCCCCGACTTCACGGTCCTAGACCGGCTGGGCATCGTGATGCGGGGACCGGCGGACGGGGTGGGGGCCAGCGGTTTCATCCTGGCCTGCGTGACGGCCTTCTATGACCTCTACCTCGCCACAGGAGAGCCGTTCTTCACCTACCCGGACTACTTCACCCTCCAGGCCACCGAACACCCGGCGTACTATTCCAGCCTGGACATCTGGCCGAACCACAAGAGTATCCAGGTGCAGCCCGATCCTGAACAGATCCTTCAGACCCTCAACGACCGGGGCGTCAACCTCCTGCTGGTCCCCGAAGGGCCTGTCCGGGAGCACACGTTCGATAGGGTCGCCCTTTCGAGCGCCCGGAGAAGGATTCGGGCCTGCTATGTCTATGGATGCGGGGGAAAGGTGAGCGCCCCCGACTTCTGCATTCGACGGCAGGCCGGGCCCCTGGAGCCTTACATCCGTAAGGTCTTCGACTCCATCCAAGACGAGGGGCTTCGGGGCGAGCTGCTGTCCGGATGGGAGAAGGTCGGAGGAGACGCGGAAGAGATCGAGGAGTCCTACCGCAGCGTGGGCCTGGACGAGGCCCTGGCCCTGTTGGCTTTCAAATGAACGGGTGAGCGCATGTCCTTTCGTGTGAATCAGGACCGTCTCGGTTTTGAACTCGACCGCTTTGCCCGGATCGGGGCCTCTTCGGAGGGGGGCGTCGCGAGACTCGCCTTCTCTCCCGAAGAGCGCGAGGCCCTCGGGCAGATGGAGTCGCTCCTCAAGGCTGAGGGGCTGGCCACCCGGCGGGACGCCATAGGGAATCTCTTTGGCCGGCGGGAAGGCGCAGCGCCGGGCCTCCCGGCCCTGCGGGTCGGTTCCCACCTGGACACGGTCCCGGACGGCGGCCGATTCGACGGGGCCCTGGGCGTCATCGCGGGCCTGGAGGTCGTCCGCGTGCTCCGGGAACAGGGCATCCAGACCCGCCATCCCATCGAAGTCGTCGCCTTCGTCGGCGAGGAGGCCGCCCGCTTCGGCATGGGGTGCCTCGGCAGCCGGGCCACGGTCGGGACCCTCAACCTCCCCCGGCTGCTGGCCGCCCGCGACCTGCGGGGGATTTCAGGGGCAGAGGCCCTCCGCCAGGCCGGCCTCGCGCCGGAAGCGCTCCCCTCCGCCGCCCAGAAGCCCCGGGAGATCGCGGCCTTTCTGGAGCTTCACATCGAACAGGGCCGGGTCCTGGAGGCCGCGCAGAAGGCCATCGGCATCGTCACCGACGTCGCCAACTACACCCGGCTGCACGTCGAAGTCATCGGCCGCGCCGACCACTCCGGAACCACGCCCATGCCCCTCCGCAGGGACGCCCTCGCCGCCGCCTCGGAGATGGTCCTCGCCGTCGAGGAGACCGTCACGGCCCTGGGGCAGGCGCCCTCCGTCGGGACCGTGGGGGTCCTGCGCGTGGACCCCGGCGCCGTGAACGTGATCCCCGGCAGGGCCGCCTTCGAGGTGGATGTCCGGGACATCGACTTCGACCGCAAGGCCCGGATCGCGCAGCGCATTCAGGAACGCATCGCCGCCATCGCGGAGCGGCGGGGCGTCGAAGTCCAGGTGGCAATCCCCAGCGACGGCCACCCGGTGCCCCTGTCCGCGACCGTGGTCGAGACCATCCAGAAGACCTGTGAGGACCTGGACATCCCGGCCCAAAAGATGGTGAGCGGCGCGGGCCACGACGCGATGCACATCGCCCCCTTTGCCCCTGCGGGAATGATCTTTGTGCCGAGCCGGGAGGGCCGTAGCCACAGCCGCCTGGAGTGGACCGACCTGGCGGACCTCGTCCCCGGCGTGGAGGTGCTGCTGGAGACCCTGTTGCAGCTCGATAAAAAGACCACTGACCACTGACCACTGACCACTGGTTCTGATCTCATGGTCTTGTGGTCTGTGGTCAGTGGTCCTGTTATGGAGGAATCATGGCCACGAAGATCCTGGATCACCGGAAGATCAAGCAGCTCCAGCCCGCGCACGGCCTCTGGAAGCTCTACAGGCCGGAGGCCGCGCCCCATCACTTCCGCGCCGGGAAAGTCTCGGAGGCCCGGAGATGGCAGCGCACCACGCGAAAGGCCCTGTCTGAGACCCTGGGGTTTCAGGACCTCCCTCCCGTCCCCTTCGCCCCCAGGAAGATCGAGGAGGTCGATAAGGGGGACTACCGGCGCGAGAAGGTCCTGATCCGCATCTCCCGCGACAGCGTCATGCCCGTGTACATCCTGACCCCCAAGGGTGCGAAACGCCCCCTCCCCGTGGCGCTGGCCTTTCACGGCCACGGCTACGGGGTCAAGGACATCGTCGGGCTCTGGCAGGACGGGCAGGAGCGGGACACCCCGGACGGCTATCACAAGGACTTCGGCGTCGCCCTGTGCCGGAGGGGGTTCGCCGTGGCCGCGCCCGAGATCTCCTGCTTCGGGGAGCGTCAGACCGACTTCGGCTACCTGAACACCCGGCTCGGCCAGGGCGCCCCCTCCACCTGCGCCCACACCTCCATGCTGGCCTTCCACCTCGGAGGCTCTCCGCTCGGCCTCCGGGCGTGGGAAGGGAGACGCCTGATCGACTACCTCCAGACCCGGAAGGACCTGGACACCTCCCGCATGGGGGCCATGGGCATCTCCGGCGGAGGGATGCACACCTTCTTCTCAGCCTGTCTCGACGAGCGTATCCGGGCCTGCGTCGTCAGCGGCTACTACTGCACCTTCCGCGACAGCGTCCTGGCCATGTCCCACTGTCCGTGTAATTTCGTGCCGGGGCTTCATCAATTCGGTGAGATGTACGACCTGGCGGGACTGCTCGCCCCCCGGCCCCTCCTGATCGAGGCCGGGACCTACGACCCCATCTTTCCGATCCAGGCCGTGAAAAAGAGCGTGGAGAAGGCCAGGGGCATCTACAGGCTGTTCGGGGCGCAGCAGGAGCTGGAGACGGACTACTTCGAGGGGAGGCACCAGATCAGCGGCAGGAGGGCCTACGACTTCCTGATGGAGAAGCTGTCCGCCTGACGACCTGACCTTTATGATATTTGAAAAACTGAAGCTGATTTACCTGAAACGCGCGCGGAGCATCTCAGCGGCCTGGCACATCGCCCTGAGCTTCAGGTAGGCCTCGTCCAGGTCCATGGGGTTCTGAACCGACGGCGAGAAGCCGCAATCCGGGTGCAGCGTGATGCGCCCCCTGTCCACGTAGCGCACAGCCTCCTCCACCCGCGCGACCACCTCCTCAGGCGTCTCCACCCGCCGGTCGCAATGGTCGATGCACCCCAAACCCAGCCGCACGTGCTCGGGGAACCGGGCCAGCGACGCCAGGCCGCCCGCCGCCGGGGTGGCGTATTCCATGAAGATCGTGCCGATGCGCACCCTGGCCAGCGCGGGCATGATCAGGTCATAGGGACCCTCGGTGGCGTGCTTATGGTCGAAGTGGGCGTGGCAGAGGTGCATCCCCGTCTCGATGCCTTCGATCCCGTCCAGCGTCTGATTGATGAGATCCGCGCAGAGGTCCATCTCATAGCGCACGTCGGTCACCCCCTCCTTCTCGCGGAAACCGGGGTCCACCAGCGTGCTGAGCCAGGGCTCATCGAGCTGCACCGTGTCCGCCCCGGCAGCGCGAACCGCCTCAATCTCCTGCCTCAGGACCGGCACGCAGTCGGCCATCAGCTTCTCGCGGGTCGGGTAGGCCGCCTTCGAGTGCTCCGGGTGCCACATCCGCCGGCCGATGATGTACGGGGCGGGCAGGGTCGCCTTGACCCGCCGCCCGGTGCGCGGCCGGACGAACTCAATCTCCTGGGCGGCGATAGGGCGATGATACGCGATCGGCGCCACCACGGCCGGGTAGGGCAGCCCGCCGCTGGGATTCAGATCCGCCTGGAAACCCCGTACGCGCTCGGCGAAGACCTTGACGTAACTCTCCCGCCGCCACTCCCCGTCCGTGACCTCCTCCAGCCCCGCCCGCTCCTGCATCAGCAGGGCCGATTCAATGGCCCGGTCGAGCAGGCGATCCGCCTCCTCCTCGGACAGCCGCCCGGCCTTGCGGTCCAGGATCACCTCCCGCACCCAGGCCGGCCGGGGCAGGCTTCCGATGACAGTGGTCGGAAACAGCGCGTTCGCCATGACGGTCCTCCTCTCCCCGATCCTTAAATCCTGTATATCCTGTTCATCCCTGTTAAACCATTTCTCTCACGTCCATCTCACGATCCGCTCCGCGTTCCCGCCCAGGATCGCCGCTGCTGCCGCATCGGGCAGGTCGGCCACCACGCGGGACAGGGCGGAATAGGGGATGAAGAGCGGGGCGTGCGACCCGAACACGAGCTTCTCCGTCAGCCCGGCCTCCGACAGGTTACGCACCGTGTCCAGCCCGTCGGCCTGGGACACGTCCGCATAGAGGTTGGGGATCTTCTGGAACCGGTCGCGCAGACTCCGGATTTCGGCGGCCCTCGGCCCGCCTGCGATGACGGTCAGACCCGGATGCCGTTCCGCGGCGTCCGCGACCTCCGAGGCGGGCAGGTCGGGCACCTGTGCGAGCGGGTGCTGACGCCTCGGGTCCTCCAGCCGGGTCTGGATGACCACGCACAGCTTTGCCTTGGTGAGCGCCTCCAGAAGCGCATCGGCCTCCGGCAGCGCGTAGGGGGAATATGTGGGCAGCAGTTTGACCAGCCGCACCTTCGGCTGCCGGACCGCCCGCGCCAGCTCCTCCCGCCAGGTCGCCACCGTGGGGTCGAGCACCGGCACGGGCCAGACATCCTCGAACGTCTCCGCAGCCCGGTAGATCTCCGCGTTGAACCGGTGCGGGTTCCGGCACCAGGCCGCCTCCAGCGGCGAGACGCAGACCCGGTCCACGCCAAAGGCCCGGAGCGACGCGCGCACCGCCTTCAGGTCCCCGACCACGGGGTGGAACGACCAGCCCCCGGCATAAGCGTTCAGGTCGATGATCATCACGCGCCTCCTTCCAGCGGCTTCACCTCCGCCCATTTGGGCAGCAGCCGCGCTGTGTTGTTCCAGAGGATGTCCTGCTTCACCCCATCGGGCAGGTCTGTCCCCAGCGTCTTGCCGAGCTGCACCCCGAAGTGGCGGATGGGGGCGTCCGAACCGTAGACCACCCGCCCCGGGCCCAGGGCAGCGACCGCGGCCTCCACCAGGCCGCTCTCCGGGTCTCCGCCGGAGGTGTCCACGAAGATATTCGGGCAACCCGCCACATCCTCGATCCCGCGCAGGCCGCACCCGTTCAGGTGGGCCATGATGATCCGCGCCTTGGGATATCGCCGGGCCAGGTCGGCCACATCCCGGGGGAACGACTCCCCCGTCAGATTGCCCGTGGTCTTGATCCAGGCGTGCTGAAGCACGGGGACGTCCAGGGCCACGGCGCGCTCCAGGATAGGGCCCAGCCCCGGGTCCGTGGCCCGGCGCGCCACCCAGAGCTTGACCCCGCACATCCGTCCGCCCCCCACGCAGCGGTCGATCTCGGCCACGGCCTCGTCGGGGTACATCGGGTTGACGTAGCAGAACGGCAGGAAGACATCCGGCGCGGCGTCCCGCATCGCCATCGCATAGTCGTTCGCCTCCCGGCACTGCTCCACCGTCGGCTCGCGGGGGCAGGTGGGGTGGAGCGAGAACAGGCACATCTTCTCCACCCGCGCCCGCCGCCCCACCTCGATCAACCGCCGTGCGTCCTCACCCGCAGACCCCACTTTATAGGGGCCGAAACAGGCCATGGGATGCACGTGTACATCCAGCGCCGGCCAGGGCGGCCCCAGCCGGTTCCGCAGTGTCTCAAGGGTCATGGGTGTACTCCTTTATCGGCGTTGTATCGGACCGCCTCCGGGAACCTCATCTCCAGGTGGGCGAGGGCCTCCTCGATCGGGCATTCGCAGGTCAGAGGAGGGTTCGGAAACGCCCCGGTCGCCCGAAACGCCGCGCCGTTCCGGGTGTGAAAGTCCCCTCGCCGGTCCGCGAACTGCCCCCAGTGGCCCAAACCGTATCGGACCTCCGAACTCGGGCGGGGATTCTCCATCCAGGACGCCGGGAAGAGCGCCAGAAACGGCGGCACTGAGTTGAGCCAGCTCCCACAGCGGACCACCGCCACCTCGGGCCGTTGCGCCCGGGAATCCTCCAGCAGCCGGATCAGAGAGGCCGCGAACGGGACCCTCATGTCGCTCAGCGGAGACCCGGGCCGGTAGACATTGGCGATGTGGAGACTGAGCCGGTCCGGGCGGTTGTAGTCGAAGGTCCAGCACTCATAGGGCCGGTCCGGCCGGCGCGCCTCCCCCCTCTCCGTCCTTCCTGAGACGCCCCTCCAGGTAGGGCCAGAGCAGCGCCAGCCCCTCGGCCTCGAACCCCGCCGCAGACAGATCGCACCGGCGCCGGTCATAGATCCCCTTCAGCCCGTCCAGAACCTCTGCCCACGCCGGTCCTACATCCTCATGAGCCGGATGTTTCTGCCCGTCGTAGAGCGAGGTGTTGCGGTAGGTGTTCACCCGCAGGTTCACCGCCCGGGCGAAGTCAGGCTCTCCTTCGCGAAGGATCTTGTCCACGTACCAGAGGCTGAGCTTCGTGAATTCCGTCACGTAACGGACACGGATCGGATCGGGCTCCATCCTCTCTCTCCTGCAAGTCTCTCCGGATCGATATTCTTAATGTAAATGGACGCCGGCCTCCCGCGCCACCTGTCGGATGTGCTGCTGGCCGACCACGGTCTCCTCCGGCGAGAAGTGCTCCACCTGGAGGGTGACATCGTGACCCAGCGCGTTCAGCCGGCGCAGGATCGTCGCATAGTCCAGGGCCCCTGCCCCCGGGACCGCTTCGTCCAGGTGTACGACAGACAGATGCGCCCCCCCATTTCGTTTCACCGCCGACATCGTCACATCTTTTGCGTGGAACGCGACGATGGCGTGGCCCAGCTCATCGAAGATCTGATTCACCAGCTCCGTCGTCCGGTAAAACAGATGAGGCCACGTGAGGTTCACGGGGTCCATCAGGATCTTCAGTCGCAGCGAGGCCACCGCTTCTATAAGCGATTGATGCCGCTCCACGGAACAGAGCGGACTCATGATATGGGGATGTGCGGCCACGTCCACCCCGACCCGCTCCGCCTCCTCGGTCAGCTCCTTCACAGCAGCGACGCACCGCCTCCACGTCTCCTCGGACCACATCTGGGGCGTGCATCGGTCGCAGACGATGGAGAACCCCACGCAGTGGGCGTTCAGGATGCGGGCATGGCGCAGTTGGCGACGATAGTGCTGAAGCGCCGCCTGGCCATCCTCCCGGTTGGCCGAGCCAAACCCGCCGTGGAACCCGCTGAACTCGCCGACCCGGAGGCCGTGCGCATCCAGGAACACCCTGGCCTCCTCGACCTCCTGATCGCTCCAGTCGGCCGGCGTGGCCGTGGAGAAGGTCTTCACCTCCATCGTGCCGGCCCTGCGGAGAAATTCCGCGCGCTCCTCCGGGGTCTTTCCCAGCCGCAGAGGAGGACACATCAGGATCATCTCACACCTCCGTGATCTCTTATCCTAAACCTCCCGTCACCAGGTCAAATCAGATGAGCCGCAGATCTTCACGACTCAGCGGCTTGACCATGGTCATAGACCGTGAAGTAAGCCGTGGCCACGTCCAGGGAATGGTCCTGGTGCTCGGCCAGGTTCAGGATGTCGGCCAGCCGGTGGGTCTGATTGTCGGTGACGTAGGGGATTTCCACGCAGTTTTCCCGAAAGACTTATGGGACACTCTCATTTCGATATGGGACATGCTCACCACGTGAGAGGTCATCGTGAAGATGTCTCATAAAGGGCTACTTTGGGCGATGCTAAACCTGCTCATGGATTTTTCTTTTTCGCCGTTTGCAGCATCTGAGTCTTATCGACAACCCTTTCGGGATGCTTCGTCTGGTTCGCCCGGAGCTGTTTCGCCAGTTTCCGCAGGTCGCCCCCGCATGCCTCCAACAGCTTCGCGCCAGCGGCTCGGACTTCTTTTACAACAGGATCTTCCCACATTGTTTTACCTCCTCAGGTATCAGACTCCGGCATCAACTCCTCCGGCGTCACAATCACCGGCAGATGACGACCCCGCAGGGTGTTCAACCTTTGTAGCCTCAGCCGGATGGTTCCGTTTGCCAGATGGGCACAGTTCCAGGTCAAAAGATAGTCTATTTCGTAGGCCACGGCAAACGCCAGATGATAGGCGTCGGTCAGGACCTTTTGCGGAATAGGGAGTTCCTGGGCATACTCCAGCGCCAGGGCTTCAACTGCATCCGTCAGGTTCAGGAGCGGAAGGTCCTGCACGAGAGACTGCCGGGCAGCGGCCAGCCCGGGATCTCCCGCGCTGATTTCGTCCAGCACCAACTGCGAGACATACAGGTCATACTCCGACCGCGCGGTGGCCCACCAGTCGCGTGTCACCTCCTGATGGCCCAGGACGATCACGTCTCGACTGGGACGTGCGACCAGATAGCTGG
>SICM01000182.1 GCA_009694805.1 Candidatus Latescibacterota bacterium
TGGCATTTCACCCTCAGGGGCCATGTTTTGAAAGCGTTCACTGATCATGCTATCTCTCAACACCAGAGCGCCCGCCAATTCGATGATCAATTCAACGGTGGAATCGTTCGCCTCCTCGACCCTGTTATTACGGACAAGCTCGGATTGCTGGATGAAGAAACTACTCAACAGAGTTGTCCCAACCGCTGTTTTTACCGCCTTCTCCCGGGCACGTTGAAGGGCCTTGTTGCGAGCCTGCTCTGGCGTCCGGCCCTCCATACTGACACGGCCTTCCACACCACTTACCCACAGAGAGTCCTGGGCCGAGATAGGGTAGTACGTAACCAGGGTCGTTAAAAGTGAAAAAGTTAAAGACATCAAAAAGCTATTCTTGGACCGAGATATTTTTTCAAGCACCTTTCAATCCCTTCGCACTAAACAAAAAGCCGCATCTATCCAGATGCGGCTGTCGCCGTTATCCCCGGCTGCAATGTGTGGGAGTGTCCATCGTGCCCTCCTCCCGACGTGTGGAACCCCTGAGCGGCTTTGAACTTATGCGGACAATCTACGGCGGAGAAAGAAGGGTGTCAAGCATAAAAAAAGAGGCCCGACAACTAAATGGAGAGCGCCAGGGGCGGGGAAGGTAAAAGGTCACGAAAGCGCACGGAGCAGGCGGTCTATATCCTCCTGATTGTTGAACACGGACGGTGAGATCCGCATCTTGTTGCCCCAGCGCATCGCGGCGTGGACACCGGCATGCCTGAGCTTCGTCATCGTGGATGGAGGGTCCTGGGCAACAAAGGCCACGACAGGGCTTTCATTCCCCCGGGGCGTGATGGAGGGATATCCGATGGCGGGGAGTTCTTCCTGCAGGCGGTCGGTGAGGGCCCGGACGTGGTTGCGGATGTTGTGGACACCCAGCCGGTGAATGTACCTCAGGCTCTCCTGCGCGCAGATGGCCCCCTCGTAGGAGGGATAACTGACTTCGTAGGAAGCCGGCCCGGAACTCGGCGTGATCGAGACCTCCGGGAGGCCCGGATCCGGCTTTTCGACCCACGGGGCATAGTTGAACCGCACGCCGCCAGAGGGCTGACTCGGCTTCACCACGGTTCCCTGGAGATCTGCCCTCACGTAGAGGAAGCCGAAGCCCTTGACGCCCATGAGCCATTTAAATGTCGAGCACGCGGCAAAGTCGATGCCCATGGCCTTCACATCGATGGGCACAGCCCCCGCAGCCTGGATGATGTCGGCATAGAGGTAGGCATGGTGGGCATGGGCAAGGTCGCTGAGCGCCTTTACGTCCGCGAGATATCCGTTGACGTTGGAGACGAGCGCAATGGAGATCAGCCGGGTGTGTCGATCGACAACGCGCTCCACGTCGCGGATGTCGATCCCCCAATCTCGGTGCTTGACGACGCGCACGTCGAGACCCTCCATCTCCCGCATCTTGTAGTTGTAGAGCGCCGCCGAGTAGTGCAAATCATGAGTCACGACGTTGCCGGTGGAGAGCCACTCCCGCATGCCGTTGAGCAGGTTGCTCTCAGCCTCAATAGTACTGCGGGCAAAGGCGATCTCTTCCGGCCCGGCGTTGATGAGCCTGGCAAAGAGATGCTTCGATTCGTTTCGGGGCGCTGCCCACGAGGGCCACCAGGGTTCACCCACTTCATGCGTGACCCAGTCGATGTACCGGTGCAAAGCCGCAGCCGAATGAACGCTGAGAGGATGCGAAGAGGCGTTGTCCAGATAGGCTGCCGTCCTGGCCCGGGGGAAATCCTGACGGACGAGATCGAAGTCGGGCGTTCCACCCGGGGTTGCAAGGGTGTCTGATTGGGCAGTCATAGAAAGGATACCAGAACCATTGAGAAGCGGATGGAAGGAGTGATTTGAACCCTATCGCTTGTAAAATAAATAGAAATAGGGACCGAAAAATCGGCCCCTATTTCTGTCATAGTGGTGGGCTATGCAGGACTCGAACCTGCGGCCTTTTGCTCCGGAGGCAAACGCTCTATCCACCTGAGCTAATAGCCCATCTTGTTACCGCAGTTTCTTCTTATGCCTGTCTCTCCGCCGCCGCTTCTTGCGTTTATGAGTCGCAATCTTTTGACGCTTCCGTTTTTTTCCGCTCGGCACCCGATCACCTCCTCGCCAGCCGGGGCATCCGCGCCCCTATTTCCCTTTTTCGACCTGAGCCCTCAACTCCCGTGAAGGCTTGAACACCGGAACAGGGCGGGGAGGGATGCTGACGACCTCCCCTGTCTTGGGATTCCGTCCTGTGCGGGGCGCCCGGCGCACCACCTTGAACGTCCCGAACCCTCGAATCTCGATGTGGTGATCGTTGCTCAAAGCCTCCGCAACGGTCGAGAGAAATCCCTCCACAATCGCCGCGGTATCCGTCTTCGTCAGGCCGGTCGCACCGGCAATTCGATCCACGATGTCGGCTTTGGTCACGGTCCCCCCCGGTCGTCAGAATCACTGGATAGAATAGCGCGCGGAAATGCGCTGCAAGAAGAGCGAAGACAATTCAGAGTCCAGCCGTTTCAAAAGGGCTTCCCAGCGCCCGGGGCCACCCTCTTTGACCGTGTCAGGACGCCGCCCAAGACCGCTCATCTCCCCTGCTACAGCGACGGCATCCTCATAATTGCCGAGCAGATCCACCAGCCCAAAACCCTGCGCCTGTCGCCCGGTGAAGATCCGTCCGTCAGCCACCTTCAGGACAGCCTCCCGGCTCAACCGGCGTCCCGACACCACCGCCCCCACAAACTGATCGAATGTATCGTCCGTCACCCCCTGAAGCATCTCGCGCTCCTCCGGGAGCATCGGACGGAGGGGGGAACCGATGTCTTTGTACTTTCCGCTCTTGACGACGTAAAGGTTCAGGCCCAGCTTTTGAAGAAGTCCTTCGAAGTTATAGAGCTCCAGGACGACGCCGATACTCCCTGTGAGCGTCCCCGGGTTGGAGACGATGGTATCCGCGGCCACGGCCACATAATAGCCCCCCGAAGCAGCCACGCCGCCCAGGGATGCCACCACCCGCTTCCCTTCCTTCCGCAGCTTCAGGATCTCCTCGTAGATCTCCTGGGTCGCCCCCACCTCCCCGCCCGGGCTGTTCACCCGGATGACCAGGGCCGGGATCGACCGGTCCCGGCCATAGTGTTTGAGCTGCCGGATGACCGATGCGGAGGAACGGATCGGGCCTTCGATCTCGACCAGCCCGACCTTCCGAAATGCGCCCAGGCTCGAAAAACCGCCCCCGCCGCCCGACTGTCCTGCGACCCATACAAACAGGATCAGCAGGACCCCGACCGCGATCACGCCACCGACCACCCATCTGCCTCGACGGTTCATAGACACCTCGAACAGCCATCAACCAAACAGGGCTTAAGTATACATAAATGAACAGGCATTGTCAAGGACTCTCCACAGAACGGAGGACCCCCCGCTTCCCCTGGAGGACGAACACCTCTTCGAGGGAGGAGAAGTCGACCCCCGCCTTCAGAACCACCTCCTGGAACAGCCCTGTCTGGTCCTGCCCCAGCTCTTCGACCGTGCCGATCAGGAGCCCCTCCGGAAAAATCCCCCCGATCCCGGACGAGACCACCACGTCCCCCACCTCGATGACGCTCCGCATCGGCGCGTCCTGGAGATAGAACTTCCCGTCCTCGTAATGCACGATCCCCTGCGCCCGCTCGGGGCGCTGCACCACCGCGCTCACCCGGCAGTTTCGGTCCTGGAGCAGTTGCACGATTGAGGACTCGGAATAGGCCGTGAGCACCTTGCCCACGAGCCCGTCCGAGTTCACCACCGCCATCTGGTCCTCCACCCCGTCCTTCTTCCCGACGTTGATGTGCAGGGTGTTCATGGGCCTGCCCGGATCGCGGGCGATCACCTCCGCCGGGATGTAGGAATAGGTTATCCTGGACTTGAAGGCCAGCAGGTTTCGAAGCCGGATGTTTTCGAGACGCTCCTCCCGGAGCTTCAACAGTTCCAGCAAAAGCCGGAGATTCTGTTCTCTCAGCAGGCGGTTTTCATTCCGCACGTTGGACAGGTCGATCAGCCAGGAGAACATCCAGTGCCCGGTCTGCAGGGTCGAGGACGAGACCAGCCGCGCCACGGTTACCTTGCTCTCCAGGCTCAGGGTCATCAGCCCGAACGAAAGGAACACCGCGGCTGCAAAGGCCACGTAGGACTTGCGCATCTGGATGAAATTTTTGAACCACCAGTACATAAGCTATGGCAAACGGCAAATGCGGCCCCCAGTAGGGGCGGTTCGCGAACCGCCCCTACCTGTCGCCCCCTGTCACGTCTCACATTAAAACATCATCTTCTGGAAGAAGGGGATGTTCTCCAGCACCTTCCCGGTCCCCCGCACCACGCACGTCAGGGGATCTTCCGCCGCGATCACCGGCAGGCTGGTCTCCTCCATCAGCCGCCGGTCCAGCCCCCGCAACAGCGCCCCCCCGCCGCTCAGGATGATCCCCCGGTCCAGAATGTCCGCGGCCAGCTCCGGCGGCGTCTGCTCCAGCGACTGCCGGACGCCCCCGATGATGCTTTTGATCGGGTCGATCAACGCCTCCCGGATGTCGGAGGAGTCCACGATGATCGTCTTCGGGATGGACGCCACCAGGTCCAGGCCCTTCACGGGGAACTGCATCTCCTCGTCGAGCGGGCCCGCCGACCCGATCGTGCACTTGACCTGTTCCGCGGTCCGGGTCCCCACGAGCAGGCTGTACTTCCGTTTCATGAACTGGACGATGGCCTCATCCATCTCATCCCCGCCCACCTTGAGCGACTTGCCCGTCACGATCCCCGACAGGGCGATCACCGCGATCTCCGTCGTCCCGCCCCCGATATCGATCACCATCGACCCCACGGCCTCCCCCACGGGCAGGTCGATCCCGATGGCCGCGGCCATCGGCTCCGCGATCAGGTAGACCTCCCGCGCCCCGGCCCGCTCGGCCGACTCCCGCACCGCGCGCTTCTCCACCTCGGTCACCCCCGACGGCACGCCGATCACGATGCGCGGCCGCACGAAAGGCCGGTTGTGCTGGGCCCGTTTGATGAAGAACCGGAGCAGTTCCTCGGTCATCTCAAAGTCTGCGATCACCCCGTCCCGCAGGGGCCGGATCGTCTCGATATGCGGGTTCTCCCGGCCCATCATCTCCTTCGCCGCCGCTCCGAACGCCAGCGGCTTCCGGGTCATCTTGTCCAGCGCGACGATGGAGGGGGCGTTTTCGACGATCCCCCGGCCCTTCACGTAGACCAGCGTGTTGGCTGTTCCCAGGTCGATGCCGATGTCGTTTGAAAATATGCCTGAAAATGAAAAGGCCATAGTGTGTCTCTCTTCTCGGTGTCTTAGCGTTTTATCCTGTTTATCTCTATACTCAGTGTAGAAAATGCCGCGTCCCGGTGAAGACCATGGCCACCCCCAGCCGATCTGCCGTCGCAGTGACCGCCGCGTCACCCCCTCCGGGCCCGGTCATCACCGACCCGCCCGGCTGTACGACGTAGCGAATGCCGAGGCTATGAGCGAGCGTCACGGTGTCATCATACGGGAAGAGGGCGTCGGAGGCCATCACCGCCTCCGAAAGCTGCTGGCGGACGTAGGCCTCGAAGTCTCCCCCTGTGGCCACCCCCGGGAATTCGCACTCAAAGTTCTCCCGCGCCTTCGGGATCGCCAGCTTCCGCAGGGAATCGACCCGGTTGGGCTGCCCCGCCCCCATGCCGATCACCTCGTAGTGGCCCGCCGCATACGCCCGCGCCAGGACGATGGCGTTCGACCTGGTATGCCTGGCCGCTTTCATCGCGAATTCGCCCAGCCCCCGCCTGGACTCCGGGAACGGCGTCCGGGTCACGACCTCCCACCGCTCGCACAGCACGTCGTCCCGGGTCTGCTCCAGGAGGCCCCCGGACACCTGCCGATACAGCATCGGCTCAGGCCCGTCCGCCTCAAGAGGACCGATCTCCAGCAGGCGCAGATCCTTGCTCTTCCGGCGCAGCAGGTCGAGCGCATCCGGGTCGAACCCCGGAGCGATCACGATCTCGATGAAACGCCTCCGCTCCCCCTCGATCAGGGGAGACCGGTAGGAGGACCGCAGAAACTCCGCCGCGCCCCGGTCCATCCGCTTCGAGACCGCGATCACGGACCCCATCGCGCTCTCCCGGTCCCCGTTCCACGCCCGCGCCAGCGCCGTGGCCAGGTCGGGACCCGTGGCGAGCCCGCAGGGATTTCCGTGCTTGATCACGACCGCCGCCGACCCGCCCGCCACGTCCCGCACCGCCTCGACCGCCGCGTGCGCGTCCAGATAGTTATTATAGGACATCTCCCTGCCGTGGAGCTGGACCGCCCCGGCCACGCCCCCCCCCTCCCGCCTCCGGTAGAGGGTCGCCCGCTGGTGCCCGTTCTCCCCGTAGCGCAGGGCCGTCCCGCGCCCGTAGCCCAGCCGCAGGACCTTCTCCCCGGCCAGGCGCTCGCTCAGAAACCGGTCGATGGCCCCGTCATAGTCCGCCGTATGCCGGAACGCCTTGACCGCCAGCCGCTCCCGCGTGGCCTGCGTGACGCCCCCTCCCTCCACCTCTCCCGCCACCTGCTCATAGTCGTCCGGGTCCACCACCACGGCCACGAACCGGAAATTCTTCGCCCCACTCCGGAGCATCGCCGGCCCGCCGATGTCGATGTTCTCCACGCCCTCTTCGAGCGACACGCCCTCCCGCGCGGCCGTGGCGGCGAACGGGTAGAGGTTGACCGCCAGGAGGTCGATCATCCCGACCCCGTTTTGCTCCGCCTCCGCCACGTGGGACGGGTCGTCCCGGACCGCCAGGAGGCCGCCGTGGACCTTCGGGTGCAGCGTCTTCACCCGCCCCCCCATCATCTCCGGGAATCCCGTCATCTCCGACACCTCGGTCACGGCCACCCCCCCCTCCCGGAGCGCCCGTCCCGTCCCCCCCGTGGAGAGGATCTCGACCTCGGCCTTCGCCAGCCGTCGGGCGAATTCCACCACCCCACGCCTGTCCGACACGCTGATCAACGCCCGCTTGACCATGCCCTACCCCTCCAATCAACCCCAAGTGCAAAGTGCAAGGTGAAATATTGCATTTTACATTTTATATTTTGCACTTTGCATTTCTCCTTAAACCAGCCCTTCCTTCTTGAGCATGTCAACCGACCGGTCAAACGCCTGCATGGTCTGGTCCAGATCCTCATCCGTATGCACCGAGGAGAGCAGCCCCTTCATGCCGTGCATATCCACGCCGTTCAGGGTCATAGCCGACCTGAACTTCCGGCTCAGCTCCGGGTTGCCCCCCTTCAGACGCCTGTAGTCGAACCGGCCCGCCACGACCTCCTCGGCGGCCTGCGGCCCCCCGCAGTCCGGAAGGATGTAAAACTCCGAGAAGGTCCCGTACGCACACCAGGGGAGTTTGCGGGCCTCGATGGCGTCGTTCAACCGCCTGCGCAGCGTCACCGCCGCGCGGTTGGCCCTGGCGATCTCCTCGCCCGAGGCCACGGCCTGGAGCGTGGCCACGCCCGCTGCCGCCGAGACGGGGTTGGCGTTGAAGGTCCCCGGATGCACGAACCGCTGCCCCCTGTACCCCTTTTCTTCCAGCAGTTCCAGGAGGTCGGCCCGGCCCGTCACGCACCCGCCCGGCATCCCGCCCGCCAGGATCTTCGCCAGCGTCGTGATGTCCGGCTTCACCCCATAGTACGCCTGGGCCCCGCCCGGCGCACACCGAAACCCGGTGATCACCTCGTCGAAGTGGAGCAGCACACCGTGCGCCGACGTGATCTCCCGCAGTTCCTTGAGGAACCCCGGCTGCGTCGGGATGGTCCCGAACCCCGCGCCCGTCGGCTCGATCACCACCAGGGCGACGTCCTTTTCCTTCGACAGGATCTCGTCCAGCCGGCCCGCGTCATTGGGCGGGCAGAGGATCACGCTGTCGTGGACCTCCTTCAGGACACCCGGGGCCGGCACGTTGTAGGGGGGCTGCACCCCGATGAAGGCGTTGTCGTGCCAGCCGTGAAAATGCCCCTCGAACTTCACGATCTTCCGTTTTCCCGTGAACGCCCGGCAGAGGCGGAAGGCCATCAGCGTGGCCTCCGTGCCGGATGCCGTGAACCGCACCCGCTCCGCGGACGGGACCAGGTCGATGACGAGTTGCCCCCACACCACCTCCAACTCGTGACAGGCCCCGTAGTGCGTCCCCAGGGCCACCTGCTCGGCCACCGCCTTCACCAGCGTCGGGTGGGCGTGTCCCAGGAGCAGAGCCCCGTGCCCCATCGTGTAGTCGACGTACTCCCGCCCGTCCACGTCCCATTTGCGCGCCCCCTGCGCCCGGCGGATATAGATCGGAAACGGCTTGTGGAACCGGTTGTCGTGCGTCACCCCGTTGGGAAAGACCTTCAGCGCCCGCTCGTAGAGCCGCGCCGCCTCCGGGAACGTCTCCCCCCACAGGTCATCGATGCCATCGTGCTCGGTCATCCTCACCTTTCAGAACAAACAGCCCCCAGCCCTCCCCCAACTTAAGGGGCAAAACCCTTGTTTCCCCCTCCTCCACCCAACCTGTCGCTCCCGTGGGTCGCGACCCACTGCCCTCCCACCCGTGGGGGGAGGGGGGGAGGGGGGGGTAGGGGGTGGAAGGGGGGGTTCACGTCTCTCGCCCAATTATTAGGTGTCTTCTCCCTGGAAGTCAACGCCCTTTTACACCGCCGCAGGCTGCGCCTTCCCGGCCATCTCCGCCAGGAACCGCTCGGCCTCGATGGCCGCTGCAGCGCCCGTCCCCGCCGCCGTGATCGCCTGCCGGTACACGTGGTCCTGCACATCCCCGGCGGCGAACACCCCCTCCACATCGGTGTGCTGTCGCTTATCCGCGATCAGGTAGCCTTTATCGTCCATCTGAAGCTTCCCCTCGAACAGCGTCGTATTGGGGAGGTGCCCCACGAAGATGAACACCCCGTCCGTCTTGAACTCCCGCTCCGCTCCGGTCTTCACGTCCTTGAGCCTCACCCCGTAGGCCCCTTTGTCGTTCCCCAGGACCGCCGTCACCACCGTGTCCCAGAGGAACTTCATCTTCGGGTTGTCCAGCGCCCGCGCCTGGATGGAGGGGTTCGCCCGGAGCCGATCCCGCCGGTGGATGATCGTCACCGTCTTGGCGAACCGCGTCAGGAACAGGCCCTCCTCCACCGCCGCGTCCCCCCCGCCCACGACCACCACCTCTTTGTCTTTGAAGAAGAACCCGTCGCACGTCGCGCAGTAGGAGACCCCCCTCCCCACGTAATCCAGCTCGCCGGGGATCTCCAGCTTGCGCGGTGACGACCCCGTCGCCACGATCACGCTCTGAGCCTCGATCTCCGACCCGTAGGTCTTGATTCGGAACGGGCGCTGAGAGAAGTCCACCTCCGTCACATACCCCATCTCGATGGCTGCCCCGAACCGCTTGGCCTGCTCCTGCATGTCCTGGATCAGGTTCCCCGCGTGCCCGTCCTTGAACCCCGGGTAGTTCTCGATGTCCAGCGTCAGCGAAAGCTGCCCCCCGATCTCTTTGCCCGTGAGGACCAGGGTGTTCAACTGCGCCCGCGCCGCGTAGAGCGCGGCGGCCAGGCCGGCCGGCCCCGACCCGATGATCAGCACGTCCCGCCGGTCCACATTTCCCTTCCCATTGCCGCTGCTGTTTTCATTCATGCCGAACATCCTCTCCAGTTCCCCTGAATGGGCCAGATCCGCCAGGGCGTCGTCGTCTCCGATGTAGGCCCCGTCGATGAACACCTGGGGCACATCCCACCGCCCGCCCGTCAGCCTGGCGATCTCCTCCCGCATCCCCTCCCGGCCCGCGATGTTCATCTCTTCGTAATCCGTGATCCCCTTGCTCTTCAGAATCGCCTTCGCCCGATCACAATACGAACAGAAATTCGTGGTGTAGATCTTCAGGTGCGGCATGTACCCCATCCCCTGTCTCTAATGTAAGCATTTGGTTTTCAACATCCAACTGCGAAAACAGTCTAAAATACTACCAAAATCCATTCGTGATCGGTTTAGGGATAACTTATTGCGGGACAGAGGTTCGAGAATCTGAGAATATCCCCCCCAGAAACTCTATTTGAATCTTGCTCCCAGCCGTCTCCAGGAAGGACGCGGGCCTCTTTTCCTGCCTCCTGGCTGGGACA
>SICM01000183.1 GCA_009694805.1 Candidatus Latescibacterota bacterium
ACTCTATTTGAATCTTGCTCCCAGCCGTCTCCAGGAAGGACGCGGGCCTCTTTTCCTGCCTCCTGGCTGGGACACAATACCAGATGAAATTTTGAATTTCGATCTTTCAATATTTTCAATATCTTACACCTAAACCGATCACGAATGCCGATGGTATGTACCGTCGACCACGCCCGGCAGGCGATCGCCAGGGCGAAGGCCGTGGACAGGGTGTTGATGGTCTCCTACCAGCGTCACTTCGGGGCCAGCTTCCGGTTCATCAGGAATATGATCAAAGCAGGAGAACTGGGTGAACTCCAGTTCATCAGCGCCCTTCAGGACCAGAACTGGCTGCGGGCCACGCGGGGGGCCTGGCGTCAGGTCCTGGCCCTGTCCGGCGGCGGGCAGCTCAACGACTCCGGCAGCCACCACCTGGACATCGTCCTCTGGATGACCGATCTCCAGGTGGACGAGGTCTCGGCCTTCATGGAGTACTTCGGGGGCGAAGTGGACATCAACTCCACCCTGTCCCTGAAGTTCACGAACGGGGCGCTCGGCAACTTCTCCATCGTGGGCAACGGGCCGCGCGGCATGTGGGAGGACATCACCATCTGGGGGTCCAAAGGGGCCGTCTATTCCCGCAACGGGAAGATCACCTGCCAGTTTGAGGGGTCTCAGGAGGTCTACGAGCCGCAGGGCCTCCCCACCCGGTTCACGTCGCCGGACAGGAACTTCATCGACGCCGTCCTGGGCCGGGACGAGGTCCAGGTCCCGCCCATCTGCGGCCTGCGCGTGAT
Source organism: Candidatus Latescibacterota bacterium (assembly GCA_009694805.1). Taxonomy (GTDB): domain Bacteria; phylum Latescibacterota; class UBA2968; order SICM01; family SICM01; genus SICM01. Next base: position 777 of record SICM01000183.1, read on the forward strand.
CGAACTGACGGAGACGGCCTGGGCGTCGGCCAGACAGGGCGGTAAGCCCGTGAAGGTCCAGCGGTGATCGAAAAGGCCGTCTGAGGCCCCCAATGTTTGGAATTGACATCCGGGCAGGATAATTTTATATTCGTAGGAGTGACGAATCGCCCCTACCCTGATTTTTTTGAAAGAAGGTGATTCCCGTGTTGATCCGGCCGGTCGAATTTCAGGACAGCTTTGTGCGGGCGCCTGTGGAAGGGGCACGGCAGTTGAGCATCGACCTGAACCGCCCCGACCTGCTCCACCGACACATGGCCCAGGTCGCCGCCGAGCAGACCGCCCACGACCAGAACCGTCCCCTGGCCTCCGAGCAGCCGGAAGACAACGGGATCGACCCGAACAACCGCCCTTTTCCGGAACAGTCTCAGCAGAGGCGACGCGGCCGGCGGAAGGATCAGGAGACGGAGGAGGAAGAGCACCGTCCACCGCACGTCAGCACGACCGGGACGCACGTGGATTTTGTCGCTTAAAGAAGGCTTTTAGAGGGAGGTGAACCCGTGAGCGACGATGGTCAGATCGACTTCCGGCCCCGCAGCCGCACGCTCATCATCGGAGGCATCCCCTGGCTGGCCCGGATCTCCGACAAGGCCAGGGCGCGGATCGAGGGGAACATCGGGGATTACGTCTACCCCTGAGGAGCTGACCAAAAGTTCCTGGAGGAACTCGGCATTGATGAACCGATCTTCACGAAGATCGTCTCCGAATCCCGGACCGACGATGAGGTCATCGAAAAGGTCAAACCGTTCTACGAGAAAAAATCCTGATCAGCAGGCCGTCCCCGCTTCGCGGAGGACGGCCTCTTTTTGGGAGACCCCTCCCCCAAAGGGAGAGGTGAGAAGCACAAACAAGCCAGTACAACGTACCAGGTAAAGAGCAGGCGCGCCGCCAGAAACCCCCACTACCGGAGTACAGCAGAAGCAACCCACCTGCCGGGGGCACAAATTTCTGTGCGACTACAGAACGTTAAGGTTGCGGCGCGCCAAAGCCCCTCGCGGCGTCTGAGCGAGCGTGTTTCTTTGGCCCCACCTTTCTTGCACGAGCAAGAAAGGTGGGAGAGGCCGGCAAGGAAGAGCCAGGGATATCCTAATCTAATCAGAAAATGAGGCCCTATGAAGATCCATGAATATCAAGCAAAGGAAATTCTGAAAAAATACGGCGTCCCCGTCCCCAAGGGAGGCGTGGCCTTCACCCCGGAAGAGGCGGAGCGGATCGCGCAGGAACTGGGGGGAGGGACCGTGGTGGTCAAGGCGCAGATTCACGCGGGCGGGCGGGGAAAGGGGGGCGGCGTCAAGCTGGCGCACAGCCCCGCGGAGGCGCGGGAGGTGGCCTCCCGCATCCTGGGCATGCAGCTCATCACGCACCAGACCGGGCCGGAGGGGCGGATCGTCAAGCGCGTCCTGGTCGAACAGGGGATGGACATCGAACAGGAGCTCTACCTGGGCATCGTGCTCGACCGGTCGAAGTCCCGCCTGGTGGTCATGGCCTCGCAGGCCGGCGGGATGGACATCGAGCAGGTGGCCGCCGAGTCCCCGGAGCAGATCCTGAGGGAGGTCGTGGACCCCGCCGTCGGACTCCAGGGGTTCCAGGCCCGGAAGCTGAGCTTCGGGCTGGGGCTGTCCGGAGACCTGGTCCGGAAGGGCGCGCAGTTCATCCTGGCCCTCTATCGGGCCTACGTGGAGAGCGATGGTTCGCTCGCCGAGATCAACCCCCTGGTCCGGACAAAAGGTGGGGACCTGCTGGCCCTGGACGCCAAGATCACCCTGGATGACAACGCCCTGGGCCGCCACCCCGACCTGGCCGCCCTGCGCGACCTGGACGAGGAGGAACCCCTGGAGGTGGAGGCCTCCAACTACAAGCTCAATTACATCAAGCTGGACGGGTCCGTAGGGTGCATGGTCAACGGCGCGGGCCTGGCCATGGCCACGATGGACATCATCAAACTCGCCGGAGCGGCCCCCGCCAACTTTCTGGACGTGGGCGGCGGCGCCAACGTCCAGACCGTGGAGAACGGGTTCCGCATCCTGATGTCCGACGCCAACGTGAAGGCCGTGCTGATCAACATCTTCGGGGGGATCGTCCGCTGTGATCGGGTGGCGGAGGGGGTGGTGCAGGCGCTCAAGAATGTCAACGTCCGCATGCCCGTCGTGGTCCGGCTGGAGGGAACCAACGCCGAGGAGGGATCGCGCATCCTCGAAAACTCGGGCCTCAACTTCACCGTGGCGCGCGGGCTGAAGGACGCCGCGGAGAAGGTCGTCGCGGCCACAAGATAGAGCAGGTGTCAGGTATCAGGTGTCAGGTGTCAGGTGTCGGTCTTACCCGATACCCGACACCTGGAACCCGACACCTTTTACCCCACCAGCTGCAATCTCCTCGCATCCTCGCCGGGCAGTTTCACCTTGAGCAGGACATCGTTCCCTTCGTAAGATCGCTCCAGAATCTCGCCGACTTCATAGAGTTCGGACAGGAACCGCCCCTCCGTCTGAGACACCCGCACGTCGAGCACCACCCGCCCCTGCTCCAGCTTCTCGTAGAGCTTCCGCTTCAGGTCTTCCATCCCCTCCCCCGTGAGCCCGGACACGGCGACGGCCTCGTCGTGGGCGTGCATCAGGGCGGATAGCCGGGCAGGATCGTCCAGTCGGTCGATCTTGTTGAAGACCATCAGCGTCGGATGCTCCGCGATCTGGAGACCCTCCAGGGTCTCCAGCACGGCGGCGATCTGCTCCTCGCACGCGGGGTGGCTCACGTCCACGATGTGGAGCAGGAGGTCCGCGCGGACCGCCTCCTCCAGCGTGCTCCGGAAGGAGGCCACGAGGTGCGTCGGGAGTTTTCGGATGAACCCCACGGTGTCGGTCATCAGGACCTGCCGGTTGTAACCGAGGGGGACGGCGCGGGTGGTGGAGTCGAGCGTGGAGAAGAGCTGGTTCTCCACCAGCACGTCCGCGCCCGACAGCGCCCGCATCAACGTGGACTTCCCCGCATTCGTGTAGCCCACCAGCGCGGCCTTGAACAGCCCCGCCCGCCCCTTGCGTTCCGTCTCCCGGTGCTTCTCGATCCGCTCCAGCGCACGGGTCAGATCCCTGATCCGCTTCCGGATCGCCCGCCGGTCCACCTCGAGCTGCGTCTCGCCCGGCCCCCGCGTCCCGATGCCCCCGGAGATGCCGCCCGCAGAGCTCACCTGACGCGAGAGGTGCGTCCACTGCCGCGTCAACCGGGGCAGGAGGTACTCGAGCTGCGCCAGCTCCACCTGCGTGCGGGCCTCTCTGGAACGGGCGTGAGACGCGAAGATGTCCAGGATGAGAATACTCCGGTCCAGGACCTTCACCTGCGTCACTCGCTCCACATTTCGGTCCTGCGCCGGCGAAAGGTCGTCGTCGAAGATCACGGCGTCCGCCCCGGTCTCCTCCACCATCTGGCGCAATTCCAGGACCTTGCCCTTGCCGATGAAGGTGGCAGGGTCGAGCGCGGCGCGCTCCTGTACAATTCGCCCCACGACCTCCACCCCCGCCGTGTCCGCCAGCAGGGCCAGCTCCTCCATCGTCTCCTCGGTCTCCCGGCGGTCCGTTCCCGGCAGGCAGACCCCCACCAGGACGGCGCGTTCGGTTTTTCTTTCGGGTTCGATTTCGATCAGACGTTCGATAAGGATGACACCTCCTTAAAAACAAATGCAAAATGTAAAATCCTGCCCTGAGCGCGGTCGAAGGGGCAAAATGCACGGTTTTGTTTTTCATTTTTCACTTTGCACTTTGCATTCCCTACGTTTTCCTCCATCTGCGTTCATCTGCGTCCATCTGCGGATCACGCCTTCTTCTGCGGTATCCAGTTCCCATAGACGTTCACCTCCATCCCCTCCACCTTCGGGCGCACGCCCTTGACGAGGATGCCGGGACGGCCCAGGCCCTGTCCGGCGACCTGCTGGTTGCGGGGGTCCCGGAAGCCGACCCGCACCAGACGCCGCCAGAGCCCGCTATGGTTCACGGCGGAGCCGTGAATGGTCCAGAGATGGAACAGCACCACGTCCCCGGCCTTCGCGGGCACGAAGACCGCATCGTCCAGCCGGTACTGATCGGTCGGCAGATGCGGGGCGGTGTCGGGCCCGAGGATATGCTTCAGCGGCCCCAGCCGGTAGCTGCCCTTCAGGAACTTGATGCACCCGCTCCGCTCGTCAGCATCGTCCAGATGGACCAGGGCGTCCATATAACGCCCGTCCGAATGCTCATAGAACGGCACGTCCTGGTGCATCGGAAACGGCGCGCCCACGTCGGGCGGCTTGGCGTGCAGCGTGGAGTGGTGAACCTCCAGGGTATCCGTGTCCATCAGCGCCGCAACCGCATCCGCCAGATCGGGCTTCGTCACGGCGCGGGTCCACGCAGCCGAATAATGCTGCATTTCGTGGATGGCCACAAGGGTGGCCTTCCGGTCCTCCTCCTCATCCTTCACATAGTGTTTGCGCCACGGTCCGCGCCAGGCAGCGGCCCAGGTCGCGAAGGTCTGAATGATATAGTCCAGCTCCTCGCTCATCTGCCGCAACTCGTCCGGTGGATAGACCTGCTCCAGCCGGATGAAACCGTTCTCGCGGAAAAAGTCGATCTGTTCCCGGGTCAGCACGGAAATCTCCTTGAATTTTGCATTTTCCTACCTGCCTTTACCCTGCTCATCCTGCATGTCCCTATTCTTTCTCTAAAAAACTACTTTTTCCTCTCAAGGTATATCCAGCTCAGTCGATATATAGACCAGATGATACTAAAACATACAACATACAAATTCTAAATAACAAATTCCGATCAAGGAGTCCTGAAATGGGCTGGATCATATTGATAACACTGAACATTCACATTGCCCTCGGGTTCCTCTGCGCACACATGGCCTCGGATATGCGCCGCAGGCCGGAGCCCTGGTTCTTCCTGGGGGTCACGTTGGGGGTCATGGGCCTTGTCCTGCTGCTGAGCACTTCCATCCGAAAGCCGGTCCCTGAAATCCGATGACCATCCCCGACGCGCTCGATGCCCGCACCCCGAAGGCCTGGAAGGTGGAAGGGCCGTCCGGGTCCCCTCCCCAGGCGGAAAGGCCGGCCAGCGATTCGGACCGCCTCGACCTCCGCTACCAGGTTTTCGGAAAGATCGCCGACCGCCTCTCACCTGAAGCGCGATCAGCGATGGACCGCCTCCTCAAAGGAGACTCCCGCCGGCACGATGTGCGCCGGCTGATCGCAGCCCTCGGGACGGAAGAAGACGAGCGACCGGGGCGCAGACGGAAAAAGGACCCCTTCGACGCCCTGGACCAGGTGCTGGACGTCGGCGCCGGGGGGATGGGGAACCTGCTCAGCGCGATGCAGGGCATGTCCCCCGAGGATCAGCAGGGGTTCCTGGACACCCTCTCAGGCCTCCTGAAGCAGGGGGTAATGGGATACGAATACCGCAAGGTGAACGGCCAGCCCCGGAAGGTCTACCTCGAAAATGAGATGGGAACCCCCATTCACAGGGCCAAACTCTACAGGAGAGATTTAGACTGACCCATTGAGACGTGAACACACGCAGGAGCGAGGATGCCGTCTCAATAGAGAGCTGCCCCCACAGGGACGTGAGGGTGGCTTTCTCATTTTAGAGTCATTTCCTGATTGGAATCATTTCTTGACCGCATCCAGGTACTGCCGCGCGTACTGCATGACGTAAGACTCCGCCCCGCCGAAGCCGATGGCCCGGTAGCCCTTCGCAGCCGCAGCCTTGGCGTCCTCGACGCTGCGCGCCGGGAACCCCACCGCGACCCCCTTCCGCTTCCCCGCTGCCAGGATGCGCTCCGACGCCTCCACGACCTTTGGATGGGAGGTCTGACCCGCCACGCCGTAGGCCGCCGCCAGGTCCCCGGTCCCCACCCAGAGGACGTCGATCCCCGGCACCTCCACGATCTCATCGATGTGGTCCACCACCTCAGGGTCCTCCACCATGGCCAGCAGCGCCACCTGATCGTCGATGGTCCTGAAGTATTCGTCCGACGGGACCGCCCCCCACCTCGTCCCCCGCCCCGGCCCGATCCCCCGCGCCCCGCGCGGGGCGTAGTAAGCCCCGTTCACGAACCGCCGCGCATCCTCCGCTGTCCGGCAGTGGGGGATCATCACCCCCATCGCGCCCAGGTCGAGCGTCCGCATGACCAGCTCCGGCTCATTTTTGACCACCCGTACGAACGGGGCCGCGTCCGTGGCCAGGCCGGCCAGGATCATCCGCTCCATCTCCGCCCACCCCATCGCCCCGTGTTCCGCATCGATCAGCACAAAATCGAACCCGGCGTAGCCCAGGATCTCCACGAGGCCCGGCTCCGGCAGCCGCGTTGCGCTCCCGTAGATCGTCCCCCCCTGCTTCAGGATCTGCTTGACACGATTGATTCGAACGCCCACGACATCCCTCCCTGAAAAGTGAGTTGAAATCTACTGATGTACTGGCCTGGATTCCAATGTTCGGTCTGAGAAGGCGCGTCGCCAGAAACCCCCACCGCAGGAGCCCGGCAGAAGCACTCCCATGCCGGGGACACACATTTTAGTGCGTCCACTGAACGTCAAGGTTGCGGCGCGCCCAGCCCCTCCGGCGCTTGAGGAGCGTGCTTCTTTGGTGCTACCTTTCTTGCACGAGCAAGAAAGGTAGCAATGCGGGAGGGATTGTCGGGGCGGCAAGGAATTTTTAATTATCGTCCTCCCGCTCGCTCAACAGCTCCCCGCGCTGCAGCCGCTCCGCGTTCTCCGTGGACCAGAGGATACCCTTCATCACCTTCTGCGCCGTGATGTAACGCGTGGCAGCCAGAAGGTGGATGCGCTTCTCCTCGGGATCGCTCGACAGGTCGTAGTGCCGGTACGCGGCCTCCAGCGCCTGGAACATGTGCAGTTCCGCGTCCTCCCGCAGCAGGATGTGCGTCAGCGTCCGCCGCAGGCAGGGGACGTCGTGCCCCTCGGCGAGGTACTGGTTGACCAGCAACTCGGCCTCATAAACCTTCTGGAAGTCCGCGAACTCCTGCAGACGGTCCAGCATCTGCGCCGGCCCCTTGTAGCGTTCGCCCGTCCCCTCTCCCGGTTTGGGCACCCGCGCAGAGGGCATGTTCAGCCACCGGATCAGGTTCGTGTACACGGCCCCGTGGAAGATCCCCCGCAGCAGGTCCCGGCTGGGCGCGATGTGGAACGCCCGGTAGAGCGCGTGGGCGTAGGAGTAGAGGTTGGCCACCGCGTGCCAGTCCCCTTCGTTCTTGAGGTGGAACCGCGTGGTCCGGATCGCCCCGGCGTAGGTCATGGCCCGGCAGATGTCCGTACACGCTACGCCCTCCCGGAGCTTCGCCTCCACTGCCGACACGACCGTCCGCAGGTCATCGCCCAGCAGGGTCTGCGCAAACGCCGAAATGTCCAGATCCGCCCTCTGGTTCTGGTTGTCCGTCCAGACCTCGTCCAGCCGGGAGAAGACATCCTCCAGCAGCGGGACGCTCTCCGACCAGAGCGCCGTCTCCTCGTGCCGGTCCCGGACGATCAGGTCGATCACGCTGGGCCTCAGAATCTCCACCGCCCCCTCCCAGTCGACGAAGTCGAGCGCCTCCAGGGTCTTGTTCCCAAAGTCCAGGGCGTGGCCGTCCCCCTTGAAGTAGGAGTCCGTGGCCGTCGTGAAGATGAAGTCCGCGATCACGGACTTGGGGAGCCCCCGGTCGTAGAGGGTCATCAGAATACGTTCGGCCCCGGTCACGTCCCGCTGGTCCACGAACCGCCGGAACCACCGCTTGAGCGTCTCCACGTCGTGCGTCTCCCCGCCGGGTAGCGGGAACTGCCGGCGGCGGTTGGACCGCCCAGCCGTGCGCCGACCGATCTGCGTCAGGCCGTGTACCAGGAAGAGGTTATGGTCTTCGGGGTCCACCTCGTCCCACATGTTGGCCCCGATGGTGAGGATGGCGACGCCGGAGGACCACCCCTCGTTCGTACGCGTCACGCCGTAGAGCAGGCCCTGCCGGACGATCTCCTTCGGCGTGGCCCCGGCGGTCCGGAGCGCGGTCACGGCCTTGGCGATCAGGAACGAACTCGCCTCCTTGAGCCCCTGCTGGAGCGCCCGCTCCCCGCGCGCGATCATCCGACGACGCGCCTCCTCCGCCTCCCCGGCGGACAGGCCCACGAACAGATCTCCGTCCCGCACCTCCACCGAGAAGGTGCGCACGTCGTCCCCGCCCCCCACGAAGCAACCGCCCGTCTTCAGGTCGAACTTCCAGTGGTGCCAGTGGCAGATCAGGATGCCGTCCTTCACCGTCCCTTTCGAGAAGGGGTAGCCCATGTGCGGGCAGCGGTTGTCCACGGCGTGGAACGCGCCGTTGTGCCGGAACACCGCCAGGTGTGTCCCGTTCACCGTGAAGGCGCGCGGCTCCCCTTCCTTTATCTCGGCAGCCGGACAGAGCCGGTGGTAGACCAGGTCGCTCGACCCGGAGGGGACGGAAGCTGAACCGACGCTGAGCTCCTCCTCGTCCGACGCGGGGAGCGCAGCGGCGCGCGCAGCCTCAAACCTGTTTTCTGGCATGGCGGACTCCTTTCGGAAAGACTTGACCGGGGACAACCCTATCCCGGAGGGGACGGAAGATCGAATCGACGCACGAATATACCCATCCCAAAACCCCTTCGCACCGTACAAAAGCCGGATTCTTTCCTGTCCAAAAGGCCAGGTCGTAACCTGTCCCATCGTACAGCATGAATATAACCGAGATCGAACGCAAACACAATATTCATATCTTTAGACAAGCGGCCCTCCACTGTGATCTGACCTAAAGATCCGCTCCAGAAATTTGTGGATATTGCTTCGGAAACAGAACCTCGACAAGCCGCAGGGCGTCGCCGCTTAGAACCATGTTTGAGAGCGCAACAATCTCATTGGGCGACTCGCTTCCGACAATCAGTCGAGCCATATCATCCCCGCCCTGGATCGAATGCTCCGTTTGCCCGGGGGCCGCAACACGAACATTCGACCCGCACATGGAGAGCATGATTTTTTCGTCGTTGCAGGAAATCAGCAGATCGCCGTTCCAGTTTTCCAGATAGGACTTACCCAGTCTAAGCGACAGCTCTCCGGCCAGTTTTTCAAACAGGGTCTTCAAATTGACAATACGGATCATGTGGCCGCCCTGCATTCGTGATCGGTTTAGGTGTAAGATATTGAAAATATTGAAAGATCGAAATTCAAAATTTCATCTGGTATTGTGTCCCAGCCAGGAGGCAGGAAAAGAGGCCCGCGTCCTTCCTGGAGACGGCTGGGAGCAAGATTCAAATAGAG
>SICM01000184.1 GCA_009694805.1 Candidatus Latescibacterota bacterium
TAAATAGCAGTTTTGGATTATCGCAGGAACCGCCTCTTAGAGAGCCGTATTCGTTGGTGAAGCTGACGCCTATATTTCAGGCCCGAAAGCTTTCTGCCGAGGTTTTCGGGGGGCATAAGTTGGGAATGGTAAGTGAACAGTGTCAAGTAAACCCTATCATATATTCCACTTTTTAAAAGGAGGTCAGCCATGTGGGGGGTGAGAAATGTCTGTCGATGGGCCTGCGGCATCGTGCTCTGTACCCTTCTCCCCTGCTGTGTGGCGTATGGAGCCGACTCGAGGGACCTGGTAGACCTCCAGAAGCTGAAGAAGGAACTTAAGCTCTCGCCGGCGCAACAGGATTCAGCGAAGCAGAAGATCGAACAGATCCGGAAGGTTTTGGAGACATTTGAGTGGGACTATGCCAAGATGACCTGTGAGGCGGCCATCTGGAAAGGAGATCGTCCATCGCTCGACGTGCTGAAGGAGCGCAAGAAAAAGGCATATATGGAGGTCGAAAACCTGCTCCGGACCTTCCGGGAAGGGCTCGACAAGGGTCAGCAGGCCCGCCTGGATAAGATGATGAAGGGATGGGATCGGCTGCTGGACCTCTCTTTCAACGAAAAACTTCCCTTCTACTATGTGGACACGCGGCCTATCTTCAACAAGCTGGAGAACGACCGGGAGGTCCCCTACACCACCTTCACCGATCCCCCTTCCCTCGATCCCGAGCGGACCTATGCTGACGTCCTGAAGGCCTGGACCACCAGGACCTACCTGAGCAACATCTCGAATTTTGAGGAAGCCAACCGGTTGCCGGGCATCGCAGAGGTCCCCGATATAGGCGTCCGAACCCTCCCTGGACCCGTGAAGGGCAAGCTCGTCCAGTCTCCGTTGATTGTGGTCGCCACCCTGATGTCTCCTGATCTCATCGAGGCCGAGATCCGGCTCCTGCACAAATACTACAACCCGGAGGGCCAGAGCCTGGACTCCATACGGACGGCCTATCAAACGCAAAACCGGGTCGGAGACGCCATTCTGATCCGGCTCAAGATGAGCACCCCCAACGCCGCCCCTTTCCTCGCCAAGAAGAACTGGGTCATCTATCTTGAAGATAAAAACGGGATGGATTACGAACCGATCGAGGTGCGGGAAGAGGTCGTCCGTCCTATCGAAGCGATCAAGCTGGAGGTCCCGGGCGCCACCTACGAAGTGACGGACGTGTTCGGGAACTACTATCCCTACATCCCCGGCGAAAAAACCTATCTGACCGAGCAGACCCAGAATGTCACCTACGTCGGAAACGAAGCGCTGGTGAAGGTCTTCTTTCCGGTCCGTAACCTGCGCGAAGCCCCTGTCGTGACGCCGGAGAGCGCCTTCTTGAGATTGATCATCAAACCCGCCGACGGGGACGCCGGCCCGACGGAGGCAGAGTGGAGGTTCAAGAAGCAGAAGAAGTCGTGAGGGGTGATTAGAGACGACCCGGCGGGTCGTCTCTAATTGCCTACAAAGCCTTTCTGTACAAGTCTGCCATATCCTCCTTCGTACACGGCCTCGGGTTGGTCCTGTGGCACCCGTCTTCCATCGCCTTTCGGGACAGTTCCGGGATCATCTCCCCCGTCACACCGACCTGCGACAGCCGTTCCGGGATGCCGATCTCCCGGTTCAGCGCCCGGACCGCATCCACCGCCTTCCGGGCGGCTGCCGCATCCGAAAGACCCGCCACCTCTACCCCCAGATCCTCGGCCACATCCCTCAACTTCGCCGCCGCAGCGTGCGCGTTGAAGGCCAGGACGTGCGGGAGGACGACGGCATTGGCCAGGCCGTGATGCACACCCGCCACCGTGGAGAGCGGGTGGGCCAGGGAGTGAGCCGCGCCCAGGTCCTTCTGGAAGGCCGTGGCCCCCATCATGGCCGCCATCAGCATCCCCTGCCGGGCGTCGAGGTCAGCGCCACACCGGACGGCCCGGCGCAGATGCTGCGCCACCAGACGGATGCCGCCCCGCGCAATCGCATCGCATATCGGATGGTAGGAGGTGGAGAGGTAGGATTCGAGGTTGTGCGTCAGCGCGTCCATCCCCGTGGCCGCCGTCAGGTACGGCGGCAACCCAACGGTCAACTCCGGGTCGGCCACCGCAAAGGACGGCATCAGGTGCGGACTGAAGATCAACGATTTCCGGCCCAGGGTTCTGAACGTGAACACCGCGCTCCGCCCCACCTCGCTCCCGGTCCCGGCCGTGGTCGGGACCGCGATCATGGGCGGCACGTCCGGCCCGATGCGATCAGCGCCCCCCCGCCCCGCCTCGTAGTCTTCGAGCGGGAGGGGGTGCGTGACCTTGAGCCGAATGCCCTTGCCCGCGTCCAGAGGGCTTCCTCCGCCCAGCGCCAGGACGAGGTCGCACCCCCCGTCCCGGTAAGCCATCAGCCCTGCGGCCACGTCCTCCTCGACCGGGTTGGGATGGACGCCGTCGAAGACCGCCCAGGACAGCCCCGCATCCCGAAACGGGCCGGTCACCCGCTCCACCAGCCCCGCCCTCACGACCCCCGCATCCGTCACGATCAACGGCCTGCGTCGTCCCAGCGACCGCACGAGATCGGGGATCTCCCGGACGGCCCCGGGGCCGAGGAGAATCTGTGTGGGAATGGAAAATCGAGAGATCATAGCCTGAACAGTCGTCTGGTGTTCAGCCCGAAGATCTTTCGCTTGTCCTCGTCCGAGATGCGCGCTGAGGCGATCTGACCCACCTTGGGCCGGCCATCCAGAAATGGGACATCGGTCCCGAACAGCACCCGGTCCGCCCCCACGGAGGCCACCATCACCTCCAGCATGCCGTAGGGCAGGTAGGAGGCGGTCAGGTCCAGATAGACATTCTCAGACTCCCGCGCCGAGACGATGGACTGGTCCATCCCCACCGCGCTGGCCCCGGAGTGACCGAGCAGGATCTGCGCCTTCGGGTAGGCCCTGCCGATCCCGGCGAACATCAGCGGCCCGCACAGCCGGTCGCTCTCCCACGTGTGGACCAGCACGGGCAACTCGCGCTCGTGCGCGAAGGCCCACATCGGACTGTAGTTCGGGCCGTCCGCCGGATAGAGATGCACCGTCGGATGAACCTTGATGCCGCAGAGCGTCCCGCGCGTGATGTGGCGCTCCAGTTCATCCAGCATCTCCCGCTCCGGGTAGTTCGGGTTGACCGTGCAGTAGCCCGCGAACCGGTCCGGGAAACGCCGCACGGCCTCGGCCACCAGGTCGTTCCCCCAGGGCGTGTCGGAGCCGATGGCCACGTGTGGGGAGCAGACCACCTTCTGGATGCCACAGGTGTCCATCGAGGCGATCATCCCCTCGGCCCACGGGTCCTTCGGGATGAAGAAGTTGAACCACGGCCCCATATGGGTGTGGCAGTCGATCACCACCTCGCCCCGCAGGGGGTCCCCCGCGCGGGTTTTTGACCAGAACTCAGACATGGCATTCCCCTATGGTTTCCAAAGCAGCCTTTCCAGGTTCTCCCCTGCCATCTTCCGCCTGGCCCCCTCGTCCACAGCCGCGTAGAGCACGTGAGACACGGCCCCGCCCGCATCCCAGACCGGCATCCCGGTCCCGAAGACCAGGCGCTCCGCCCCGAACCGCTCCGTGGCCGCCTCCAGCGACATGAAAGGCACGTAGTTCTCCGTCTCCAGATACAGCCCGCGATGGGACTTCAGCATCGGGTAGACCCACCGGTCGACCCGGTAGCCCGTCCGCACGACCACCAGATTGAGGTCTGGATGCGCCGTGAGGACGCCGTCGAGTTCCGGCCAGGAGGTCTGATCGAAGTCGATCAGCACCGGAACGCCCGCCCCTTCCAGCGCCCCGAACAGCCCCCCGCACCACCGTTCCCCCAGCCCGTAGGAGTGTTCCTTCGGGTAGAGCCGGGCCGCCCGCGCCCCCCCATCGGCCAGGTACCGGAGCAGGGCATCGCCCCCCGGCATCTCGCCGGTATGTTCAGGAAGCAGCACATAGCACGGGATGAAGACAGGGTGCTTCTGGCACGCCTCCGTCACCCGCTCGTTGCCCGTCTTCGGGTCGTACTCCTTGGCGTAGGCGTGCGTGGCCAGCGCCCGGCCGATGCCCAGCCGGCCCATCTCCTCGACCATCTGCTCGACCGTCAGGTTTGTCTCCGGGCGGGGCGTGACGCGCCGACCGATCATACAGTTCGCATCCAGAAAAGGAATCAGGTCTATGGAATCACCAGATTTTGCGTTCAAGTCTCTCAACGACCTCCTCAAAGTGGACTGACAGTATAAAAAATACCCCGACGGCGAGCAACAATTTTTTAGCCCTAACGTCTGCTGATCACCTCCAGAAAGTCCTCCCCGCTCACCTTGACCGTGTGCAGGTCGACCCGCTCCACGTCCGGCTTCCGGGCCTTGTCGTCCGCGCTCTGCGCGGCCAGGTACTGCGTCCGGAAGTCGTAGGGAGGCGGGACCGTGTAAGGACGGATCTTCCCGATCTGGCTCATCGCCCGGCGCGCCCCCTCCCGGATGAGGGCCCGGGCCTTGGCCGGGGCCAGGGTCAGCGCGCTCGTGCGCGACAGCCCCTCCTTGACGATCACCCCCTCGATGTCCGGGACGTAGCGCCGCCCCTCCTCCACCGCCGCCCGATCCCCGCTGATGAAGACCGTCGGGACGCCGAAATAGCCGGCCAGGGCCACATTGACCCCGATCTCCCCGATCAGTTCGCCGTTCAGCCAGCAGTTGGCGATCGTCCGGGAGCTCCATGAGTGGCACAGCACACCCGTCGGCACATTGTTCATGGCGTGATGCCCGTAGAGAAACAGAGCGGCGTAGGAGCGGTCGAGCCCGCCCCCCTTCGGGAGAGGGCGGCCGTACAGCACCTGGGCCTCCGGGTGGACCTGGGCGATATCGATCCCGCCGGAGCCGTGGCCGTCCAGGACGATCACCTCCGTCGCCCCCCCTTCCAGCGCACCGTCCACCAGGGCGTTGAGTTCCAGCGTCGCCAGCGTCTTGGCCTGCTCGTTGTACTTCGAGTCCGCGTAGGTCTGCGTCTGAAAGTCCACCACCCCCGCGGTCCCCTCCAGATCACACAGCACGTAGATTTTCACGCCATCTCCTCCCGCCATCAAAAAAGTGTTTGAACCCTCGCCCCTTTTTGCTTACCTTTGAGATATTCTCCTCTGAAGTCTTGAGAAAAGGAAAGTGCAAAATGCAAAACATAAAATGCAAAGCTCAAAGTATAAACTCGCTTATCCATTTTTCATTTTACACTTTGCACTTTGCACTTTGCACTTTCTTGGTCTCTCTCCTCGTCAGTTTCTCTGAGCCTGCCCTCGCCCAGAATGCCTCGGTACACGACTACACCGTGCCGGTGAGCAGCGCCAAGAACCTCCAGTTCGACTTCGCGTTCACCTACTCGGCCACCGGCTCCACCGTGACGAGCAAGAACGGGAACCTCGTCCTTTTTTACAAGAAGTTCTACGATTCCCTCCCCTTCGCCTACTCCTTTGACCTGAACGGATCGGCGCTGCTCAACCGCCTCAACCCCGAAGGGGACTTCAACCAGAATGGCCGCGTGGACCCCCCGGATGCGGCGCTGATGGCCAACTACCTCTACCTGAGCGGCGGGCTGGGCTCCAGGCGCACGGACACGGCCCGCTACAACGCCGCATTCGACCTGAACCGGGATGGGACGATCGACTCGACGGACGTCGCCACCTTTCTCCGGAGCCTGGGCGAAAAGGCGAAAGATGACCTGACCTACAACTCTCTGTTTTCGAGCCGGGGGAAGAAATATTTCCACAACGGGTCGAAGTTCTTCGGCTTCGGAGATTTCACGCTCCGCTACAGCGATACGTTCGACCGGCCCGACACGGACGTCACGCCCGGTCTGGGCTATGGACGCTTCATCAGCGCCACCCCCCTGGCCAAGGCCGTCCGGATCGAAGAGTTCCTGCTGAAAGAGAAGGCCATCGCAGACCACCTGCCCAAGGAGAGCCTGGTCGAACTCGGCCACGTCATCCAGCGAGAGGGCGAATTCAAGGAACGATACGGATCGACCTACCGCAAGTGGTGGTTCGAGGCGATGGAACAGGTGATCGTCTCCTCCGGCGTGGCCCCGAACGGACTCGAGGCAGGGGGCATCCTGAGAATCAACGAGGTCCTGTTCGAGCAGCGGGTCAATGAACGCTACTACGGGTGGGAGGCATCCGTCGGAGTGAACTTCCAGGTCACCTCGCCCCTGAGGGCCCAATCCCGGCGCGACCCCGGCGCGGCCATCGGGATTCGATATGCCCGGCCCATCGGATGGAAGCACCAGGTGAGCGGCCGGGTGGACCTGAGCAGCCCTTTCACCGAGCGGTTCGGAAAGGATAACAAGCTGACCTTCACCGAAGACTACATCTACGAGGTGAGCAACCGCATCGACTTCATCCTCCGGGACGCCCTGGCCATCGACATACGGGACATAGCCGTGCCCGGCGGGGGCTTGGACAAACACCTTGTTAGCAATGTCCTGTCGGCATCTTTCATCTTCTTCATAGAGAACAAGACCAACTTCTCCCTCAACGCGCAATTCGATAAAGTGGAAGGCAGGCCCCTCCTCCAGAGTTTCTCCGGTACGTTGAACTACAGGATATTTTAAAGATGGCAGACGCAAAAAAACGTATCTCGTATCTCGTATCTCGTTCCACCCCTCCCCACGCTTCGCGAGATACGCTTCACGGATTTTTCGTTTCAAGCCCGTAAAACGGCATCTCCACGATCTCCGCATTCAACACCTTCCCGTTCGAGAGGATCTCCACCCGGCTGCCGGGCTGGTTCATGTCCCGCTTGACATACCCGAACGCGATGATCCGACCGAGCGAAGGCGAGTGCAGACTGCTCGTCACGTGTCCGACCTCCACACCCTCCCGCCTCACGCTGTCCCCCGCCGAAGGCAGGACATCCCCTTCCACCGTGACCCCCACGAGGTGGCGTCTCGGCTTCCCCCGATAGGTCATCTTGGAGATCACCTCCTGGCCGATATAGCACCCTTTGTCGAAGCTGACGGCATGCCCGATCGAAGACTCGATGGGGGTGGAACTCTCCTCGATGTCGATCCCGTAGACCGGGGTTCCCGCCTCCATTCGCAGGGCGCGGAAAGCCGCCAGCCCCACGGGTCGCGCCCCCTTCTCGCGCAGGCCGGCCCACAGTCCCTCCGCCTGCCCCGGTGGGACGAACAGCAGAAACCCGACCTCTCCGGTATCGTCCGAGCGCACGACCAGGACATCCCCTGCCATAGCAGACCCGTAGACCTCAAGACCCGCCACCTCTGCGCCGAGGGCCGCACACACAATTCCCGGAGATGCAGGCCCGCAGACCGCCAGGAGAGACAGGTGTTCCGTCACATCCCGCAGGTTCACATCCTCCGAGATGAGATAGCGGTTGAGCGTCGCGCAGACCTTCTCGGTGATCCCCGGTTCCAGGTCAAGCAACAGGGAGTCCGGACGACAATAGACCTTGAGGTCCGCGAGCGTCTGGCCCTGGGCCGTGATCAGCGCGGCATAGTTTCCCTGCCCCTCCCTCAATCCCTTCACGTCGTTGGTGACCATGCCGTGCAGAAACTGGACGCGGTCCCGCCCCGTCAGTTTGACCTTCCCACGATGGCTCAGGTCCACCAGGCCCGCTGCCGTCCGCACAGAGAGGTGTTCCCCCGTCACGTCGCCATAATCGACGGCCACCTCCCACCCGGACACCTCTGCAAATCGACCTCCCAGTCGCTCTTGCAGTCCGTGCAGTGAAGATTGTTTCATTTTATATTCTCCGAAAATTAGTAATGAGGTCATGAAATCCTTACAGAGTGAAAACAGTACTGAATTAATGTGAGAAAAAATGACCTCGATTGAAATTTTTCTTGCCTTATTCACGAACCTTGACTATATTTGGGTATCATTCAAACATGATCTACAAGCTGTTGGGTTAGGTTCCTTCTCGTATCACTCGACCGATAATCTGAAAGACTGCTGATACGACACCAGAGGACTTTTAAAGATTAAGAAAAGATGGGGCGCAGGCACGGGGTGTTACCTCGAAGAGGTGTATCACATCGCTGCTCACGATGGATGCAATTTAAGTTGGTAGTAGTTGAAGGAGGTGACGCGCATGCCGGCGAAGAAAGCTGCGAAGAAGGCTCCCGCCAAGAAGGCCGTTAAGAAGGCCTCGAAGAAGAAGAAGTAAGAACCTGAACAGACTCTCCTGAGGACCTGCAGCCCCATCTGATCTTCAAGCCGATGGTTCATCGCCGTCGGCTTGTTTTTTTGATATCAGAAGAATGCGTCCGCAGATTTTCGCAGATAGGCGCAGATTGAAAAGCATCTGCGTTCATCTGCGACATCTGCGGATAACGGTTTATTCAGGATACAGGATGACCTTCGCGGCCTGCCGTTCCTCCACGAGGTGAAAGGCCTGATGCCACTCCGCAATCGGCATCTGATGCGTGATCATCGGTTCCATCTGGATCTGCCCCGAGGCAATCAGCCGGAGGACGTTCTCCCACGTCCGCCACGTATGGCTGAAGCTGCCCTGAAGGGCAGCCGCCTTCAGGAGGAGGGTATCGAGCGAAAACCCGACCGGCCTGGGACCCCATCCGATCTTCGTGATCTGGCCGTTGCGCCGCACCACGGCCAGGGACTGCCGGAGCGTCTCTGAGTTCCCCGCCGCATCGACCACCAGGGGCGCACCCCGGCCCTTCGTGATCCGTTCGATCTCCGCCACCGCGTCGGTGCGCTCGGCGTCCACCACATAGTCTGCGCCCAGCCTCTCCGCGATCTTCAGACGAACCCCGTCCGCCCCCGTGCCGGTGATGATCGTCTTCCCCGCGCCACAGAGTCGGGCGACCTGCAGGGCGAACAGCCCGATGGGACCCGGCCCCAGGATGACGACAAAATCGCCGGGCGTGACCCGGCTCTTGACCGTCAGGGCATTGTAGGCGACGCACGCCGGCTCCGTCAGCGCCGCATACTCGAACGGCACCCCTTCCGGGATATGGTGAAGACAGCGGGCGGGCACGCGCACGTATCGGGTGAAGGCCCCGTTCGCCCTGGCCCCGAACCCCCGCCGTGAAGGACAGAGGTTATACTCCCCGGCGCGGCAAAACTCGCAGACCCCGCAGATGTGATAGGCCGTCTCGCTGACGACCCGGTCTCCCGGGCTGAAGCCCTGTACCTCGGCGCCCACCTTCGCGACAACCCCCCCGAACTCGTGTCCCAGGGTCACCGGGGGATCGACGGGGAAGGTGATATGATGCCGCCACATCTCGATGTCGCTCCCGCAAACCCCGGCGGCCCGTGTGGTCAGCAGCACATCCTGCGGACCGATCTCAGGCTCGCACACGTCCCGCAACTCCACTTCTCCATCTCCTACCCCGTAATTGACGACCGCTCTCAAGAAAGGTCTCCTTTTTAGTCCTGAGTCCTGAGTAAAAACGACTTCTCCTCCGCCATCTGCTTTTTGCCTTCTCTCTTTCGCCCTAATTTATATCTTCCGCAGGGATGTTGCAAGGCCAAATTCTGTTTTTTCAGGGGAATAAGAACTCGCGGAGGGATCTGCTGGAGGTCCTGATAAAAATAGTGGACATCGCAGGACGCTTATACTATATTGATTGTTATATTTGTTCAGAAATGTTCTCCGTATTCCCGTAGAAGGGGGTGAATCCATGCCTGCCGTTCTGATTGTGGATGACAATATCCCGGTGCTGGAACTCCTGGAGAAGGTCCTCGCGCTGGCCAGCTACGATGTATTCAAGGCCTCCGGTGGAAAGCAGGCCCTGGATGTCTTCCGCAGAGAATCGATCGACGTGGTGATCACGGACATCGCCATGCCAGGCATGGGCGGAGTCGAATTCCTGACACTGTTCACTTACCATTCCCAACTTATGCCCCCCGAAAACCTCGGCAGAAAGCTTTCGGGCCTGAAATATAGGCGTCAGCTTCACCAACGAATACGGCTCTCTAAGAGGCGGTTCCTGCGATAATCCAAAACTGCTATTTATAT
>SICM01000185.1 GCA_009694805.1 Candidatus Latescibacterota bacterium
AGCCCCGCCGCAAGTCGGCGATCTTCCGATCTGTGCCGATCCCGAATCCCAGCACCAATGTCCAGAACAAAGCCACCGGATCGACCTTGCGATCCCTTTGGATCAGACCGGTCTCCTCGGCTTGCTGGCGCAGAAAATCCGCTGGAAAAGGTTCGCATAGAGACGCTTCAATTGCATTGTCTTGGCCGAGGGGCATAGTCCAATCCTCCTGTGTTAGGGGTGCGTGATGGCTCCCCTAAGGAGATCGCAAACTATGTCCCCCGCAAGCTTTTTCTGCTACTCCTCCACTCCTATCCGATCACGAATGGATGCGCCTCCTTCGCAAGCCTTGTCCATCGCCTCCTCGCTCGCTTTCGGGCCACAGAGCGAATTTCCGTACGGACTCTAAGTCCTCAAAATGGGAAATGGAAAGGGGGAGAGAGCCTCCGCGTTCTGTTTCCCAATTTGTTTGTAAGAGTAGAGATAAGAAGGAGAGGCCCTGATGCAAAGTGCAAAGTGCAAAGCGGGGGTTATATTTTGTATTTTATATTTTGCATTTTGCATTTTTCCCGCGTCAACGGCCCGGTCGGAGGTCAAGGGGCCCGGGACGCAGTTCACGATTGCCCGGCTGAAGTACAGCGGGGGCGGGGACTGGTATGACGGGCCTTCAGGGACGGTCAACCTCCTGCGGTTTCTGCGGCAACACACGCGCATCGACGCGGCGGCGCAGGAGGTGAAGGTCGGGATCGCAGACGAGGATTTTTTCGCCTATCCCTTTTACTATATGACCGGCCACGGAAATGTCCGGTTCTCGGAGGAGGAGGCGGTGCGGTTGCGGACCTACCTGGAGAACGGGGGGTTTCTGTTCGCCAATGACGATTACGGGATGGATCTGTCGTTCCGGCGGGAGATGAAGCGGGTCTTTCCGGACAAGGAGCTGGTAGAGATCCCGCCTTCGCACGGCATCTTTCACGACCTGTTCGATTTTCCGGACGGACTGCCGAAGGTTCACGAGCACGATGGAGGTCCGCCGCACGCCTACGGCATCTTCTGCGGGAAGCGGCTGGTCGTGTTCTACAATTTCAACACGGACATCGCCGATGGATGGGATGATCCGGAGGTCCACCACGACCCGCCGGAAAAGCGCGAGGCGGCGCTGAGGATGGGGGCGAACGTGGTGGTGTGGGCGCTGACGAACTAGAGATATGAATAACGCATCTCATATATATGCGGATCTGATCGCGCGTCTGGAGCGATTTCGCCGGACGGTGGTGCGGGTCGAGGTCCTGTTCGGGGTCGCGGCGACGCTGGCGGCAGCCTCGGGGCTGGCGGTCCTGGCGCTGCTCGTGGAGGTCGAACTCTATCTCCCGCCGGCAGTCAAGCTGACGCTGTGGGGAGTCGGACTCTGCGGGGCCCTGGGGGGGCTGACGTTCCTGTGCGTACGACCCTTGATCCGCCGCCGGCCGCTGGACCGCGCCGCGCTGGACGTGGAGGCCCGGCACCCGGTCCTGAGACAGCGGCTGGTGGGGGTCGTGCAGCTCTGGCCGGGCCGCGCCTCGAACCGGCAGGGCTACTCCGCGGACCTGATCGAGGCGATGGTGGAACAGGCCGGGGAGGTGTCGGGGCGTCTGGACTTTGAGGCTGCCGTGGATCGCGCACCTTACCGGCGGGCGGTCCGGTGGCTGGCCGCTGCGTGCGCGGCGCTGTGCGTCCTGTTCGCCTCGGGCGGGGTGCGCGCGGCGGCCGGGCGGCTGTGGCGGGCGTCGGCCGATTTCCCGAAACCGTCGGCCACGCGGGTATGGGTCGTCCCCGGCGATGCCACGATCCTGAAGGGAGAAGACTTTGCCGTGACCACGACGTTCTCCGGCCGCATCCCGGCGGCGGGCGAGGTCGTCTTCCGCGAGGAGGGCTCGGAGGTGTGGGAGAGGACCCCGTTCGCCGTGGCGGGCGAGGGGGCGGTCTACCGGTTCCGGGAGGTCAAACGGTCGTTCTCGTATCGCGTCCGGGCGGGGGACGGGGAGAGCTCGCTGTTTCTTCTGCGGGCGCTGGACCGGCCCACGGTGCTCCGGCTGAAGATGACCTATCGTTACCCCGACTACACGGGCCTGGCCGAACGGACGGAGGAGGACGGGAGCGACATCGCCGCGGTGAACGGGACCCGCGTGCGGGTGGAGATCCTGGCGAACAAGCCCCTGCGGTCGGCGGCGGTCGTTTTTGACGACGGGGAGAGGGTGGAGGCGATCTTCTCGTCGACGGGAAGCCGGTCGGGGGTCGCGGACCTGGTCGTGGCGAAAGACCGGCGCTACACGATCCGGCTGGTGGATGCAGAGGGCATCCCCAGCACGGACGCGATGGCGTATCGGATGATGGCGATCCCGGATGAATCCCCCACGGTGCGGGTCGCCTTTCCGGGCCGCGACGTGGAGGTCGGCGAAGAGATGGTCCTGCCGCTTCAGATCGAGGGGAAGGATGACTTCGGGTTCTCCCGGATGGACCTTCTCTACGCGATGAATGACGAAAAGGAGGAACACCGCTTGGCGCTGGGGGTCGGGGCGGGCGGGGACGTGTCGGTGAACCACCTCTGGAACCTTTCGGGGCTGAACCTGCTGCCGGAGGACCGGGTGCGCTACCGCGTCCGGGTCTACGACAACGACCGGGTGACCGGGCCAAAGTCGGGCGAGACCCCGACGTTCACGGTCAAGCTCCCGTCGCTGGCCGAGATCGCGCAGGAGGCCGAGCGGACGCAGCAGGAAGGGATCACCGCCATGCAGGAGATGGCAGAGGAGGGGAAGCAGGTCCAGGCGCGTCTGGAAGAGATCCGCCGGGAACTGATGAAGAAGGGCGAGGGGAAGGGGGGCGACCTGGCGTGGGAGAAGAAGAAGGATATCGAGGCGGCGCTCGCGCGGCAGGCGGAGCTGGGGGAACGTCTGAAGCAGATGTCGGAGCGAATCGGGGAGATGGCCCAGAAGATGGACCAGCACGGCCTGCTCAACCGGGAGGTCCTGCAGAAGATCGAGGAGATCCGGAAGCTCGTGTCGGAGGTCGTGTCCCCTGAACTCAAGGCGGCGATGAAGCGGCTGGAGGAGGCCGTGCAGTCGGCGGACCCGAAGCGGGTGCAGGAGGCCCTCCAGAGGCTGGCGCAGAACCAGGAGGAGTTCCAGAAGCGGCTCGACCGCACCATCGCCATGTTGAAACGCGCGCGACAGGAGCAGGCGTTCGAGGCCCTGGCGAAACGGGCCGAGGAACTCGTACGGGCGCAGGAACGTGTAAACGAGGGCCTGGAGGCCGGGCAGCCGACGCCGGACCTGGCGAACCGGGAGCGGGGGGTGAAGCAGGAGACGGAACGGGTGCGGGACGCGTTGCGGGAGGTGGCCCAGGGCCTCCGGGAGGAGCACCCGGCGGCGGCGGACAGCCTGGCAGCCCTTGCGGCGAGCATCGGGAAGGAGCAGTTGCCAGAGCGGATGGAGGCCACCGCCGAGGAGATCCAGGCCGGGGAGCGGGAGCAGACGCGCACCGAGGGAGGCAAGCTGTCGCAATCTCTCTCAAAACTGTCCCAGTCCCTCCGGCAGACGCAGCGGTCGTTCGCCCAGCAGTCGAAGGCGGCTGTGGCGGGGGAGATGGATCGGGCGCTGCACGAGGCTGTGGCCCTGTCCCGGCGGCAGGAGGAGGTGGCGCGGGAGACGGCGGGGATGGACCGGAACGCTGCGGACTATGGTCCGGTCGCCGGGACGCAGCAGGACCTCCTGACGGGCACGACCCGGTTGACGGAGCGGGTGTTGCAGGCGGCGCAGAAGACCTTCTTCATCCGGCCTGAGCTCCGGCAGGCGCTGGGCGCGTCCCTCAGTCGGATGAAGGAGGCGGTCTCGCTGCTGGAGGACCGGAACGGCCCGGCGGCCTCAGGAAAGGGCCGGGAGGCGATGGGGGCGCTCAATCAGGCGGCCCTCATGCTTCGGAAGGCGATGTCGGACCTGAACGCCTCGGCGTCGGCGACGGGGATGGATGAGATGATCGAGCGGATGCGGTCCCTGGCCGACCGGCAATCGAAGGTCAACCGGGGGACGCAGCAGATGCTGGGCCCCGGCGAGGAGGGGATGTCCTTCGACCCGAATGGGGCGCTGTCGCAGCTCGCGGCAGAGCAGGAGGCCATCCGGCAGGCGCTCCGGCAGTTCGAGCAGGGGATGGGAGGGCAGGGCGGGGCGCTGGGCCGGATGGACAAGGTCGGCGAGGAGATGGATCGCGTGCTTCAGGACATGCGCGGCAAGGTGTCGCGGAAGACGGTGGAGCGGCAGCAGCAGATCCTGAGCCGGATGCTGGACGCCACGCGGTCGATCCGGCAGCGAGGGCTCAGCGAGGAGCGGCAGTCGGAGGTAGGGAAGGACTACCGGTACGTGGGGCCGTCGGCCCTGCCCGAGAATCTGGGTCAGGGGACGGACCCGCTGCGCGAGGCGATGCTGCGGGCGCTCAAGGAGGGGTATCCGGGCGAGTACCGGGCGCTCATCCGGAGCTATTTTGAGGCGCTGGTGAAGGAGCGGGGGGCGAAGGAGGCCGGAGATCAGGGGCAGGAGAAGGATGCGCCATGAACGCGGACCCTAAAATTCTGCTGAGTCGTAATCCCGGCCCCTGCTGGCTCGTGGTTCTCGCCACTGTTCTCTGGATTCTCTGCGGAGAGTGCCTCATGGGAGGGGTGGCGTCTGCCCAGCCCGGCCCGGAGGAGGCGTTCAGGCGAGGGGTGGCGCTGGAGGATTCCGGGAAGGTCGAACAGGCGGTCGAGGTCTATCGCAGATTGTACGTTGAGTTCGGGGGGAGGCCCGACCTGCTGTATCGCCTGACGGGGGCGCTGGTCCGGGCCGGTCGGCCTGGTGAGGCGCTGACTCTTTTGAAACAGCGTCTGGACAAGGTCCCGTCGGACTTCCGGGCGCGGCTGGCGCTGGGCGACGTCTATTACGCGATGGGCCGGGCAGACGAGGCGGCGCAGGCGTGGGAGCGGCTGATCGAGGGGGAGAAGGCCACGGCGGGGAACTACCTGCTGGTGGCGTCCCGGTATCGGGCGCACGGCATGCCGGAGCAGGCGGTCCAGACCTACCTGCGGGGGCGACGGGGGATCGGGGAGCCGGCGACCTTTGCGCTGGAGCTGGCAGGGCTTTATGAAGAGCAGCGAAACTACCCGGAGGCTATCCGGGAGTACCTGCTGGCCCTGAAAATGGACCCTCTTCGGAATTACGCAACCGTGGAGGCGCGGGTCGCAGAGTTCGGGAAGGACAAGGAGGCCATCGATGCCGTCCTGTCCGCGCTGACGGAGGCGGTTCGGGCGGAGCCCGAGGATAGCCTGCGGATGCAGCTGCTGACCACGTACAGTCTGGTCGCCGAAAAGCCGGACATCGCGCTGGCTACCTTCTCCGCACTGGACCGGCGGGACACGGCGGGGGAGTTGATGCTCCTCCAGATCGCCGAGCAGTGCAGCCGAGGGGGGGCGCATACGACGGCGCTGGCGGCTTACCAGATGTTGAGCGAGCGGTTTCCGTCTTCCGCCTTCCTCCCGAGGGCGCACCTGGGTGCGGCCATCGCGGAGGAGCGGCTGGGGCAGATCGACCGGGCGCTGGGCCTCTACGACGAGGTCCGGAGGCGTTTTCCGGGGGGGCTGGAGGCCCAGGCGGCCTGCTTCAGGATCGGCGAGGTCAAGCGGCGGGTCAAACGGGACCCGGCAGGGGCGCTGACGGCGTACCGGGATCTGATGGCGATTCAGCAGGGGGGCCCCTGGCAGCAGCAGGCGATGATGGGGACAGGGGCCTGTCTGTTGAGCCTGGGGGATGTCGAAGGGGCGCGGCAGAGTTACGGACGGGTCGTGCAGATGGGGCCGGGATCGGAGGAGGCGGTGGAGGCGGCCCTGCGCATCGCCGAAGCGGACTACCTGTCGGGCCGGTTCCAGGAGGCGCAGAAGGGGCTGGAGGCCCTGCTCAACGGGCCGACGACCCGTGATGCGGTCAATGATGCTCTGGATCTTTCGGACCTGATCGCCAGGGGGATGAGCGTCTCAGAACCCTATCTAAATGGGTATGCGGAGGCGGACCTTCTGGCGCGCCTTGGGAAAGATGAGGCGGCGATCCAGGCATTCAAGGCCTTCGTGGCGCAGTCGCCCCGGGGGGCGCTGGCGGACCGGGCGCTGATGGCCGTGGCCCAGCTGGACACAGGGCTGGGGCGTTACGACGAGGCCGTGGAGGTCTGCCGCCAGGTGGCCGGGGAGTACAAGACGAGTCCTCTGGCTCCGGACGCCCGGATGCAGGCCGCGGGGCTGTACGAGGTGCGCCTGGGCCGGTTTCAGGAGGCGGTCCGGGAGTACGAGGCGCTCATGGCAGAATATCCCGACAGCCCGCTGGTGGAGGAGGCGAGGCAGAGGTTGAGGCGGTTGCAGGAGCGGATTAGGGGGTGAAACCGTTCCCTCCTCAGAGCCTTTCTTAGCGGCCTCTCCCACCTTTCTTGCTCGTGCAAGAAAGGTGGGGCCAAAGAAGCACGCCCCTCAGACGCCGGGGAGGCTTGGGCGCGCCGCAACCTCAACGTCCTCCGGTCTATTGGGATTTGTGCCCCCGGCATGTTCGTGGGTTCTATCGGGCTCCAGAGGTGAGGGTTTCTGGCGGCGCGCCCCAGAGGCGCTGTGCGCTCTAGTTTTCATGGAGAAGTCTTTATGTTTCGCTGTTGGTTCATCCGGTTGACCGTTGTCGTGATTTTGATGCTGTGCTCAGTGGGGGCGGCGTTCGCGGACAAACTGCTGATCTTCATGGACCAGGATCAGACGGATCATCTCAAGGCCTACGGGACCGCCTTTTTCGCGCTGACCAGGGGTGTTGGGGTGGACTGGCTGCTGAACTACCGGGGCGGGTCGTTCATGATGGACTATGTCGAGACCCTCGCGCAGGAGGCCCGGCTGCGCGGGGTGTCGGGGGTTCGCATCCGGGAGTCCGAGGCGGCGCAGATCCTGGCGGAGATGGCCGACAAGAACATGGACGCGGTCCGGCTGGAGAAGGCCCCGAAGATCGCGGTCTATACGCCGCCGGACAATCGGCCCTGGGACGACGCCGTGACGCTGGCCATGGCCTACGCGGAGATCCCGTACGACACGGTGTGGGACGAGGAGGTCCTGACGGGAAAGTTGTCGAACTACGACTGGATCCATCTCCACCACGAAGACTTCACCGGGCAGTACGGCAAGTTCTACGCGAGTTACGGGCAGCAGCTCTGGTACCGGCAGCAGCAGGCGCAGTACGAGGCGGCGGCTCGCAAGCTGGGGTTCCGGAAGGTGTCCGAAGAGAAGCGGGCGGTGACGCAGGCGATCCAGGCCTACATGACGAACGGGGGGTTCATGTTTGCGATGTGCTCGGCCACGGACACGTTCGACCTGGCGCTGGCCTCGGAGGGGACCGACATCGTGGATTCGGCCTACGACGGGGACCCGCCGGCCCCGGGCTGCCAGGAGCGGCTGGACTTCTCGAAGTGCCTGGCGTTCGAGGGGTTCAAACTCGTGATGGACCCGCTGGAGTATGAATTCTCGGACATCGATGTGTCGCCGAGGGCGGCGGCGCAGGTCCAGTCGCCGGAGACGGACTTCTTCTCCCTGTTCGAGTTCTCCGCGAAGTATGACCCTGTCCCGACGATGCTGACGCAGGACCACACGGCCCTGGTCAAGGGGTTCCTGGGACAGACGACGGCGTTCAACCGGAGGGTGCTCAAGCCGGCGGTGACGGTCCTGGGCGAGGTGGAGGGGACGGACGAGGTCAAGTACATCCACGGGAACATCGGGAAGGGGACGTTCACGTTTTACGGGGGGCACGACCCGGAGGACTACCAGCACCTCGTAGGGGACCCGCCCACGGACCTGGCCCTGCACAAGAATTCGCCGGGCTACCGGCTGATCCTGAACAATGTCCTGTTCCCGGCGGCGAAGCAGCAGAAGCGGAAGACGTGAGAGGGCAAAAAGGTTTAACAGGGATGGACAGGATGGATAGGTGAGCGCAGAGGATAGAGAGGCAAAAGAGAGGGCCTGTGTCGAAGGACACAGGCCCTCTCTTTGTTCACATACTCTTAGACGACCCCTTTATGGCGCTGGCTTTCCGAACGCCTCTGCCAGGAGGAAGAAGTCTGTGAATCCCACGGTCCCGTCCCCGTCCAGGTCGAACAGGGTGTCATTTGTCCCGAAGGCAGCCGCGAACAGGAAGAAGTCGTCGAAGTCGACCATTTTGTTCCCGGTGAAGTCGGGGGAGGGGAGTCCCCCTGCCCCTTCCAGGGTGACCTGGAAGTCAGCCTGAATGGCCTGACGACCTCCTGAAACGCGGTTCCAGATGACCAGGGGGATGCTCAGATCCGTCTCTGTATCAAATCCCTGTAGCACACTGAAGGTCAGTGTGCCCAGCAGTCCGCTGCCTGACCCTGATCCACCACCCAGCGCTCCACCGCCCACCTCGACATAACCGGCCTGCGCATTGGTCAGGGCCAGAAGTCCCGGCACCAGGGGTCCGGCGACGAAACTATTGGGGACGAAGGCGAGCATGCCGGGATCGAAGGTGAGTCTGAGGGTGAAGCCTCTGATCTGTGGGGCGTCCTCGACGAAGAGTTGCACGGAGACCTGTTCGCCCGGCGCGACGCTGCCCAGGGTGGTCTGGTTCTGGTCCCCTGCCGCCGGGTTGAGGTCCACGGACAGGGTCAGGGCGACGCCGGTCCCGGTGAGGGGAATGGACAGGCTGGCGTGGTCGGGGTCGTTGGTGGAGGCGATCAGGCTGCCTGAGATCTCACCGGCTGCGGAGGGGGTGAAGGAGACGGACAGGGTCTGACTGTCTCCCGGGGCGATGACCAGATGCGGAGCTGGCACAGCCATTGTGAAGACGTTTCCGGAGGAGACTCTGAGGGAATCGACCCTGAGGGAGTCACTCCCCTGATTGTGGAGGGTCACGGGGAGCGTCACGGTTGCGCCCAGGGCGACGTTTTCGAATTTGAGGGTATCGGGCCGGGAGACCAGGAGGGGGCTGACCCCTGCGCCGGTGATCTGGAGGGTCGAGGGACTTCCCGGGGCATTGTGAGCCAGGGAGAGCGTTCCGGTCTTTGGCCCTGCGGAGGTCGGGGTGAAGGTGACGGTGAGGGTCCCGACAGCACCTGCGGCCACGGTGAGCGTCGGGGGTGAGACGGTGAACAGGGCATCGCTGGCGGTGATGGAACCGACCGAGAGGGTTGCTGTGCCGGTGTTGGAGACTGTGAAGGCCCTTATGCCGGACGATCCGACGGAGACGTTTCCGAAGGCCAGCGCAGAGGCGGACAGGGCGATGGCCGGGGCGGTGGCCACGCCCGAGAGCACGACGGCTGCCGGACTTCCGGAGGCGTTGTGGGCGATGGAGAGGCTTCCGGTCTGATTTCCTGCTGCGGTCGGGGTAAAGGTCACGGTGAGGGTCCCAGCAGCGCCTGCGGCGAGCGTGAGGCTCACCGGCGAGACGGTGAACATCGCACTGCTGGAGGTGATGGAGCCGACCGAGAGGGCCGCTGTGCCGGTGTTGGACACTGTGAAGGCCCGTGTGCTGGAGGCCCCGACGTTGAGCGTGTCGAAGGAGAGGAAGGAGAGGGATTGGGCGTAGGCCGGCACCAGCGTGGCCGATGCCTGACTCGACGCCCCGCTCCTGTTGCCGGAACTATCCCTGGCCGCAATCTTATAGCTCACCTTACGCAGTCAACCGGACAGGTTGGAGTTGACGTAAAGTATCGAAGGATACCTGAAGCGCGTTGAGGTAGAGTTTGGACTTGAGCGCAAAGTGGTTGAGTTTGGTCGAGACTTTCAGCAGTTCGAGTTTGATGTAGCCACA
>SICM01000186.1 GCA_009694805.1 Candidatus Latescibacterota bacterium
GGTGGGTAGGGGATGAAGTGACTACCGATTTGATCCGCAAGTACATTACCTATCATCAGCACCAGAGCAGTAATATGCAGTTAGAGCTGCCGTTTTAGGGGTTTTGGGTTTTAATGCCCCGCAGCTCTGCTGCGGGGTTCTTTACTCCACGGCGAGACGGTCAGGATCAGAGATGCCAACAGGCAGAACAGCAGTCGCGACATCATTTTTCACGACCAGACGAAGATCTCCCGATCCTCCGGGGAGTAGCCGATGAACACCGCCAGGACGATCCGGGGTTGCTTCCCCTGGATGGCGGGGACCTCGTGGATGCAGCGGGTGTTGAAGAAGTAGAGGTCGCCCTGCTCCAGGTGGACGCTGTAGTGGCCGATGCCCCGTTCGGCGGCGTAGGCGTCAAACGTCCCGTCCTGGATGGCGGGCTGGACCTCCGGCGTCCAGAGGCAGTGGTGGAGGATGGCCTGCGTGCTCCCCCCCTCGTGGGCGTCATTCTGAACGCAGAGGACGCCCGCGAACTGGTGTTCGAAGCGGGAGACGGCGTAGTTGAACCGTTTCTCGCGCAGGCTGACGTGGTCGATGTGGGGCTTGTAGGCGTGGTCGCTGAAGTGGATGCGGAAGATGGCCGGGCCGTAGAGGCGTCCGTCGGGCTCGCGGGCGGTCTTCACCTGTTTGCCGACGGCCAGCGCGGACAGGGCATCGTACATGACCTTCACCGGGTTCTGGAACCCCTCGAACAGGGTCTTGAACAGTTCGTGGGTCCCGACGGCGTGCCGCAGGAACGCCTCCTGGTCACTGCCGAGGTTCCCCAGGCTGGTCCCGATGTCGAACCGCCGGCGCGGCTCTGTGGCGAGCGCCGGGTCTTCCGGGGCCGGCATCAGCCCCCGGCCGATGAACCGCCGAATGAGGCCCTGGCAGTGGGCCGGGTCGTAGGCCCGGCGCAGGATGATCGCGGGCAGGCGGGCCTCCGAGAGGGCGCGGAGGGGGTCGGGATAGCGCGCAAAAGCGGCTTCGAGGTCGGGTTCAACAGGCGTCCAGGTCAGGTCGGAGGGCATGCGTTGCTCCTTGGCTTCAGGGAAGGGGTTCAGAGGGTCAGATCGGTCTTATAATATACCCCATTCTTTTTCCCGGCAACAAAAAAACGGCCTGGCGAAAATTCTCGCCGGGCCGTCGCCTTTCCGGGCTCTGAGCTGGGGTCAGCTCTCGGTCATGTAGCATCGGATCCGGTGGATCCGGCTGGGGTGCTTGAGGGCATTGAGGGCCTTGTCCCGGATCTGTCGAATGCGCTCCTTGGTCAGGCCGAGCTGCCTTCCGATCTCTTCGAGGGTCATCGGGTCTTCCCCGGTCAACCCGAAGTAGAGCTTGAGCACCTCAGCCTCGCGGGGGGAGAGCGAGGCGATGGCCGTCTCCAGTTCCTCCATCATGAGCTGTTTCATGATCGCTTCGTCAGGAGGGAGCTGATTCTTGTCCTCCAGAATGTCGAGCATGTTGGTGTCCACGGTATCGCCGGTGGGCGCGTCGAGGGAGAGGTGCCATCGGGAGGCGTGCAGGATGTCCCTCACCTGTCGCGTGGTCATGCTGCTCTCCTCGGCGATCTCCTCGGTGGAGGGTTCCCGGCCCAGACGCTGCTTG
Source organism: Candidatus Latescibacterota bacterium (assembly GCA_009694805.1). GTDB lineage: Bacteria > Latescibacterota > UBA2968 > SICM01 > SICM01 > SICM01. The sequence continues at coordinate 1,627 of SICM01000186.1, forward strand.
AGGTTGCGCGTCACCCGGTCCAGTTTGCACAGGTGTTTGACCTTGTTGACGGGGAGGCGCACCATGCGCGCCTGCTCGGCCAGGGCAGCGAGGATGCTCTGGCGGATCCACCAGACGGCGTAGGTGGTGAACTTGACCCCGATGCCCTCATCGAAGCGGCTGGCCGCGTGAACCAGGCCCAGATTTCCTTCCCCGATGAGGTCCTCCAGGGGCAGGCCCCGTCCCTGGTATTCTTTGGCGATGGTGATGACGAACCGGAGGTTGGACTCGACCATCTGGTCGAAACTCTCCCGGTCACCCAACCGGATGCGCCGGGCAAGGGAGGCCTCCTGTTCCTGGGTCAGAAGGCCGTTGGGCGAGATATCTTTCAAGTAGAGGTCTAGGGCCGAACGATCCCGTGTGACAGTAGGCAGACCCGGTTCAGCGGTAGCAACTAACATAGATGACCTCACGGCTAACATAGGGTGGTACGAGATGGTTTGATCGCGCCTGGCCCCTTCCCGCCCGGAGGGACCGGCTGTTGTGTCACCTTTTGTCTTTTATCGTTTTGTCCCCGCAAAAGATATGCCATTGTAGCCCGGTTTGCTGTGACGCCTATCACCGGGCTATAGGACCCGTACGGTATCCGGACGCCGCGTGCAAAAACGTCCCGACAGAGGAAATCCTGTACGGATGGAATAGTCCAATGCCTCCATCCGGCTTTCCGATGTAAGTGTGACAGATATAAGTGCGACAGATTTCAGGAATACAGGGGGAGAATATCACCAGGTCGTCCGAGAAGACGCCTGTGAAAAAAGGGGGAGAGTCGAGGGAGGGTGATCGAGATCGTAAATCGTGAACGCCAGCAAATGGAAATTTGCAGGCGACACAGGACACAAGATAACAAAAGAGAATGAATTTGTCAATATTTTTTGTCAGATTCTCCGCCAAACCGACCGGAGACTCTTTTCCAAAAGTTCATTTTGTTCAAAAATTTTGACGGTCCAGATGGCCCGACAGGGGCGACGCCTGGCTCACCCTCTGTCGTTTGCGTCTTCGGAAAGGACACTGTGCGGGATCGGGGCTGCCCCCTCGGCAGAGACGTTTGCAGCCCTGGCGTTGCGTGTACGGAAGTTTCGGAAACGACGCCACGCGAGCGAAAGGCCGGTGCAGACCATCACCGCCCCCACTTCGGCGGCCAGGGCGGCAATGACCTGGCCGATCAGACCGCCCGCCTCGCCGGTGTGGGTCGCCCGCACCCAGGATCTGATCCTGCGGCCCAGGTTGTAGCCGCTGAACGGCTCCCACTTGACCACCCCGGCGGTCGCGGCGTTCAGGGTGAGGGAGGACCGGGCGAAGGGGTGCGGGGCGTCGGCCTCCTCAATGGTGACGGTCACGCTGGGCGCGCTACGCTGAGGCAGGCGGAGGGTGATGGTCTTCCAGCGCGGTGACTGGTTTACGGCGGCGGCGAAGAGCGTGTCCAGGCTGGCGGGCTTCGGGGAGGACCAGGGAGTTTCCGTGGAAGCGCCCCCTCCTCCCGGGGCGTTTTCCCCCCCGCGAGGTTTACGCTCCGCGTCCGCGCGCGCAGGCCCCCTCCGTCCCTCAGCGGACTCCTGAGGCCGTGGCGGGGGCGGTTCGCTGCCCGTGAGCGTGTAGATCAGGTTGTTGGCCCACGGATAGGACATCACCACGCCGGTCAGGGTGATGCAGATCAGCGCCGGGGCAGACCAGCAACCGAACGCGTTGTGCCAGTTCCAGTCTCGCTCTCTGCCCCGCAGCTTGAAGTCGGGCACCGCCACGGACCGGAGCATCCGGCGCGTCCACCGGCGTGGCCACCAGAGGTAGAAGCCTGTGACGACCATGAAGGCGAAGGCGGCGTTGCACGCGCCTGTGACCGCGCGCCAGACCGCGCGATTCTGTTCACCCGCGCCGAACCAGCGATGCCAGTCCTCCACCTCACGGAAGAAGGTCCGTGCGGCCTTCGACCCCTCTTTCACCGCGCCGGTGTAGGGATCCACATAGACGCCCTTCTCACGGCCAAAGCTGACGGTCGCCGCAGTCGTCGGGTCAGGGCGCAGGATGACGCTGGCTGGCTGGCCCTCCGGGACCGCCTCGCGGGCCTTCGCCACCAGGGCATCCAGACTGAGGCGCTGCGCATCGGACGCGGGGGGAGACACGGTGGCGGCCTCCCGGTCCAGGTACGCCGTGATCTGGCGCTGGAACGCCAGGAGGACGCCGGTGACGGACATGCTGAGGATGACCAGGCCGGCGGTGACCCCGGTGGGGAGGTGGAGGTAGAAGACGATTTTCCGAAAGGTCACTTCGTGTCCTTCAGGAGATTTGACGGTCCAAACAGCGCGACAGGGGCGACCGGCCGGTCGCCCCTGTCGGGTGATGGCGTTTCCGGACAGATCGTCAGATCCGGTAGCCGACGCGGAGGGTGGCCCTGCGCGGGGCGGCGATCTCGATGCTCGCGCCGGTCGATCCGCCGACGAAGATCTGCTCGTTGAGCAGGTTTTCGACGTTCATGCCGAAATCGACGCTGGCATTGACGCGGTAGAACAGCCCGGCGTCCACGCGCGTGAACGCGGGCAGGACGAGCGGGTCCGGGGCTACGGACGTGCGAATGGCGGACAGGCGCTCGGTCTGCCGGACGAGGCCGAGGCTGAGGCCCAGCCCCTTCAGGCGGCCCTCGGTCACGTCATACCGATTCTGGAGCGAGAAGGACCAGGTCGGCGTCTTGTCGGCAGGCGATCCGTTACTGACGACGTCGCTCAGGCTGCGGTTTTCCGCGTTGATGTAGGCGCCGGTCGCGGCGAGATTCCAGTTGGGCTTTGGCGCCAGCGTTGCGCCCACCTCCACGCCCCGGCTGAGGATCCCCTGGCCGTCCGCCTGGGTGTAGTACCGGTTGCCGCGCACGTTCAGGTCCGTGGCTGCGGACTGGATGAGGGCGTTGGTCCGCTCGGCCCGGAAGACGCTCAGGGTGAGGGAGGCGGACTTTCCCGGGATGTCGAACTTGGCGCCCGTCTCATAGTTCACGCCGGTCTCCGGGTCGAAGACGCCCGTGGCGCCGGTATTGTCCTCATATTCGCCGCCGGGGAGCGCGTAGCTCGTCGAGTAGCTGGCGTAGAGGGAGATCTGTTTCGCGGGGTTGAAGACCAGGGCGGCGTTCGGGGTAGGTCTGCCCTTGCGCGTGGCTGTGATCTTGTCCAGGTTGGCCGGGGGGAGGGTGGCTGTCCGGCTGTAATCCCGGCCATAGTCCTCCTGCGCATAACCGAGGCCCATCGTGAGCAGCCAGCGGTCATCGGCGAGCGAGGTCTGGTTCTGAAGGTAGGTATTCCACCGGAAGTTGCTGGTGAGGAATGCTTCGGTGAGCGTCGGATTCGCGTCGTTCAGCGTCTGCGTCGTCTGGCCGGTATAGAGGTTGATCGGCGACTGCGCGGGGCCGTTGCCTGAACTGGCCGAACGGTCCGTTCCGGCACTGAGGGCGTTGATCCCGAACTGGGAGAGGTTCTTCCACCGTCTATTCGCCGGCCTGAAATCGTAGGTGGCATTGACGTCGAAGCCGTGGTTCCACCGCTCCAGGACGCTCTTGGACTGGCGACGCTGGACCACCCAGTTCTTCGGGTCGTTCGGATCGTTCTGCCTGAGCGTGGCCGCATCGGGGGTGAACTGGTTGATGTTCGTGTCGTAGGCCACGTAGCGGTAGGCGCCGTTGAGCCGCAGTCCGTTCGTGGGCTGGAGGTTGAGGTCGAAGCCCCCCACAAACGAGTCGTCCTGTCGTCCGCCCCCGGAGAGGTTTACATCGTGGGATGAAAGGTCGCTCGTGACGATGTCGCTCCGGCCGTCATTGGTGGTGCGCGATGTGGCGGGCGAGACGACCCGCGCGCGCCCCGCCGGACGCCACTGATGCAAGATCTGCGCCATCGGCGTGAAGGTGTGACGGCCTTTGGGGTCGAGCTTGTAGGTCATGGAGAGGTTTCCGTAGACGTTCCGGTCCATCACATTGGCGGTGAAATGCCCCGTGTGCTCCGCGCTGAACAGGGCGCGGTAGAGCACGCGCCCATCCCGGGTCATCGGGCCGGTGGCATCGAGGTCCACGCCGTACGTGGCGCGGTTGCCCACGCGGCTGCCGCCGTAGGGGCCGAGGCGCAGGTCGAGCCGTCGGGCCGGGGTCTCCTGCGGCTTCTTGGTGACCAGATTCAGCATGCCGCCCGGAGAGCCCGAAGCGCCGTAGAGCAGGCCCGAGGGGCCCCGGAGGGCCACGACGCGCTCGACGCCGAACAGGCTCGGGGTGAATCCGCCATCCACGGCGAAGCCCTGAAACCCGTCGATGCGGGTGTCGTCCGCTGCCATGCGGAAGCCGCGCGAGTAGAAATGATACCCCCCCTGGTCGTAGCTGTTGGCGAAGACGCCGGGGACGTAGTTGAACGTGGAGGCGAGGGTGGTGAAGTTCTGCTCCCGGATACGCGCGGGGCTGATGATCGAGATGCTGCGGGGGGTCTCGTGGAGGGACGCGGGCAGCTTGAGCACGGTCTGATCCAGTTTCCGGCCCACGACCTCGATCCCCTCCACGTTCACGGCCTCGGCCTGCAGGGAGATCGGGGCGGTTACGGCCTCTCCCGCCCTCACACCCACACCGCGCCGGGAGGCCTTTTCATAGCCGATCAGCGAGACCTTCAGCGTGTAGACGCCGGGCTGCACGTTGAGCACCTGATAAGCGCCACTGGCGTCCGTGACCGCGCCCAGGCGCGTGCCTTCCACGGCGACGTTGACGCCCAACAGGGGCTCGCCAGTCCGGGCGTCCGTCACGAGGCCTTCAATCCTGCCCACCTCGGCGGCCTGGGCAGAGTGGCAGAAGAACGCGGCGACCGCGCAAAAGATCATCGCTATACGCATCAGAACCTGATTCATGTCCGAATCCCCTCTCTATGGCGTCCGGGTTGACTTGGTCACCCGAAAACGTTATATTCTGCGCTGGAGAAAACAGAGAGGGCTGCAGTCCTCCGTCACGGCGGACTGAGGGTCCTTCCTGCTTCTCTGTGGGCTATCGGTGACGAGCTGTGATGGGCACGAACCGGTAGCCCTCTTTATGTGTTATGCGGATCAGCATTTGGGCCAGAACATCACCTCTCTTTCAGTCTGGACGAAACCAGGGGGGCGATTGTATCCTCTGATTTCTGATCCTGCTCTTCATTCCACCGGGGGGCCGACCTGCAGGAGCGGCTGCGGGGTTTTGGGGCAGGCCCTGGACCCGCAGCAGTTCCCGCCTTTTTTGCGGACCGTCCGGCGCACCAGATAGAACGTGGACAGCAAGACGATGGCGTAAGCGGTCAGGCTCTGGAGCATCGATCACCCCCCTGCAAGCGTCGCGCCCACCCGAACCAGAAAGGCGGCGGTGTAGGCCAGTACACTCATGTAAGAGAACATAAACAGGGGCCATTTCCAGCCCCCGGTCTCTCGTCTGACCACGCCGAGCGTGGCGCCGCACTGGCAGGCCAGCATGTAAAAGGTCAGCAGGGACAGCACGACCGGAAAGGTGAACACCTTCGAGCCGTCGGGCCGTCGGGCGTTTTGAAACTTCTCCTGCAGCGACTCGCTGTTTTCGTCGGATTCCTTCCCCACCCCGTAGACCACCCCCATCGTCCCCACAAAGACTTCCCTCGCCGCGAAGCTGGTCAGGATGCCGATGCCGATCTTCCAGTCGAACCCCAGCGGCCGGAGGGCAGGCTCGATCCCCCGGCCGATGCTCCCCAGCAGGCTCTGGTCGATCTGGGCGGTCGCCCGTTCTTCAGGGGGCAGACGCTGGAGGGCGAGCGGGTCTGCTTTCGGGTAAGCGCCGAGGAACCAGAGCACGATGCAGATCGCCAGGATGACGGACCCGGCCCGCTCCACGAAGGAGCGACCGTTGGTCCAGAGTTCCATCCCGACGTTCCGCCAGTGGGGCGTCCGGTAGGAGGGCATCTCGATCAACAGGGGGACGCCCCTGCCCTTGAGCAGGGTACGCTTGAAGATGAAGGCCATCGTGAAGGCCGAGAGGAGGCCGCCGAGGTAGAGCGCCAGCAGCGTGAGGCTCCGGTAGTCGAAGATGCCCCAGACCGGCCTGGCCGGGATGAAGGCGTGGATGATCAGGGCGTAGACCGGGAGCCGGGCGCTGCAGGTGATCAGGGGGGCGACGAGGATGGTGGCCAGGCGGTCCCGCGAGTCCTCAATGGTGCGGGTGGCCATGATGCCGGGGATGGCGCACGCCGCTGAACTCATCAGCGGGAGAAACGCCTTCCCGGACAGCCCGACCCAGCCCATCAGCCGGTCCATCAGGTAGGCGGCGCGGGCCATGTAGCCCGACTCTTCGAGCAGGGAGATGAAGAAGAAGAGGAGGAGGATCTGCGGGAGGAAGACCAGGACGGAGCCGACGCCGGCGATGACCCCGTCCGCCAGCAGGTCCGAGAGCATCCCCTCCCCCAGGAGGGCGACGACGGCTGCGGCGAGGCGGTCGAAACCGGCGGTGATCAGGTCCATGGCCGGGCCGGACCAGGTGAAGATGGACTGGAAGACCAGGGCCATCACACCGAGGAAGATCAGCGGGCCGGCCACGACGTGGGTCAGAATCCTGTCCAGGACCAGGGTGGAGCGGGGCACCCCGGAATGCGTCGCCCTGCTCCGGTCCGTCATGCGCTGGACATCCCGGTATCGTCCCACGATCCTGCCGGGGTCATCCGAGTCCTGCCACGTGTCGGGGAGGCGCGGCCAGCGGTCCCTGTCCTGAATGGTGTGGAGAAGGTCCTCTATTCCCTCGCCCGTCCGGGCGGAACAGGCCACGACCGGGAGGCCGAGCTCTTCCTCAAGGCGTTTGACGTCGATCTGAACGCCCTCCGACCGCGCCTCATCCACCATGTTCAGCGCGACGATGACGGGGATTCCGAGCTCCTTGAGCTGGGTCACCAGGAAGAGATGGCGGGATAACTGGGGGGCGGCGACGACGGCCACCACGAGGTCGGGCCGGGCCTCTCCGGCCTCCCCACGCAGGATCTGGCGGGCGATCCGCTCTTCCGGGGAGAGGGCCTGAAGGCTGTAAGCGCCGGGCAGGTCGATGAGGCGGGCAGAGGTCCCGCCCGGAAGGCGCAACTCCCCCTCGGATCGAGCGATGGTGACGCCGGGAAAGTTGCCCACCTTTCTGGAGAGGCCCGTCAGGCGGTTGAAGAGGGTGGTCTTGCCGGTGTTCGGGCTGCCTGCCAGGGCGATCAGCGGCTCTATATCTGTTTCAGTGGGCATCAGAGAGGAGGGAGACGTGTATGGACAGGGCGTCGGACCTTCGGATGGCCATGAGCGCCCCGAAGATGCGGATCTGAATCGGATCTCTGAGCGGCGCACGGCCCATGACCGTGGCCTCGTGACCCGGAAGAAGGCCGATCTCCATGAGTCGGCGCCCGAAAGCCGTGCGATCTGGCAGCGATTCGATGATGATCTTCCTTCCCACCGGGATATCGGCAAGCGTCAGCCTTGGCGAAGGCTGAAGAGCGGATTGTTTGGATGTCTCAGACATGGCTGTCCTGGATACCATTTTCAGCCTCCATCGCGCGATTTCCACGCCGTTTTTAAACCTGTGCCGTTATTGAGACTCATTCTCAGCACCTTGAACATAAAAAAATTCTCTTTTATTGTCAATCATTTTTTAGAAGCGGAAATCATTTTTTTCGAATCGTTTCCTCTCATCAGACACGTCGTACCCTGAGGTATCCGGTCCATAATTCAAAACTTGCAACTTTTGTGCCAATTAGAAAACGGGCCCAGGTTTATCTCATTAAGCTTTCAAATAAAATATTAATATATAGTTATATTAAAATGAACCAAGGGGAAGGACGTTGCGAAGATCCGTTTCGGACAAAACTGAGACGTGCCTGTCCCATCCCGATGAAGTTCCTGTCATACCCTGAAGTGTGATCTTCACCCCTCTCTGTTTTAAAAAGGGATGGACATCCTGGTGCTTTTTTTGTATGCTGAGATTCAGCCGGTTTTGGGGTGAGAACGGGGCAGTTATCGCGTGTTTGCGGGGAATGCTTTCACTAAAAGACCCGCTGGATGCCCCTCAGTTCTACTGAGGGGAGGAAAGCGGGGGTTTTGAGTTGATAATCGTGGTTTGGGTTTGATATATTGACGGTATGGCTATCCAAAGATCATCCCATGCCGTCTATGACCTGAAGTA